>NZ_JBWKKU010000059.1:0-64293 GCF_056431445.1 Saccharopolyspora sp. NPDC045941
CGCGTCCGCTGCTGCCCACACCGCGTCGGCACCCTCGCCCGAGCCATCCTCACCCTCGAACACGAAGGATGAAAAACGCTCAATGGAAATTGCGGTACACCCAGGGGCCCAAGCCCTAGTCGCGGCAGCGGGTGGCGGAGTAGAGGTGGCTGTCGGGGAACTCCGACGCGGTCAGCACCTGGCCCACCACGACGACGGCGGTTCGCACGATGCCCGCGGCGCGCACGCGTTCCGCGATGTCGGAAAGCGTTGCGCGCAGGACGATCTCGTCCGCACGGCTCGCGTTCGCGACCACGGCCACGGGGCAGTCCGCACCGTAGTTGGGCAGCAGTTCCTCGACGAGCTGCTCGATGCGGTTGACCGCGAGGTGCAGCACCATCGTCGCCCGGCTCCGGCCGAGCGTGGCGAGGTCCTCGTGCTCGGGCATCGGTGTCGCACGCGCGGAGGTGCGGGTGAGCACCACGGTCTGCCCGACCCCCGGCACGGTGAACTCCCGCTTCAGCGAGGCCGCCGCGGCCGCGAACGCCGGCACGCCCGGCACCACCTCGTAGGGGATCCCGGCCGCGTCGAGCCGGCGCATCTGCTCGGCGACGGCGCTGAACACCGACGGGTCCCCGGAGTGCAGCCGAGCCACGTCGAGCCCGGCTCCGTGGGCGGCCAGCATCTCGGCGAGGATCTCGTCCAACGTCAGCTTCGCCGTGTCCACCAGCCTGGCGTCGGCCGGGCAGTGCGCCAGCAGCTCCGCCGGGACCAGGCTGCCCGCGTACAGGCACACCGGCGACGAAGCGATCACGTCGCGCCCCCGCACGGTGATCAGGTCTGCGGCGCCGGGCCCGGCACCCACGAAACGCACTGTCATCGCTTGCTCACCGCCCACTGCGTCACCGGCATCGCCGGTCGCCAGCCGGTGTAGCCACCGATCGGCGCCGCGCGCTCCACCGAGATCCGGACCAGCTCACCGCCGTGGCGGCCGTACCAGTCGGTCACCAGCACCTCCAACTCCAATGTGACCGCGTTGACCACCAGCCGACCGCCTCGCCGCAGAGCGGCCCAGCACGCCTCCAGCACGCCCGGCGCGGTGCCACCGCCACCGATGAAGATCGCGTCGGGTTGGTCCAGCCCGTCCAGCGCGCGCGGCGCGGCTCCGGTGACGACCTGGACGCCGGGGACGCCCAGCGCGCTCGCGTTCGTCGCGATGCGCCGTGCCCGGTCCTCGCGGTGCTCGATCGCGATCGCCCGGCAGGCCGGATCGCTGCGCATCCACTCGATCGCGATGCTACCGGCGCCCGCACCGACGTCCCACAACAACTGCCCGGGCGTCGGGGCCAGCCGCGCCAGCGTGATCGCCCGCACGTCGCGCTTGGTGAGCTGCCCGTCGTGCTCGAAGGCGTCGTCGGGCAGACCTGGCGTGCTGGGCAGGAGGTTCGCGTCGGGAGCCGGGCGGCACTCGACCGCGATCACGTTGAGCGGACTCACCGCCGGCCGGTCCCAGTCGTCCGCGGTGGAACTCGTCCGGCCCTCCTGCACGCCGCCGAGGTCGGACAGCACCGTCACGCTGCTCGTCCCGTAACCGCGGGCCCGCAGCAGCGCGGCCACCTCGTCCGGCGTGCCGCCGTCGGAACTGAGGACCAGCAACCGGTTTCCCGGCTGGAGCCGGGGGTGCAGCAGCTCCACCGGCCTGCCGACGAGGCTCACGACGGCCGTTTCCTGCAGCGGCCAGCCCATTCGAGCGCAGGCCAGCGACAGCGATGACGGGTGCGCAACGATCCGCACCCGATCCCGGCCCAGCAACTTCACCAGGGTCGCGCCGACCCCGTAGAACATCGGGTCACCGCTGGCCAGCACGCAGATCGACCGGTCGGCGTGCTCCGCGAGCAGGCCGGGCAGCGCGGGCAGCATGGGCGTGGGCCAGGTCACCCGCCGTCCGTTCGCTTCGGGCACGAGGTCCAGCTGTCGCGAGCTGCCGAACAGCACATCCGCGGAATCGACGATCTCCCGGGCGTGCGGCGACAGACCCGCTGCGCCGTCGGCCCCGATTCCCACGACGTGGACGAGCTCCGGCTTCTCCTGGTGAACGGTCACCGCACCACCTCACCACGTCGCCGCTATACCGTGCCGAGGACCTTCGTCACGGAGATCTCGATCACCACGCGGGACGGGTTGGGGCGGGGCTTCTTGTAGCGCTGCTCGTACCGGGCCTCCGCGTAGGCCACGGCGCCGGGATCGTCCCGCACCACGGCGCGACCCTCCAATGTGGACCAGCGCCGCCCGTCGACCTGGCAGACCGACGCGGGCACGCCCGCCGGCCCGGCGGCGAGGATCTGTCGCACCTTGTGCGAGGTGCCCGAGGAGATCACACGCGCGACCGCCGACTCGACGTCGAGGGTCACGCCCACCGGAACGACGTGCGGTGTGCCGTCGCGTCGCACCGTCGTCAGCGTGCACAGGTGCCGTTCCTGCCAGAACTGCAGGAAATCCTCGCCCTTGCCGTCCAGCGGCGACTTCTGGCCCACCGGTTTCCCTCCTGCTCGGGTTGGCGACGCGTGTTCACGAGCGCCGCAGCCGCGCGTCACCCCCGGCGCGCACCGCCGCGGTCGTTGCGGGTGCCGTGGCCTCGCCGGGCACCGCGCCCGGACGGACCGTGCACGCCGCGGCCGGCGCGATCTCCATGCGCGCCTTCGGCGCTACGGCCGCTGTCGCGGCGCCCCTGGCCGTTGCCGTCCGCACGGCGCGGCCTGCGGCTCGCCCTGGGCTCGCCGGCCTCGTACTCGGTGCGCCGCGTCGCGCCTCGCGGCGCTTCGCTCTGCCTCGCGCCGCGACTGCGCAGCGCACCGCCCTGCTTCGCGGGCCTGCTGCGCGGCGCTTCGCGCCGCTTCGGGTCGACGATGGCGACGCCGTCGGGTTCGCGGGCTCCGGTCAGGCGCGCCAGTTCGGCGTCCTCCGGGCCGACCGTCGTGGTCGTGGCCGTGACCCCGGCCTGGTTCGCCATCGTCCGGAAGGCCTGCTTCTGGTCGTCCGTGACCAGGGTGACGACGGTGCCGGTCGCGCCCGCACGGGCGGTTCGGCCCGCTCGGTGCAGGTAGTCCTTGGGGTCGGCCGGCGGCTCGACGTGCACCACCAGGCTGACGTCATCGACGTGGATGCCGCGCGCGGCGACGTTCGTCGCCACCAGGGTCTCGGTCTCGCCGGTCTTGAACTCGTCGAGGATCCGGGTGCGCGCGTTCTGAGCCTTGCCGCCGTGCAGCGCTCCGGCCCGGATCCCGACCGCGCGCAGCTTCTTCGCCAGCCGGTCGGCGTGGTGCTTGGTGCGCACGAACATGATCGTGCGGCCCTCGCGGGCTGCGATGCGGGCGAGCACCGCCTGCTTCTCCGCGGCGGACACCAGGAGCTGGTGGTGCTCCATGCTGTCCACGCTCGCCGCCGGGGGCGCCAGCGAGTGCACCACCGGGTCGGTCATGTAGCGCTCGACGAGCTTGTCGACGTCGCCGTCCAGCGTCGCGGAGAACAGCAGGCGCTGGCCGTCGGCCGGGACCAGGTCGAGCAGCTCCCGGACCTGCGGCAGGAAGCCCATGTCCGCCATCTGGTCGGCCTCGTCGAGCGCGGTCCGCTCCACTTCGGACAGCACGCAGGTGCCCTGGCGCACGTGGTCGGCCAGCCGGCCGGGCGTCGCGACCAGCACGTCCACGCCCCGGCGTAGCGTGTCGGCCTGCCGGGTGAAGGAGGTGCCGCCGACGACCTCGCGGACGTAGAGGCCGAGCGCCTTGGCCAGCGGTTTGAGGGCATCGGTGACCTGCGTCGCCAGTTCGCGGGTCGGCACCAGCACCAGCCCGCGCGGGTGCAGCGGGCGGGCGTTGCCCTCCTGCATCGCCAGCAGTGGCAGGCCGAAGGCCAGCGTCTTGCCGGATCCGGTCTGGCCCCGGCCCAGCACGTCCCGTCCGGTCAACGCGTCCGGGATGGTGGCCGCCTGGATCGGGAAGGCCTCGACCATCCCGTTGTGGGCCAGGGCGCTCACCAGCCGCTTCGGCAGCCCGAGCTGGTCGAAGGGCGCCGGGTCGACGGCTGTGACGCCGACCTCGTCGAACAGGCTGCGCTTCGGCGCCGGCTGCTGGGATTGCGGGCGGCGCCGGCGGGGCCGCCGGGACGAGCGCGCGGGCGTGTTGGACGAACTTGATGGCACGAAGAAACTCCCGAGATGCGGCACGTCACGGGGAGGCTTCGCGGAGACCGCGTGCGATCGCAAGGACGAGCCCGGCGCATTCGCGCCGATGGATGTGGATTCCGAGTCCGTTGACTCGTGGTCGGCCGGTGGGTTTCCGGCCCGGTTCAGCGCCGAGTCTAGCCGATCACGCGCGGTCGCCGGTGGCTGGCGTGCGTGGTGGCCGGACCCGGCGCTGAGACCGCGGTCACATCACATTTCCCGCTGTGGCCAGGAGAACCGTCAGTGCCTCGGGATCCGCCAGGTGCTCGTCGGCACCGCGGGCGCGGAACCAGCCGGCGATGTTGTCCGCGTCACGTCGCAGGAATTCGGGCCCCCGCGGATTCGCCGCGAGATCGACCGCCTGCGGCAGGTCGATCAGCATCAGCTTGCCGTCGTGCACGAGCACGTTGTACGCGGACAGGTCACCGTGGGTGTAACCCTGCTCGGCCAGCCCCAGGAGAGCGTCGACGAGTTGCAGCCAGAGCTCGTCGAGCTCGTCCGGCGTCGGCCGCAGCGCCGAGAGCCGCGGAGCCGACGTCCCGTCGGCGGACCCCAGGAACTCCAGCAGCACCTCGGTGCCGACGCGCTGCACGGGGTAGGGCACCGGCACGCCGGCCAGCCACAGCGACGACAGTACGGCGAACTCCGCCACCGCCCACTGCTGCGCGATCATGCCGCGCCCGAACGAGCTGCGCTGCTGCATCGCCCGCATCTCGCGGGACTTGCGCATCTGCCGGCCTTCGAGATAGCCCGCGTCGCGGTGGAACATCCGGTGATCCATGTCGCGGTACCGCTTCGCCGCGAGCAGGCAGGAACTCCCACCGGGCACCGACCTGCGCAGCAGGTGCACGTCGGCTTCCTTGCCGGTCTTGAGCACGCCCAGCTCGTGGTCGACCGCGGCCAGCTCGGTCACCAGCCAGGACGGGTGCGGCCCGGGGCCGCGTTCCCCGGTGTCCCAGGTGGACCAGCGGTCGGCGCCGTCGGGCAGCGGTCGTGGTTCTGGCTCGTCGCGCAGCGCGGCGAGCAGGGTGCGTTCCTCCTCGGTGAGTCGGCCGCGCCGCATCGGCTCGTCGTCGAAGCGGCGCTTCTTCGACTGCTTCGGCTTGCGGTTCTTGATCGGCTTCGTGATGCGGATGAAGTCTGGGTCGTACTCGTCGTACGCAGACAAGATCTGGTGCTCCTCAAGCGGGACCTCCGCCGGGCACCGGTGTTTCAGCGCACGCGTGGCGGAGAGAGGCGGGTTCGGCGGTAGCTGCGCGGAATACGCACGCGCGCGAAGGTCACAAAGGCCACCATGGCGAACCTCCCTCCAACTTTCCGAGCTGCGCGAACTGGTCGAAGTAAGTCTGATCGATCGACGGCCGCCGCCGCAACCGAATTTCCGCGCCCGGAAAGTCAGGCCCGGACGACGACGCAGAGCCCGCGCGCGCCCTCGCGTTCCACCTGCAGCCCGGCGTCGTTGGCCACGTCGAGGACGTCCTCGAGCGCACCGGGCTCCTCGGGCGTCCGGGCCAGGGCCCGGGCCAGCTTCCCCTTGTGCGACTTGTTGTGGTGGCTGACGACCTTCCGCTTGCCCGCCGCGTCTTCGGACAGCACGCGAACCGCAACGGCGTTCGGCACCTTGGCCAGCGCCGAGTACGCGCCCGACCGCAGGTCGACCACCAGCGCGTCGGCGTCGGCGAGTACCGGCTCCAGCACTGGGCGCCACACGCTGCGCAACGTCCCGAACCCGGGCAGCGCGCTGCCCCCGGACAGGCGGTAGGCGGGGATCGCGTCGGTGCCCCGGACCAGCCCGAACAGCGCCGAAGCGACGGCCAGCCGGGCATCGGCCCGCGAGCGCTCGGCGGCCAACAGCGACCGGACGTCCAGCGCGTCGTACAGCACCCCGGTGTAGCGCTCGAGTGCCGGAGCAGTGGGCGAATCCCACAGCTCTGCGTTGCGCTCGACCTCCTCCACCTGGCGCTCCGACAACCCCAGTGCGGCCAGGCTGGCGGGCACGTCATCGGCCAAAGTGGACAGTGCCTCGATCAGCTTCCGCCGGGTGGGCGTCAACTCCGGATGCGACAGGGCGTCGAGATCCAGCGGCGCCCCGGCGCCGCCAACGGCCTTGGTCTCCGAAGGAGGAAGCAGAACCAACACCCCACCAGGCTAAGCGGTCCCCGGACGAGGCCGGCGAGCCCGGTGCGCAGCACCTCACCTCCGAGGTCACGCAATTTCCATTGAAATCGAACCTCCAATTTCAATGGAAATTGCGTACTGGTGCTTCAACGCGGCTTGGATCCTCGCAACGACCTGGTCGAAACCCTCCCGAAGCTGGTCGCTCGTCACGATGATGACGACCCACCCGAGACTCCTGAGACGGTTCCGCCGGATCTCGTCGCGCTTGATCTGCGCCGGGTCCGCATGCCATCCCCCGTCGTACTCGACCGCGACCCGGGCGGCTTCGAAGGCGAGGTCCACCCGCGCGACGAATCCATCACTATCGAATACCTCCAGTTGCGGAACCGGGCGTAGTCCGCGCAGCGCGAGTTCGACGCGGAGGATCGACTCCGGCACGGACTCCGCGCGGCCGTCGAGATGTTCGAGCCGCATACGCGCCCGGACGATTCCATGATCCTTCCTGCCGACAAGGAAGCCCGCGATCTCCTCGATCGTGATGCTCCCCGCGTGCAGCAGCGCGTCGCAGTACGCGACGGCCTGGGACATCGAGCGCTGCTTCAGGATGTCGAACGAAATGCGCGGAAATCCCGCCACCCCGATCCCACGCCACGACGAGTGCTCGAAGTCGAAGGCTCGGGCAGCGGTGCAGCGGAGTCCGTTCCTGCGAAGCATCCCGTCAACGCGGGGCACGATCACTTCGACCGGCGCCCTGAAATCCGCGAGCGGCACACCACGCAGCGTCGCAGCGGATCGGCCGGTGATCACCGAGCCGCTCGGCAAGGTCATGGCCGCTGCGGCACATTTGAGCTCGTGCGTCAGCTGGGTGTCGCAGGTGGTGTAGACCCCGTGCAGCACCTTGCGGAACGCGCTGCCCCGCAACTGCCAGTCGGTGAGACCCGCGGCAATGGCCTCGGAGCGGAGGAAGAGCTTGTGGGGGGTGTCGCCGATTTCGGGAGGGAACGCTTGGAGTCTCATGTAGATGTAGAGGCGCGAGACCCTCGATCAGATACACCTCGCCGAAAATCTGTGGATAGGTCGACCCCCTTGTGGATAACTTCCGCAATTTCAATGGAAATCGAAGGTCCGATTTCCATTGAAATTGCGGGACCTCGAGTCGGGACGGGGGACGTCAGGCGGGGGAGAGGGTGCGGTTGGTGGTGGCCGGTAGGGCGGACAGGCCGTGGATGATCGACGTCGGGCGGCGGACCACCGCTCCCGCCCGGCGCAGCCCCGGCAGGCGGGTCGCCAGGCAGCGGAACGAGATCTCCGCCTCCAGCCGGGCCAGCGGCGCGCCCAGGCAGTAGTGGATGCCCGAGGAGAACGCGAGGTGATCACCCCGGTCCGGGCGGGTGATGTCGAACCGGTCCGGGTCGTCGTGCACCGCCGGGTCCCGCCCGGCCGACGCCAGCACCGCCAGCACCGGCGTGTCCGCCCGGAGCCGGCGACCGGCCAGCTCCACCGGCTCGTGCGCGATCCGCATCGTCACCTGAACGGGCGGATCCCAGCGGAGCGTCTCCTCGACCACGGCCGACGCCATGCCGGGATCGGCCCGCAGCAGATCCCACTGCTCCGGGTGCTGCAGCAGCGCGAGGGTGCCATTGCCGATCAGGTTGACCGTCGTCTCGAAGCCGGCGACCAGCAGCAGGTCGCACAGCTGCACCAGCTCGGCGCCGGTCAGCTTGTCCTGGTCGAGGGCGGCGACCAGGTCGCTGACGATGTCCTCGCCGGGATCCGCGCGGCGCTGCTCGATCAGCCCGGTGAACATCGCGTCGAGCTCGCCGAAGGACTCCCGCATCTGCCGGAGCTGGCGGGCCGACCGGACCCCGTCCAGCGCGCCGGCCAGCACCGTGCCGTGGTGCGCCAGCCGCTGCGCGTCCAGCGGCGGCAGCCCGAGCAGCTCGCAGATCACCCGGATCGGCAGCGGCCCGGCGAAGTCCCGGACCACGTCGAACTCGCGGCGCTCGGCGGCCCGGTCCAGCAAGTCGTGGGCGATCTGCTCGATGCGCTCGCGGTAGGTCTCCAGGCGGCGCGTCCGGAAGGCCGGGGCGGCGAGCTTGCGCAACCGCGAATGATCGGGCGGATCGAGCTCCAGCAGCGAGAGCTGCAGGTCAACGGCGGCGGCCGTCGGGTCGCCGTAGGACCCGTCGCTGGTGCGCACGCCGAACCGCCGGTCCCGCAGCACCTCGTCGCACAGCTGGTGGGTCGTCGCGACCAGCACCCCGAGCTTGCTGCGCACCAGCGGCCCCTGCTCGCGCATCTGCCGGTAGAGCGGGTACGGATCGTCCCGCCACGGGGCGTGCAACAGGCGCGCCATCGGGTCGCCGCGCACCGCGAAGAGCCAGGTCAGCGCCCCCTGCGCGAGCAAACGCGCGCGGAGGCTCCACTCCGCTGATCGGCCGCCGTCGCTGCGGGCCTGCTGAGCGGACATCGGACCCCCTACGTGAAACGGACACCTCGTTCGAGGTAACCGCACCCGCGGCGGCCCGACAATGGGCCAACCGGATCAGTGTCCGCTGGCCACGCAGAACTCGTTGCCCTCCGGGTCCTGGAGCACGGTCCAAGCCAGGCCGCCGGGCCCCTCGTGCTCGCCGACCTCCGTGGCGCCCAGCTCGACGAGGCGGCGCACCTCGGCCTGCCGGTCGGTGGTGCCCAGGTCCACGTGGACCCGGTTCTTCCCGGCGCGCGGCTCCGCCACCTGCTGCAACCCGAGCGCCACCCCGCCCTCCTGGTTCGCGGCGAGCATCACGAACTCACCGACGTCGAGGACGACGGAGGTGTCCAGGGCCTGCGTCCAGAAGTCGGCCAGCTTCCGGGGCGATGCGCAGTCGATCGTCACCATGCCGATGTTCAGTGCCATGGCGCGGAAGATAGGCGCCGACCCCGACAGCCGCCGGGCGGCGCGGGTAATCCGCTGGTGGTGACCCCGGGGTGGGTCGCTACCCTGCGGTTGACGTATCGGGCCGGACGAGGAGCTAGTAGCCGTGATCACGAGGATGTCGACGTTGTTCCTGCGTACCCTGCGCGAGGATCCGGCCGACGCCGAGGTGCCGAGCCACAAGCTGCTCGTCCGCGCCGGCTACGTCCGCCGGATCGCGCCGGGCATCTACTCGTGGCTGCCGCTGGGCCTGCGGGTGCTGCGCAAGATCGAGGAGGTCGTGCGCGAGGAGATGAACGCGATCGGCGCGCAGGAGATCCACTTCCCCGCGCTGCTGCCGAAGGAGCCCTACGACGCGACCAACCGCTGGACCGAGTACGGCCCGAACCTGTTCCGGCTGAAGGACCGCAAGGGCGGCGACTACCTGCTCGGTCCGACGCACGAGGAGCTGTTCGCGCTCACCGTCAAGGGCGAGTACAGCTCCTACAAGGACTACCCGGTCATGCTGTACCAGATCCAGACGAAGTACCGGGACGAGGAGCGGCCCCGCGCCGGCATCCTGCGCGGCCGCGAGTTCGTCATGAAGGACTCCTACTCCTTCGACCTGGACGACGAGGGCCTGGCGAACTCGTACCAGCTGCACCGCGACGCCTACATCCGGATCTTCGACCGGGTCGGGCTGCGCTACGTGATCGTCGCGGCCACCTCCGGCGCGATGGGCGGTTCGGCGTCCGAGGAGTTCCTGGCCGAGAGCGAGACCGGTGAGGACACCTTCGTCCGCAGCACCGAGTCGGGCTTCGCCGCCAACGTCGAGGCCGTGGTCACCCCCGCGCCGCCCGCCGAACCGATCGAGGGCAAGGCGGCCGCCGAGGTCCACCACACGCCGAACACGCCGACCATCGAGACCCTGGTCGACTACCTCAACGCCAACACCGACCGCAAGTTCACCGCGGCCGACACGCTGAAGAACGTGCTGGTCAAGACCCGGCAGCCGGGCTCGTCGGACTGGGAGCTGCTGGCCGTGGGCGTGCCCGGCGACCGCGAGGTCGACATGAAGCGGCTGGAGGCGTCGCTGGAGCCCGCCGAGGTGGCGCTGCTGGAGGAGGCCGACTTCGCCGCCAACGCGTTCCTGGTCAAGGGCTACATCGGCCCGAAGGCGTTGCAGGACAACGGCGTCCGGTACCTGGTCGACCCGCGCGTGGTGACCGGGACGGCGTGGGTCACCGGCGCCGACAAGACCGACCACCACGTGGTGGACCTGCTGTGCGGCCGGGACTTCACCCCGGACGGCACCATCGAGGCCGCCGAGGTCCGCGAGGGCGACCCGTCGCCGGACGGCCACGGCACCCTGGTCGCCGCGCGCGGCATCGAGATCGGCCACATCTTCCAGCTCGGCCGCAAGTACGCCGACGCGTTCTCGCTGGACGCGCTCGGCCAGGACGGCAAGCCGAAGCGCATCACCATGGGTTCCTACGGCGTCGGGGTGTCGCGGCTGGTGGCCGCGATCGCCGAGCAGAGCCACGACGAGGTCGGCCTGGTGTGGCCGCGCGAGGTGGCGCCCGCCGACGTGCACGTGGTGATCGCGGGCAAGGACGAGAGCATCCGGGAGCGCGGCGAGGCCATCGCGGCCGAGCTCGACGCGGCCGGCGTGCAGGTGATCCTGGACGACCGGACGGTGTCGCCGGGCGTGAAGTTCGCCGACTCCGAGCTGATCGGGGTGCCGACGGTCCTGGTGGTGGGCAAGGGCCTGACCAGGGGCGTCGTCGAGGTCCGCGACCGTCGCTCCGGCGACCGCGCGGAGGTCGAGGCGGACAACGCGGTGCAGCACCTCATCGACGTCGTCCGCGGCTGAGAGGCCCGAAGCCGATTACGGGGCCGTGGGCCCGGGGTTTCCCGGGATCCACGGCCCCGTTTCTTCGCTGTTCCGGCAGCCGCAGGTCAGGACAGCGCGGTGAGCACCGCGTCGGTGTCGGCGAGGTTCGGCAGGACCGCGTGGGCGCCCGCGGCGCGGAGGTCGTCCTCGCTGCTGGAGCCCGTGGCGACGCCTACCGCGACCGCGCCGAAGCGCAGCGCACCCGCGACGTCGTGCGGCGTGTCACCGACGACCACCACGGCGTCCGGGGAGATCGGCCCGCCGTGGCGGTCTTCGGCCTTGGCGACGGAGTCCGCGATCAGATCGTGGCGGTGCACCGAGGCCTCGCCGAAGCCGCCGATCTCGAAGTCGACGTGGTGGTGCAGGCCGAACGATTCGAGCTTGTGGAAGGCGACCTCCGCGAGGTTCCCGGTCACCAGCGTCTGCGTGAACCGCGGCTCGTCGGCGAGCGCCGTCAGCGCCCGGGCCGCACCGGGCAGCGCGCTGCCGCGCTGCGAGAGCTCGTCGCGCGTGTCGGCGACCGCGCTGGTCAGCGCCGCGAACATGGCCGCGATCGTGGGCTCGTCCGGGGTGCTGCCGTGGATCTCCAGCACGTCCGTGGTGATCGCCAGCTCGGTGCGGCCGGCGGTGTCCGGCATGCGCTGCAGAGCCTTCCCGGTCACGTCCGCGAGCGCGCGGCGGTACCAGCGGGAGCCGAAGCCCCGGGCGTCGATCAGGGTCAGGTCGATGTCCCACAGCACGAGTCGCGTCACCGCACCATCCTGCCAGCCGACAGGCGGTGCGGTGACGCCCGATTTCCCGGCAGCCGCGCGCTCAGGCGGCGAGCTCGCGGCGGGCGGTCTCGGTCACGATCGACATGCCCAGCACCGTCAGCGCCAGGCAGCAGATCAACATGATCGCCACCGGCATCGCCGAATGCGTCGCCCGCAGCAGCGCCGCGCCGATCAGCGGTGCGGCGGCGCCGGCGACCACCGTGGCGGCCTGATATCCCAGCGACACCCCGGAATACCGCACCGAGGTGCCGAAGAGCTCGGCGTAGAAGGCGGATTGCGCGCCGGTCAGCGTGCCGTGCAGCAGCAGCCCGACCGCCACCGCCAGGAACACCAGCACCGGATCGTGGCTGCCCACCAGCGGGAAGAAGATCACCGTCCACAATGCACAGCCGATGGCGGCGGTGATCGCCACCGGTCGGCGGCCGAGCCGGTCGGACAGCGCCCCACCGGCGAGCATCGACAACGCTTGCACGAGGGAACCGACGGCCACCGCGGTGGTCGTGATCGTGGTGGGAAGCCCGATGTTGCCCGCGTAGACCAGCAGGAAGATGGTGAACACGTAGAACGCGGCGTTCTCGCCCACGCGCGCCGCGAACACCGCGAACACCGGCCGCGGGTACTGGGCCAGCGCTTCGAGCACCGGCGCCCGCTCCTCGCGGCTCTCCTCGGCGACGGCCTGGAACAGCGGCGACTCGGCCACCCGCAGCCGCACCCACAACCCGATGACGACCAGCACGATCGACGCCAGGAACGGGATCCGCCAGCCCCACGCCGAGTACTGCGCGCCGGTCGTCGCGGTCGCCATCGCGGCCAGGGCGCCCGTGGCCAGCAGGTTGCCCAGCGGCCCGCCGGTCTGGGGCCACGCGGTCCAGAAGCCGCGCCGCTCGCGCGGCCCGTGCTCGGCCACCAGCAGCACCGCGCCGCCGAACTCGCCGCCGAGCGCGAAGCCCTGCACCAGCCGCAGCAGCGTCAGCAGCAGCGGCGCCGCGATCCCGATCTGCTGGTAGCCCGGCAGCACGCCGATCAGCACCGATGCGGAGCCCATCAGGACCAGGCTGATCACCAGCAGCCGCTTGCGGCCGACCCGGTCGCCGAAGTGCCCGAACACCAGGCCGCCCAGCGGCCGGGCGGCGAACCCGACGGCATAGGTGACCAGCGCCAGCAGCACGCCGAGCAGCCCGTCGGAATGCGGGAAGAAGACCGGGCCGAACACGGTGGCCGCGGCCGCCCCGTACAGGAAGAAGTCGTAGAACTCGACGGTGGTCCCGACCACGCCCGCGGACACCACGCGGGCCAGGCGGCGAGTTCCCCCAGCTGTTGTCGTCACGGTCGCAAAGAGTGCTCGCGCGACCACGCCCCGCGCAAGATCCCGGCTCGAAGTCGCCTCATCCGCAATGCCATTGGAATGAGGTTTTCCAACCTCGTTTTGCGTGGCGGTGCGGGTAGCGGAACCTCAGAGGCTTCCCGGACTGCGGGTGCCCGCCGCCATGAAGCGTTTGAGAACCCGCGGCGGTGCCGGTTGCGGGGGTGGGCCGAAAGCGCCTCCGGTGCTTGGCGGCAGCGTGCGCGGTCACGGCACGTCGGGCTCCGCAGTCACGGCCGCTCCAGGATGAAAATCGCGATCAGCCGGGCAGGAAGCTCAGGCGGACCCGGCGGACCGGATTGTCCACATTGGTGTCCACCAGGCACACCGACTGCCAGGTCCCCAGCGCCATCTCCCCGCCCAGCACCGGGATAGACGCGTACGGCGGGACGAACGCGGGCAGCACGTGGTCCCGGCCGTGGCCCCGCGAGCCGTGGCGGTGCCGCCAGCGGTCGTCGGCGGGCAGCAGGTCCCGAAGCGCGGCGAGCAGGTCGTCGTCGCTGCCCGCGCCGGTCTCGATGATCGCCAGCCCGGCGGTCGCGTGCGGCACCCAGACGTTGAGCAGGCCGTCGCGCGCCCGGGCCGAACGCAGGAACCGCTCGCACTCCGCGCCCAGGTCGTAGACGACTTCCACGGAGCCGGTCCGGACCTCGATTTCCTCGCTGTGCATGGGTTCAACCGTAAGCAGCGGTACCGGAACCGGCCCGGCCGGTGCGAGGATGCCGCCATGCGTGAGGCATTCGGTGCGCGGTTCGACGTCCCGGACGGCTATCTCAACACCGCGAGCATCGGCATCCCGACCGCCGACGCGGCCCGCGCGGTCGCGGAGTCGGTCGCGCGCTGGGGGCGCGGCCGCGACCTGCCCGAGGACTTCGAGCCGGCGGTGGCCGACGCGCGGGCGTCGTTCGCGGCGCTGGTCGGCACCACCGCGGAGCGGGTGGCGATCGGGGCCACCGCCTCCCAGCTCGTCGGCCTGGTCGCGGCGAGCCTGCCGGCGGGCGCTCGCGTGCTGGTCGCCGAGAACGAGTTCACCAGCGTCGTCTTCCCGTTCGCCGCGCAACCGGACGTGCAGGTCACCGAGGTGCCGCTGGACGAGATCGCGGAGCACGCCGCGGACCACGACCTGGTGGCGGTCAGCGCGGTGCAGTCCAGCGACGGCCGGATCGCCGACCTCGACGGCCTCCGGCGGAGCGCCGCCGCGGGTTCGACGCGGGTGCTCATCGACGTCACGCAGGCGCTGGGCTGGCTGCCGGTGCGGCTCGACTGGGCTGACTGGGTCGTCGGCGCCGCCTACAAGTGGCTGCTGTCACCGCGCGGCGCCGCCTGGCTGGCGGTGCACCCGGATGCGCCCGAGGTCGTGCCGAACAGCGCGAACTGGTACGCCGGGCAGGACCCGTGGAGCACCACCTACGGCCTGCCGCTGCGGCTGGCCGGTGGCGCCCGCTCGCTCGACCTCTCGCCGACGTGGTTCGCGCAGGTCGGCGCGGCGGTGGCGATGCGATGGCTGGCCGGGCTCGACATGGCCGCGGTCGCCGCGCACTGCACCGGGCTGGCCGACGAGTTCAGCGCGGCGCTGGGCCTGCCCGCCGCCGGCTCCGCGATCGTCTCGGTGCGCGCGCCGGACGCCGTGTCGAAGCTCACGGCGGCCGGGATCACCTGCGCGGCGCGAGCGGGCCGGGCACGACTGTCATTCCACCTCTACAACACCTCCGCCGACGTCGAGCGCGCGGTGCGTGCGCTGCGATGACCATCCGGGGTGTCCGACTTGTAATCAGCGCCCGCTACGGTTGGTGCTCGTGCCGGACCGACGAGGTGTGCCCGAAGAGATGACGGGAGCACAAGCCAACACGCAGCGCGAAACCACGCCGCTGCGGCGCGACAACTCGCTTATCAGACCGGATCGCGCGCCGGTGCCGCCGGACGAGGCCACTCGGCCGGCGTTCGCCCCACCGCCCCGCCGCGACCAGCCGCCGCCAGTGCAGCAGCCGCCGGTGCAGCCGCAGGCGCAGCAGCAGCCGACGAGCTGGCAGGCCCCGGTGGCGCAGCCGGAGCCGCAACCGCGTCGCATCACGCCGACCGGCTGGCTGCTGCGCGGGCTCGGGCTCGTCGCGATCTCGGTGCTGTCCGGGCTGATCTGGCTGATGATCAAGCCGGACACCGATGACGAGGCCGCACCGCCGCCTGCGGAGGTGCCGCGCTACGAGTTCGTCCCGATCCGCCGCGAGGAAGCGTTCCAGGGCTGCCAGAACGTCTCCACGGCCAAGATCAAGAGCTTCTTCCAGAAGCAGGAGTGCGCGCACCTCACGCGGGCGCTCTACAGCACCAAGCTGCCCGACGGCACCCGGGTGCTGACCTCGCTGGTCACGGTCCTGATGCCGGACGCGGCCACCGCGCAGCAGCTCAACGACCTGACCACCAAGGACGGCACGGGCAACATCCGGGACCTGGTCGACGACGGCCGGGACGGCACCAAGGGCATGCCGGCGCTGGACGACGACGCCTACGCCTCGGGCCGCCAGGACCGGCTGGTGGTGATCGGCGACTCGGCCTACTTCGACAAGAACACGCCGCACAAGGACCCGGTGCTGCTCGACGTCACCAAGGAAGCGCTGAAGCTCGGCTGGCCGCAGGAGCAGACCCCGCGCTGACCGCCGGGGTCAGGGCTGACCGGGGAAGGGCTTCGCGGCGGGCTGCGTGCCGACGGTGAGCCGCCACCGGGTGGCCCGGACGGCAGCGGTGGTCAGGCCGTCGAGCGCGATACCGCGCAGCGCGGCGTCCTCGGTGTTCTCCAGCACCGAACGCCAGCCGGTCTCGCAATCGGTCTCCGTCTTGACCAGCAGCCCGATCGCGGCCTTCTGGTCGCTCACCGACTCCCCGACGTCGTACGCCGGCTGAGCCGCCGACGGCGTCTGCTGCGCGTCGCGGATCACCCGCTCCGCGGTGTCGCGCAGCCTCCGGTGCTGCTCCATCGCGTCGCCGATCGCGCTGCGCACGCGGGATTCGCTCGCGAACGCGCTCGCCAGCCCGTACACCCACACCGCCGCGTGCTCCGCGCTCAACGCGCTGCGCAGCGCGTTTCCCGCCTCGTCTGAAAGCTCCGTCATCCGAGCACCTCCCGCAGGCTCGCGCAGCTCGCCGCGACCGATCCCAGCAGCCCGGCGCGGTAGGGCTCCACCCCGGCCACCAGCTGGATCGCCCTGTCCTGCGCGCCGGCCAGCGCATCGCGCAGCGCCTTCGCCGCCGTGCTCGCCGAGGACGGGGCCTGCTGCGGTGCCGGATCGGGCACCGACGGCGGGTCTTCGGGGTCGCGCGGATTGACCCGGTCGACCTCGCGCTGCAACGCGGCGGCGTGCTCGGAACGCGCCGAGGCGATCTCGCCGGCGGCGTCGGCCAGGCCCGAATGCGCCTGCGCGATCGCCTTCGCCAGCTGGGCGTCGGACTTCGCCGCGGCCGCCAGCGCCACCAGCGGGTCGGGTTCCTCGGGTGCCGAGCTGCACGCCGCGGTCAGCGCGGCGGCGACCGGAACGGCCGCGAGCAACCGCAGCGCGCTCCGCCGCCCCAGCAGCGACCTGGCTCGCGAAGGGGATTCCACGTCGGCCTATCCTGCCAGGCGATCACCCGGCCGGACGCCCGGGCATCGCCCCCGGTGATCGGCACGATCCGCCGATCGTTGGGGTCCCACGCCGCGCTCGGGTGCGGGTGGACGCGATACCCTGGGCGACCGCGGCCGGCACGGACAGCACTGGTCGTGAACGTCCCGCCGGCCGGCCCGGCCGCGAGACCCCGTGCCGCGATGTTTCCAGGTCTGCCCCAGACCCCGATCGGAATTTAGGGAGTGCCAACGTGTCCAGCCCGCCGCGCGGTGAGATCACCGCGCAGCTGGAGCCCGTCGTAGCCGAGGCCGTGGCTAGATCGGGCTTCGACCTCGAGGAGTTCGACGTGCAGCAGGCCGGCCGCCGCCGGCTGATCAAGGTCGTCATCGACTCCGATGACGGCGTCGGGCTCGACGAGATCTCCGACGTCAGTCGCGCGGTGTCGGAGGTGCTGGACGCGCACGAGCACGTCCTGGCCGGCTCCTACACGCTCGAGGTCACCTCGCCGGGCGTGGACCGGCCGCTGACCCGCGCGCGGCACTGGCGTCGCGCCCGCTACCGGCTGGTCAAGATCCGGTTCGCCGACGGCGAGAAGTTGGTGGCGCGGGTCGGGGCGGCCGATGATGAAGGAGTCACGGTGCTGGTCGCCGGCGAACTGCGCCGGGTGGCCTACCGTGATGTCGAACGCGCGGTGGTCGAGGTGGAGTTCCAGCAGCCACCGGCGGAGGATTTGGTCAAGCTGGAGCGGGCTGCGAGCGGCGTTTCCCAAGAGGGGGACGACCGGGAAGACACGGAGGAGTCGAGGTGAACGTCGACATCGCGGCGCTGCGGGCGATCGAACGCGACAAGGACATCCCGTTCGAGACGGTCCTAGAAGCGATCGAATCGGCACTGCTCACCGCATACCGCCACACCGAGGGGCACCAGCCGCACGCGCGGGTGGAGGTGGACCGCAAGACCGGTGTCGTGCGGGTCCTCGCGCACACCCTGGCGGCCGACGGCAGCGTGCAGGAGGAATGGGACGACACCCCGGAGGGGTTCGGGCGCATCGCGGCGACGACCGCGCGGCAGGTCATCCTGCAGCGGCTGCGCGACGCCGAGCACGAGCGCACCTTCGGCGAGTTCTCCGCTAAGGAGGGCGAGATCCTCGGCGGTGTCATCCAGCGCGACGCGCGCGCCAACTCGCGCGGCATGGTCATCGTGTCGGTCGGCGACAGCGAGGGCGTGATCCCCGCCGCCGAGCAGGTGCCCAGCGAGAACTACGAGCACGGCACCCGGATCAAGTGCTACGTCGTCGGGGTGTCCCGGAGCGCGCGCGGACCGCAGATCACGCTGTCCCGCACCCACCCGAACCTGGTGCGGCGGCTGTTCGCGCTGGAGGTCCCGGAGATCGCCGACGGCACCGTGGAGATCCCCGCGGTGGCGCGGGAGGCCGGGCACCGTTCCAAGATCGCGGTGCGCTCGACCGTCAGCGGCGTCAACGCCAAGGGCGCCTGCATCGGGCCGATGGGCTCGCGGGTGCGCAACGTGATGAGCGAGCTCGGCGGCGAGAAGATCGACATCATCGACTACTCGGACGACCCGGCGACCTTCGTCGGCAACGCCCTGTCGCCGGCCAAGGTAGTCTCGGTGGAGGTCGTCGACGAACGCACCAAGACCGCGCGGGTGGTCGTGCCGGACTTCCAGCTCTCGCTGGCGATCGGCAAGGAAGGCCAGAACGCCCGGCTCGCGGCTCGGCTCACCGGCTGGCGGATCGACATCCGCAGCGATGCCGACCCGGGTGCGTCGGCTGCTCCGGCGGCGCAACCCCCGGCGCAGGCGTCCGGTCTGGACCCCGCGGTGGAGGGACTGCCGACCGTGGGTTCGGCCGAGTAACGTCGTCGGGTTAGAATCAGAGGAGGTTCGACGCGAGGGAGCGACAATCCGCACACGGGTGTCCGGTGAGCACGGCGAAAGCCGTGAGCCGGTTCGTACCTGCGTGGGGTGTCGTGCCCGGACGTCATCCTCTGAGCTGCTGCGTGTGGTGGCTGAGGTCGGTCGGGCTGGTCCCGTCGCTGTACCCGATCCACGACGTCGGCAACCGGGCCGGGGCGCTTGGCTGCACCCCGATCCGGCGTGTCTGCGTCTGGCCGAGCGGCGCCGGGCTTTTCCGCGTGCACTCCGTGTGCCGGGAGTCCTGGACACCTCGGCCGTGCAGGCCCACCTGAGTGCCGGGCAACCGCAGCAGGCGGCTCAAGACGTGACCGACGCGGGATCCGTCCCGCGCCAGGCAACTGAAGGAAAGCAGGTCGACCCGTCATGAATCAGCCGTGAAGCTGAAGCCATGAACGCGCATCGGCGATAGGACGAGGTCGAGCGGGACTGCCGCCCGGCCTCACCCAGATGAGGAGAGCAGTGGCAGGCAAGGCCCGCGTACATGAGCTCGCCAAAGAGCTCGGTGTTACCAGCAAGGAAGTTCTGAACAAGCTCGCCGAGCAGGGCGAGTACGTGAAGTCCGCGTCGTCCACCGTGGAAGCCCCGGTGGCCCGCAGGCTTCGCGACGCACTCGCCAAGCCCTCGGCGTCGAAGAAGAGCGACGCCGGCGGCGGAGGCAAGCCCGCTCCGGCAGAGCCCAGGCCGTCCCGCGCCGATGCGGCGGCGCCGAAGCCTGGACCCAAGCCCGGCCCGCGCCCCGAGGCGCCGGTCGGTGAGCGTCCCAAGCCCGGCCCCAAGCCGGGTCCGAAGCCGACCCCCAAGCCCGAGCCGGAGGTCGTCAAGCCGGCCGAGCAGGCACCGGTCGTCAAGCCGGCCGAGCAGGCACCGGCCGCCAAGGCGGCCGAGTCGCGTCCGGCGCCCGGCCCCAAGCCGGGTCCGAAGCCCAGCCCGAAGCAGGGTGGCGACGGCGACGCCGGCGTGGTTCCGCCGCGTCCGAAGTCGCCCAAGCCGGGCCCGCGGCAGCCGCGCGTCGGCAACAACCCGTTCGGCGTCGGCAGCGGAGCGCCGCAGCAGCGGCCGCCGCGGCCGGGCCCGGGTGGCCGTCAGGGCGGCGGGCAGGGTCCCGGCCGCCAGCACGGCGGTCCCGGTGGCCAGCGTCAGGGCGGCGGTCAGGGTGCCGGCACGGCCCCGGCCGCGGGCAACGCCCCGCGCGGTGAAGGTGGCTCGCGCCCGAACCCGGGCATGATGCCGCCGCGTCCGAACCCCGGCATGATGCCGCCCCGTCCGCCGCGCAGCGGTGGCGGTCCCGGCGGTGGCCGCGGTGGCGGCGGTGGCCGTGGCGGTCCGGGTGGCGGCGGTGGCCGTCCCGGCGGTGGCGGCGGTCGTCCCGGTGGGGGCGGCGGCGGCTTCCGCGGTGGCGGTGCTGGCGGCGGCGCCCCGAGCGGTGCCCCGGCCGGCGGTGGCTTCCGCGGTCGTCCCGGCGGCGGTGGCCGTCCGGGCGGTCCCGGTGGTCGCGGCGGTGCTGCCGGTGCGTTCGGTCGTCCCGGCGGGCCCGCGAAGCGCGGTCGCAAGTCGAAGCGGCAGAAGCGCCAGGAGTACATGGAGAACATGCAGGCGCCGTCGGTCGGCGGCGTCCGCCTCCCGCGCGGCAACGGCGAGACCCTTCGCCTGCGTCGTGGTGCTTCGCTGACCGACTTCGCCGAGAAGATCAACGCCAACCCGGCCTCGCTGGTGCAGGCGATGTTCCACCTCGGTGAGATGGTCACCGCGACCCAGTCCGTCTCCGACGAGGTGCTGGAGCTCCTCGGCCAGGAGATGAACTACAAGGTCGAGATGGTCAGTCCGGAGGACGAGGACCGGGAGCTGCTGCAGTCGTTCGACATCAGCTACGGCGACCCGGGCAGCTCCGAGGACGAGCTGGCGGCGCGGCCGCCGGTGGTGACCGTCATGGGTCACGTCGACCACGGTAAGACGCGACTGCTGGACACCATCCGGAAGACGAACGTGCAGGCCGGCGAGGCCGGTGGCATCACCCAGCACATCGGTGCCTACCAGGTCCTCACCGAGCTGGAAGGCAACGAGCGGCCGATCACGTTCATCGACACCCCGGGTCACGAGGCGTTCACCGCCATGCGTGCCCGCGGTGCCAAGTCGACCGACATCGCCGTGCTGGTGGTGGCCGCCGACGACGGCGTCATGCCGCAGACGGTGGAGGCGATCAACCACGCCCAGGCGGCCGGTGTGCCGATCGTGGTCGCGGTGAACAAGATCGACGTCGAGGGTGCGAACCCGGCGAAGATCCGCCAGCAGCTCACCGAGTACAACCTCGTCGCCGAGGAGTACGGCGGCGACACCATGTTCGTCGACATCTCGGCGAAGCAGGGCACCAACATCGACAACCTGCTCGAGGCGATCCTGCTCACCGCGGACGCGGCGCTGGATCTGCGGGCCAACCCGCACATGCCCGCCCAGGGTGTGGCGATCGAGGCCCACCTGGACCGCGGTCGCGGTCCGGTGGCCACGGTGCTGGTGCAGCGGGGCACGCTGCGGGTCGGTGACTCGGTGGTGGCCGGCGACGCCTACGGTCGCGTCCGCCGGATGATCAACGAGAACGACGAGGACGTCCCCGAGGCGCTGCCGTCGCGGCCGGTGCAGGTCATCGGTTTCACGTCGGTGCCGGGCGCGGGCGACACCTTCCTGGTGGTCGACGAGGACCGGGTCGCCCGGCAGATCGCCGACCGCCGCGGGGCCCGCATCCGCGAGGCGCAGAACGCGGCCAAGCGCAAGCGCGTCAGCCTCGAGGACCTGGACAAGGTGCTCAAGGAGACCAACCAGCTCAACCTGATCATCAAGGGTGACAACTCGGGTACCGTCGAGGCGCTCGAAGAGTCCCTGATGAAGATCGAGGTCGGCGAGGAGGTCGAGCTCCGGGTGATCCACCGCGGCGTCGGTGGCATCAACGAGTCGGACATCAACCTCGCCACCGCGGAGAACACCATCGTCCTGGGCTTCAACGTCCGGGCCGAGGGCAAGGCGGCCGAGGTCGCCAACCGCGAGGGCGTGGAGATCCGGTACTACTCGGTGATCTACCGGGCGATCGAGGACATCGAGCAGGCCCTCAAGGGCATGCTCAAGCCCGAGTACGAGGAAGTCGAGCTGGGCCGGGCCGAGATCCGCGAGGTCTTCAAGTCCTCCCGGATCGGCACCATCGCGGGCTGCATGGTCACCGAAGGCATCATCAAGCGCAACGCCAAGGCGCGCCTGCTGCGGGACAACGTGGTCGTCGCCGAGAACCTCAGCATCAACTCGCTGAAGCGGTTCAAGGACGACGCCACCGAGGTCCGCGAGGGCTTCGAGTGCGGTCTGACCTTGGGGTCGTACAACGACATCAAGGTCGGCGACGTCATCGAGCCCTACGAGATGCGCGAGAAGCCGCGCGACTGAGCCGGTGCTGCGCAGGGGGTCGTCACTAGACGGCCCCCTGCGTGCCGGTTCGCCCCCGCGGTGAGGAACACCCATGTACGTCGGTGTACTCGAACTGGACGTCCTCCTCGGCGACGTCCACTCCCTGAAGCAGAAGCGCGCTGTCGTGCGGCCCGTGGTGGCCGAGTTGCGACGGCGCTTCGAGGTTGCCGTCGCCGAGGCCGGGAACCAGGACTTGCATCGCCGCGCGCTGTTGGGCGTCGCGGCCGTCTCCGGCGACGCCGCGCACGTGCGCGAAGTGCTGGAAGCGTGCGAGCGGTTGGTCGCCGCACGCCCCGAACTGGAACTGCTCTCCGCCCGCCAGCGCATGCTCGGGCCGGAGGACTAGGAGCTCTTCGTGGTCGTTCTGCGCGAGAACCCGCGGCGGCGCGAGTCGAGTCCCACACCGCAAGCGGCTAGCGCCGCTTTTCAGACGAACTGAACTTTCCCCGAAGGAGGTGCGCCGTGGCTGATACGGCGCGCGCCCGCAAACTCGCCAAGCGCATCGCCCAGATCGTGGCATCCGGGCTGGAGCACGAGGTGAAGGACCCGCGGCTGGCGATGGTGACAATCACCGACGCTCGGGTCACCCCCGATCTGCGGGATGCCACTGTCTACTACACCGTGTTCGGCGACGACGCCGACTACGCCTCCACCGCGGCCGCGCTGGCGAGCGCGACCGGGGTGCTGCGGTCCCGGGTCGGGCAGCAGACCGGCGTCCGGTTCACCCCGACGCTGACCTTCGTCGCCGACACCGTGCCGGACAACGCGCGGCGGATGGAGGAACTGCTCGCCAAGGCCAAGGAGGCCGACGAGGAGGTCGCCCGGTTGGCCTCTGGAGCGGTGCCGGCCGGCGACGCCGATCCGTACCGAGCCAGCACCGACGATGACGAGTTCGCCACCGACGGTGCGGACGAGGGGTCGTTTTCCGACGCCGATGTGCGTCGTGGGCCACAGAGTGGTTGAGTCGCAGCTCAGCATCAGGTGCGTTGGACGTCGGCGGCCGGAACGGCCACCGATGTCGTGGAGGTGAACCTGTGCGCGGGCAACCCGATAGCGACCGCACCGGCGGCGGCCAACCGGCCACCGTCGATCCGGTCGAGCAAGCCGTAGCCGAGGCCGCTCGCAAGCTGTCCGAGGCCTCGGACGTGACGTTGTTCGCGCACATCAACCCGGACGCGGACGCGCTCGGCAGCGCGTTGGCGCTGGGCCGGGCGCTGCGGCAGCGCGGCTGTGCGGTCCGGGTGTCCTTCGGGATGCCGGACCTGCCGCCGTTCTCGCTGCGCGATCTGGACGGCGACGACCTGGTGGTGTCGGCGGACGAGGTGCCCGCCGCGCCGCCGGTGCTGGTCGTCTGCGACACCGGGAGCCTGCAGCGGCTCGGCAAGCTCGCTGATCGGGTCGACGCGACGATCGCCGCCGGCGGCGACGTCATCGTGATCGATCACCACGTGTCGAACACCCGCTACGGCACGCTGCACCTCGTCGACGAGCACGCCGAGGCGACGGTGATGATCGTGCTCCGGCTGCTCGACGAGCTCGGCGCGGAGCTCGACCTGCCGACCGCGCGGTGCCTCTACGCGGGCCTGGTCACCGACACCCGGTCGTTCCGGCACGCCAGCGCGTCGACGCACCGCGCGGCGGCGCGGCTGCTGGAGGCCGGGGTCGACCCGGAGGCGACGACGCGGCCACTGCTGGACACGCATCCGTTCGCCTGGATGAACATGCTGTCCGGGGTGCTGGGCGAGGCCCGGCTGGAGCCGACCGCGGCGCAGGGCCTCGGGTTCGTGCACGCGACGGTGCGGCTGGCCCATTCCGACGGGCTGCGCAGCGAGGACGTGGACAGCGTCATCGACGTGGTGCGCACGACGAGCGAGGCCGAGGTCGCCGCGGTGCTCAAGGAGACCGCGCCGGATCACTGGTCGGTGTCGCTGCGCTCGGACAGCCGCGTCGACGTCGGCCACGCGGCGGCGGCCTGCGGCGGGGGCGGGCACCGGCTAGCCTCCGGCTTCACGGCGCAGGGCCCGGCGGAGGAGATCATCGCGGCGATGCGCAAGGCCCTCGACGAAGCCCCGCTCCTGGACTGACGCCCGCCCGCACCGAGGCCCACCTCGCACCGGTGTCCCCGCAATTTCCATGGAAATCGAAGGTTCGGTTTCAATGAGGTTCTTCCAACCTCAATTTGCGTGACGGTGCGGGTAGCGGAACTTCAGAGGCTCCCTGGACTGTGGGTGCCCCGCCCAATACACGGCGGAGGGGCCGTCCTCGCCGAGGGAACCCCGGAGGGGTGGGCACCGTGAACCCGCGGCGGTGCAGGTGTCGTAGGTGGGCTATGCGCCTGCGGCCCATGCGACACCCATCGACGTGCACCTTTGCGACCCGCGGCTGCGGAACGACCAAGATGAAAAACGCTCAATGGAACTTGCGGACCTCCGGCGTGTCGCATCCCGACATGCCGGACGTTGTGGACAACTTCCGCAATTTCAATGGAAATCGGACCTTTGATTTCCATTGAAATTGCGGACGACCCTGGGCGCGTCAGGTTCGGCGGCGGGCTCGGAAGGCTGCGACGTGCATGCGGTTCGCGCAGCGGGGGCTGCAGAAGCGCTTGGCCTGGTTCGTCGACGTGTCCAGGAAGTAGGTGTAGCAGCCCTCGGCTCCGCAGCGTCCCCAGCGCGTCGTGCCGTGCTGGACCACGCCCTGCGCCAGGCCCCACGCAGCCGCCGCCGCGACTTCGTCGACCGCCGGTGCGTCCGGGCCGGCGACGTGGACGTGCCAGTTCGGGGTGCCGTCGTGGCTGCCGTGCCCGGAAAGCCTGGGCCGGGGCGGGTGTGCCGACAGCAGGGCGTTGATCTCGGCGAGCACCGTCTCGCCGTCGTCGGCCACCATCGCGTCCAGCGCCCGGCGCAGCCCGGCCCCCATCGAGCGCAGGAGCGGCAGGTCGCTCGCGTGGAGCCGGTCGGCCCACCAGGGCTCGTCGTGGAGCGCGGCGCGCACCGCGTCGAGGCTGCTCAGATCGGCGTTGGCGATCCGCAGCGCAACGGCGGCGTAATCAGCGTTGTCCATCAGTGGTCCTTACCAGTACCCTTGGCCGTCAGGGGCGAACCCGCCGATCACAGCTTACAAGGAGACAGGGTGCCGGATCTGGGGGAGCGCGTATCGCCGCGCCGGGTGCTGGCGCTCGCGGTGCCCGCGCTCGGCGTGCTGGCCGCCGAACCGCTGTACGTGCTCGTGGACACGGCCGTCGTCGGTCACCTCGGAGCGGTGCCGCTCGCCGGGCTCGCGCTGGGCGGCACGCTGTTCACCCTGGTGTCGAGCCAGCTGACGTTCCTGAGCTACGGAACCACCGCGCGCACCGCCCGGCTGCACGGCGCCGGGCGCCGCAAGGACGCCGTCGCGGAGGGCGTGCAGGCGACCTGGCTGGGCGTCATCGTCGGCGTCGTTCTCATGTTGCTCGCGCAGCTGCTGGCCGTCCCGGTCGCGGAGCTCATGGCGGGCCCCGGGCCGATCGCCGACGCGGCCGCGACCTGGATGCGCATCGCGCTGTGCGGCGCGCCGATGGTGCTGATCACCATGGCCGGCAACGGCTGGATGCGCGGCGTGCAGGACACCGCGCGGCCGCTTCGGTACGTGCTGGTGGGCAACGGCGTTTCCGCCGTGCTGTGCCCGCTTTTCGTCTACCCCTTCGGCTGGGGGCTGGAGGGTTCGGCGGTCGCGAACCTGATCGGCCAGACGATCGCCGCGGCGCTGTTCGTGCGCGCGCTGTTCGTCGAGCGCGTGCCGCTGAAGCCGGAGTTCGCGAAGATGCGCGCCCAGCTCGGGCTCGGCCGCGACCTGGTGCTGCGGACGCTCGCGTTCCAGGCGTGCTTCCTGTCGGCGACGTCCGTGGCGGCGCGGACCGGCGCGGAAGCCGCGGCGGCGCACCAGGTCGTGTGGCAGCTGTGGGCGTTCCTGGCGCTCATGCTCGACTCGTTGGCCATCGCGGCGCAGTCGTTGGTCGGCGCGGCGCTCGGGGCCGGTTCCGCGCCGCGCGCCAAGGGAATCGCCCGGCAGGTCACCTGGTACAGCCTGGGGTTCGGCATCGTGCTCGGGTTGGTGTTCGCAGCGCTCTCCGGCCCGCTGCCGACGTTGTTCACCACGGACGGCGCGGTGCTGGCGGCCATCCCGCACGCGTGGTGGTTCTTCGTGCTCCAGCAGCCGATCGCCGGCGTGGTGTTCGCGCTGGACGGGGTGTTGCTCGGCGCCGGTGATGCCGCCTACCTGCGAACCGCGACGTTGCTGAGCGCGGCCATCGGCTACCTGCCGCTGATCTGGTTGTCGCTGGCGTTCGGCTGGGGCCTGGTGGGGATCTGGACCGGGCTGACCCTGTTCATGGTCCTGCGGCTGATCACGCTGCTGCTGAGGGCCCGCTCCGGCCGGTGGGCCGTCGTCGGCGCCACCCGGGCCGAAGCCACCGCGGGGTGAACCCCGCCGCGCGGGTCACTGCCAGAACCAGGACTGCTCCCGGACCTGGCGATAGGCCTCGCGGCGGCGCTCCGGGTCGAGGCGCTGGATGTAGACCATGCCGTCGAGGTGATCCGTCTCGTGCTGGAGGCAGCGGGCCATCAGGCCGCTGCCCGACACCGTGACCGGCTCGTTGTCCGCGTCCACGCCGCGCACCACCGCGTGCTGGGCGCGGCGGGTTTCGAACCCGAGCCCGGGCAGCGACAGGCACGCCTCCACGTCGTCCTGCACCTCGTCGGAGAGTTCGACGATCTCCGGGTTGACGACGTACCCGATCTCGCCGTCGACGCGGTAGCTGAACGCCCGCACCCCGACGCCGATCTGCGGCGCGGCGACCCCGGCGTGCCCGGGCGCGTCGACGGTGTCCAGCAGGTCCGCGACGATCGAGCGCAGCCGCTGGTCGAAGACCGTGACCGGCTCGGCCGCCATGCGCAGCACCGGGTCGCCGAAGCGCCGGATCGATCGGAATGCCACCGCTGACCTCCTCGCAGTTCCGCCGCCACCCTAGCGACGCGCGCCGCGCCGGGTCGGGGAAGATGTCTCCTCGTGTCCGAGCGCTCCCGCAAAACGCGTCCCACCGTTCCACCCGGCCTGCTGGTGATCGACAAGCCGGCGGGGATGACCTCGCACGACGTCGTGTCGCGGGTCCGCCGCATCATGGGTACCCGCCGCGTCGGGCACGCCGGGACGCTGGACCCGATGGCCACCGGGGTGCTGGTGCTGGGCTTGGAGCGGGCCACCAAGCTGCTCGGTCACCTCGCCCTGGACACCAAGGCGTACCTGGCGACGATCCGGCTGGGCACGGCCACCACCACCGACGACGCCGAGGGCGACGTGGTGTCCGAAGCGGACGCCTCCAGGGTGGCCGAGGAGGCGATCCGGGCCGGCATCGCGGAGCTGACCGGCGACATCCAGCAGGTGCCCAGCGCGGTCAGCGCGGTGAAGATCAACGGCCGCCGCGCCTACGAGATGGTGCGCAATGGCGAGACCGTCGAGCTGGCCGCCCGGCCGGTCACGGTGTCGCGCTTCGACGTGCTGGCGCTGCGCCGCACGGAGCGCACGACCGACCTCGACGTGCTCGTCGAATGCTCGTCGGGGACCTACGTGCGAGCGCTGGCGCGCGACCTGGGGGCCGGGCTCGGCGTCGGCGGGCACCTCTCGGAACTGCGCCGGACCCGGGTCGGCCCGTTCGGGCTGGCCACGGCGCGCACCCTGGACCAGCTGGAGGCCGAGCCCGGGCTGTCGATGGGGCTGGACCAGGCGGTCGAGACCGCCTTCCCGCGCCGCAACGTGGACGCCGACACCGCCCGCGCCCTCTCCTACGGCCAGGTCGTGCCCGCGGCCGGCGTCGAGGGGACCTACGGGATGTTCGATCCGGACGGCCGGGCGGTGGCCCTGGTCCGCGATCGCGGCCGGACTGCGAAGGCGGTGCTGGTGATCATTCCGGCGAACTGACGCATTCCGGTCGAACCCCCTCCGGTTCGCGGGCGATTTCGGTGACTGGTGTCACATCCCTGGAACCCGGTGAGGAGTCGCTCGTCCCACGGCTAGTCCGATCCAGTGACTGCAGACGTTGGGAGCAGCATGCGCAAGCGATTAGTCGGGGCGACCGTCGTGTTGGCGGCGGGGTTGGCGCTGAGCGGCTGTGCGGCAGGCGGTGCGCCGCAGCAGACGACCGGCGGTGGTTCGCAGGCCGAGAGCCGGCCGGTCGAGGCCAGTGCCGGTCAGCAGCAGGAGACCACCGAGGCGGCCGGCTCGAACCAGGGCGGGACCGGCGCCGGCGACCGGCCGTGCGAGGCGTCCGACCTCGACGCGAAGTTCGTCACCGCCGAGAACTACGACGGGCGCCCGAGCAACGGCCAGTTCAGCGTGACCAAGAACAGCAACGACATGACCTCGTGCGTGCTCGACGGCTACCCGGAGATCAAGGCGATGCGCGGCTCCGAGGGCGGCGCGACCATGCCGGTGGCGATCCAGCAGGTGGCGGCCGACGGCGCGCAGCCGATGCGGCTGGACGGGCACGGCGGTTTCGCCAGCTTCAACATCACTTGGACAACCTCCGGTGACGACGGCGGGTGCGACATGCCGGGGGCGCTCTCGGTGCGGCTGCCGCGCGCCGGTTCCCAGGACATCGAGGTGCCGGTCAACCAGGGCCGCGACAACTCCCTGCGGATCTGCGAGAACGACGAGCTCCAGGTCCAGCCGTTCGGCGACTACACGAGCTGAGCCGATCCGCCCGCCCGTGCCGCGCGACCCGTGGCACGGGCGGTGGCGTTCCGGCCATCGGGTGGCGGCGCAGTAGGCTTCCTGGTCGTGCAGCGTTGGCGTGGTTTGGAACAGATTCCCGGTGGCTGGGGCCGGTGCGTGGTCACCATCGGCGTCTTCGACGGGGTGCACAGGGGGCATCAGCAGCTGATCGCGCACGCGGTGCGGCAGGCCCGCCGCCGCGGCGTGCCGTGCGTGCTGATGACCTTCGACCCGCACCCGTCCGAGGTGGTGCGCCCGGGTAGTCACCCGGCACAGTTGACGACCCTGCGGCGCCGCGCCGAACTGGCCGAGCAGCTCGGGGTCGACGTCTTCTGCGTGCTGCCGTTCACCCGCGAGATCTCCCGCGTGCCCGCCGAGGAGTTCGTGCACGCGATGCTGGTGGAGCGGTTGCACGCGGCGGAGATCGTGGTCGGCGAGAACTTCACCTTCGGCCACAAGGCCGCGGGCAACATCGAACTGCTGGCCAAGCTCGGCGAGCGGTTCGGCTTCGAGGTCGAGTCCGACGCGCTGGTCTCCGGGCCGGTGGAACGCGCCGACGACGCGGGCGGCCCCTCGGTCACCTTCTCCTCGACCTACATCCGCTCCTGCATCGACGCGGGCGACGTCGTGGCGGCCGCCTCCGCGCTGGGCCGCTACCACCGGCTGGAAGGCATCGTGGTGCGTGGCGCCGGGCGCGGCGGCAAGGAGCTCGGCTTCCCGACCGCCAACCTGTCCACCCCGCCGCACGCGGCGATCCCCGCCGACGGCGTGTACGCCGCGTGGTTCACGCACCGCCGGCGCGGCTCGGTGCTGCCGGGCGAGACGCTGCCGGCGGCGGTGTCGGTGGGCAGCAACCCGACGTTCTCCGGCACCGAGCGCACCGTCGAGGCGTACGTGCTGGACATCGACGCCGACTTCTACGGCGAGCACGTCGACCTCGACTTCGTGCAGCGGCTGCGGTCGATGGAGCGCTACGACACGGTCGAAGCGCTGATCGAGCAGATGCACCAGGACGTCGCCGAAACCCGGCGGATCCTGGCCGTGGGCGGGTGAGGCGGTATGCCGAACCCCCGAACGGGGCAGCCGCGTCCGCCGCGCGGCGCACCGCGGTCGGAACGCTTTTCGGATTCCCGGCCACGCCCGGCCGGTGACCTGGCAGTATTCAGGGCCGGATCAACAGCCGCCCGCGGCCGGGTCGGCGCCGACACGGGGGGAACGAAGGTGGCGGAGAACAGCAACGTCCAGCGGAACCTCGCACTGCAGCGGCAGTGGTACGGAGAGCCGCTGGGGGACCGGGTGCGCCGCCTGGTCGTTGCGTTCCGCATCTCGCAGGCCCAGCTCGCGGAAGTGCTCGGGATCAGCGCGCCGATGCTCAGCCAGGTGATGAGCGGCCGCCGGGCCAAGATCGGCAATCCGTCGGTGCTGGCCAGGCTGGTGATGCTGGAGCGCAAGGTGCTCATCCCCGGTGTCGCCGCAGGTGACGAGGACGCGATCAAGCAGGCGCTGGAGGACGTCCGCCAGTCGCGCCCGTCGGTGGGCCGCGACAACCTGCCGGTCATGGGTTCGGCGAACGGCGAGGAGGCCGCCTGGCCGGTGCTGCGCGAGGTGGCCAAGCCCGGCGAGCTCGCGGCGGCGGCGTCGCTGCTGGAGGGCCGTTACCCGGCGTTGGCGCAGCTGCTCCGCCGCGCCGCCAACGGCGACCCCGACTGAGCTCCCGTGGAGCCGCCGCGCGGGCGTCCGGGGAGTGCGCGGACACTGGGGTATGCGTTTGTTCACCGCGCTGTGGCCGTCGGACGAGGCGGTGCGGCACCTGGCGTCGGCGGTAGACCGGCTCCACCCGGACCGATTGGCCGAGGCGACCGCGGGCCTGCGCAAGTTCCGCTTCACGTCCCCGTCGCGCTGGCACCTGACGCTTCGCTTCCACGGCGACGACGCCGAGGAGCAGCGCGTGACCGACCGGCTCGACCAGCGCGTCGCCAAACTGCTGGAGACCGACCCGTCATCGCCGCGCCTCCGGCTGGCCGGTGCCGGGACGTTCCGCGGCGTGCTGTGGGTCGGCGTCGAGCCGGAAACCGGATCCGACGACGCCGCGCTGCGCGAGCTGGTTCGCGCGGCCGGCGGTGATCCGCGCGGTCACACCGCGCACCTCACCATCGCCAGGTGGGTCGCCGGGCGCGCCGACCGCGAGCTGCTGCCGGGGCTGTTCGCCGGCTACGCCGGCCCGTGGTGGCGGCCGCGCGATCTCGCGGTGGTGTGCAGTGACCTGCGGGAAGGCGGTCGGGAGTACCGGACAGTGCACCGGGTGGCGGTGACGCGCGAGACGCCGGGTTGACCCGATCGCAGCAGGTCTCCCTGTTATCCTGGCATGTGGAGCGGCTGCAGTCCGTGGTGGCCGCATCCGGTCGACCTGGGGTCGACCCGCCACCCGATCGATCGGTCGGGCGTCGCTGACACGGGACATCGAAGGAGTCAATTCGTGGCGTTGTCCACTGAAGACAAGAAGCAGATCCTGGCCGAGTACGGCCTGAAGGACGGCGACACCGGTTCGCCGGAGGCCCAGGTGGCCCTGCTGACCAAGCGGATCGTCGGGCTGACCGAGCACCTCAAGCAGCACAAGCACGACCACCACTCGCGTCGTGGTCTGCTGCTGATGGTCGGTCGTCGCCGCCGTCTGCTCAACTACCTGACCAAGGTGGACATCGAACGCTACCGTTCGCTGATCCAGCGACTCGGTCTGCGTCGTTGACGAACACCGGGGGGAGCGGCCGATGGGCCGCTCCCCCCGGTGCATGAAGAACGGACGGCGCCCCGCGCGCCGTCGCAACTGAAGAGCGCTCACGGTGGCACGCACCGGACAGGCGTCCGCCGGTCCTCGGTAGTGGCTGCCGGGCAAGTCGTCGCAACAGACGTTCCCGGGGGCTTCGATCGATGGCCGGCCTCGTCGGACCACGATCCGGATGCTCCTGCCGTGGGCCTCGTGAAACCGAGGAGTCAACCTTGACTGAACCCCAGATCGACGAGGGCGTCTACGAGGCCACCGCCGTGCTGGACAACGGCGCGTTCGGGACCCGGACCGTCCGGTTCGAGACGGGCCGGCTGGCCAAGCAGGCCGCCGGCAGTGTCGTCGCCTACCTCGACGACGACACCATGCTGCTGTCCGCCACCACGGCGTCCAAGCAGCCGAAGGAGCATTTCGACTTCTTCCCGCTGACCGTCGACGTCGAAGAGCGGATGTACGCCGCGGGCCGCATCCCCGGCTCGTTCTTCCGCCGCGAGGGTCGCCCGTCCACCGACGCGATCCTGACCTGCCGGCTGATCGACCGGCCGCTGCGCCCGTCCTTCGTGGACGGCCTGCGCAACGAGGTCCAGGTCGTCGTCACCGTGATGAGCCTGGTGCCCGGCGACCTCTACGACGTGTTGGCGATCAACGCCGCGTCGGCATCCACCCAGCTGTCCGGTCTGCCGTTCTCCGGCCCGATCGGCAGCACCCGGGTGGCTTTGATCGACGGCCAGTGGGTGGCCTTCCCGACCCATGAGCAGCTCGAGCGGGCCGTGTTCGACATGGTCGTCGCGGGTCGCATCGTCGGCGACGACGTGGCAATCATGATGGTCGAGGCCGAGGCCACCGAGAAGACCGTCAACCTGGTCGCCGAGGGTGCGCAGGCGCCGACCGAAGAGGTCGTCGCCGCTGGTCTGGAGGCAGCGAAGCCCTTCATCCGGACCCTGTGCCAGGCGCAGCAGCAGCTCGCGCAGGCCGCCGCCAAGGAGGTCCAGGACTTCCCGGTGTTCCCGGCCTACGCCGAGGACGCCTTCACCGCCGTCGAGCAGGCCGTCTCCGGTGAGCTCGCCGAGGCGCTGAAGATCGGCGGCAAGCAGGAGCGCGAGAGCCGGCTCGACGAGATCAAGGCCGCGGTGCTGGAGAAGGTCGGCACCGGCGAGGGCCAGCAGTTCGAGGGCCGCGAGAAGGAGGTCGGCGCCGCCTTCCGGTCGCTGACCAAGAAGCTGGTGCGCCAGCGGATCATCCGCGACCAGGTCCGCATCGACGGCCGTTCGCTGACCGACATCCGCAGCCTGTCCGCGGAGGTCGGCGTGATCCCGCGGGCCCACGGCTCGGCGCTGTTCGAGCGCGGCGAGACCCAGATCCTGGGTGTCTCCACGCTGAACATGCTGCGCCTGGAGCAGACCATCGACTCGCTGTCCCCGGACACGACGAAGCGGTACATGCACCACTACAACTTCCCGCCCTACTCGACCGGTGAGACCGGCCGGGTCGGCAGCCCGAAGCGGCGCGAGATCGGCCACGGTGCGCTGGCCGAGCGCGCGCTGATGCCGGTGCTGCCGACGCGCGAGGAGTTCCCGTACGCGATCCGCCAGGTCTCCGAGGCGCTGGGCTCCAACGGGTCCACCTCGATGGGCTCGGTGTGCGCCTCGACGCTGTCGCTGCTGAACGCGGGTGTGCCGCTGAAGGCGCCGGTGGCCGGCATCGCGATGGGCCTGGTGTCCGACGAGGTCGACGGGCAGACCCACTACGTGGCGCTGACCGACATCCTCGGTGCCGAGGACGCCTTCGGCGACATGGACTTCAAGGTCGCCGGCACGAAGGACTTCGTGACCGCGCTGCAGCTGGACACCAAGCTGGACGGCATCCCGTCCGAGGTGCTGGCCCAGGCGCTCGGCCAGGCCCGCGACGCCCGGTTCACCATCCTCGAGGTGATGGCCGAGGCGATCGGCAAGCCCGACGAGATGAGCCCGCACGCCCCGCGGGTGACCTCCATCAGCATCCCGGTGGACAAGATCGGCGAGGTCATCGGCCCGAAGGGCAAGATGATCAACTCGATCACCGAGGAGACCGGCGCGGAGATCACCATCGAGGACGACGGCACCATCTACGTCGGTGCCGCCGACGGTCCGTCCGCGGAGGCCGCGATCGACAAGATCAACGCCATCGCGAACCCGCAGCTGCCGAAGGTCGGCGAGCGCTTCCTGGGCACCGTGGTCAAGACCGCGGCCTTCGGCGCGTTCGTCTCGCTGCTGCCGGGCAAGGACGGCCTGGTGCACATCTCCAAGCTGGGCAACGGCAAGCGCATCGGCAAGGTCGAGGACGTGGTGAACGTCGGCGACAAGCTGCGCGTGGAGATCGCCGACATCGACAGCCGCGGCAAGATCAGCCTGGTGCTGGTCAACGACGAGGCGGAGAAGGCCGAGGGCGAGGCCCAGCCGGAGGCCGAGACCCCGGCGCAGTGACCGATCGGCGCGCGTGACGCGCTGTCCAATGCGGCCCGTCCCGGAACTCCGGGGCGGGCCGTACGGTTGTGAGTCGTCAACTCACGATGTCGCGACGAGACCAAGGCGGTTGGTGTTTGATGAGCGACGGCAGCCGCTTGCGGTGCGGGACTCAACTCGCACCGCTGCGGGTCCACGGTGCCCACTCCTCTGGAGTTCTCCCAGCGAGGACAGCCCCGACGTGGTGAATTGATCGGGGATCCCACAGCGAGGGGCGTCTAGTTCCGCCACCCGCACCGCTACGCAAACCAACTTCGAAATACTCTCTAAAGGGACATGAAGAAGCAGACACGCGCCGGGTACCTGCAGCGTCCCGGGACCACTCGAATCCTCGGCGGCACCGGCGACGCGGCCGTGCGCCGGACGGTTTTACCGGGCGGCTTGCGGGTGGTCACCGAGCCCGTGCCCGGCGTGCGCTCGGCCTCCGTCGGCATCTGGGTCGCGGTGGGTTCGCGCGACGAGGGCCGCCCGCAGGCCGGTGCCGCGCACTACCTGGAACACCTCCTCTTCAAGGGCACCGCCAAGCGCACGGCGGTGGACATCGCGCAGGAGATCGACGCCGTCGGTGGCGAGCTGAACGCCTTCACGGCCAAGGAGCACACCTGCTACTACGCGCACGTGCTCGACCGCGACCTGCCGCTGGCGATCGACATGCTCTGCGACGTGGTCTTCGACGCGCTGAACGCGAAGTCCGATGTGGATGTCGAGCGCAGCGTGGTCCTGGAGGAGATCGCGATGCGCGACGACGATCCCGAGGACCTGCTGCACGAGCTGTTCACCTCGGCGGTGCTCGGCGACCACCCGCTCGGCCGCTCCGTGCTGGGCACCGAGGACTCCATCACCGAGATGACCCGGGCCCGGGTCAACGGCTTCTACCGGCGCAGCTACGAGATGCCGAAGATGGTCATCGCCGCCGCGGGCAACGTCGACCACGGCCGTGTGCTGCGGCTGCTGCGCAAGGCGCTCGGCGACCGGCTGGACGGCGACGTGCTGCCCGCGCCGCCGCGCACGGGGCGGGCGCGGCTGCCGAAGCAGAAGCCGCTGGCGCTGCACACCGACGACACCGAGCAGGCCCATCTGCTGATGGGCTGCCGCGGTTTCGACCGCTACGACGACCGCCGCTTCGCGCTCGGCGTGCTCAACGCGGCGCTGGGCGGCGGCATGAGCTCGCGGCTGTTCCAGGAGGTGCGGGAGCGGCGGGGCCTGGCCTACTCGGTGTACTCGGCGACCACGGCGTACTCCGACGCCGGGACGTTCTCGGTGTACGCGGGCTGCACCCCGGACCGGCTCGGCGAGGTCGCGACGGTGATCCGCGGCGTGCTCGCCGGCGTCGCGGCCGACGGGCTGACCGTGGACGAGGTGGAGCGCGGGCGCGGGCAGCTGCGCGGCGGCCTGGTGCTCGGCCTCGAGGACAGCGCGTCCCGGATGAGCCGGATCGGCAAGATCGAGCTGAACTACGGCAGGCACTTCACGGTCGAGGAGACCCTGGAGCGCATCGACGCGGTCACCGTCGACGACGTCGCGGAGCTCGCGGCCGAGCTGCTGCGCCGGCCGCTGACCACCGCCGTCGTCGGGCCGTACGACTCGCCGGCGGACCTGCCCGACGGGGTGTGACCCCGGACTCGACCGTCCGCAATTTCCATTGAAATCGAACCTTCGATTTCAATGGAAATTGCGGGCCGGGGCACCCGCGAGCGGGCGTGGGGTGCCCGTTACCTCGGAGAACGCCGGTGCATAGACTCGCGGCAGTGCGGCGTCGAGGTGGAAAGGTAGTCGTCACGTGAACAGCCCGATCAAGGTCGGCGTGCTGGGTGCCCGCGGGCGGATGGGATCCGAGGCGGTTCGCGCCGTCGGTGAGGCTCCCGACACCGAACTGGTCGCCGCGATCAACCGCGAGGACGGCCTCACCGGGTTGCTCGACGGCGGCGCTCAGGTCGCGGTCGACCTCACCCATCCCGACGCGGTGCTCGACAACATCCGGTTCTGCGTCGAGCACGGCATCCACGTGGTGGTCGGCACCAGCGGGCTCGGCACCCCGGAGCTGGACACCGTCCGCTCCTGGCTGGCCGACCGGCCGGAGGTCGGCGTGCTGGTGGCGCCGAACTTCGCGATCGGCGCGGTGCTGTCGATGCGGTTCGCCGAGCTCGCCGCGAAGTTCTTCGAATCCGTCGAGATCGTCGAACTGCACCACCCCAAGAAGGCCGACGCGCCGTCGGGCACCGCCGCGCGCACCGCGCAGGTGATCGCGCAGGCGCGCGCCGAGGCGGGCCTGGGCGAGGTGCCGGACGCGACGACCAAGGAGCTCGACGGCGCCCGCGGCGCGGACGTCGACGGCGTGCGGGTGCACTCGGTGCGGATGACCGGGCTCGTCGCGCACCAGGAGGTGCTGTTCGGCACCGAGGGCGAGACGCTGACCATCCGGCACGACTCCTACGACCGCCGCTCCTTCATGCCCGGGGTGCTGCTGTCGATCCGCGAGGTCGGGTCCCGGCCGGGCCTGACCGTCGGCCTCGACGCGCTGCTGGGGATCTGAGTGGCCCGCAAGCTGATGACCCCGCGGACGTCCGCGTTCGTGGTGGCGATCGTGCTGCTGGTGTACCTGGTGCTCATGGGCGGCCGCGCGATCACCATGATCACCAGCGGGCAGCCGGTGTTCATCGCCCTCGGGGTGGCGGTCTTCGTGCTGCCGGTGCTCGGCGCGCTGTTGGTCGTCGATCAGCTGCGGTTCGGCGCGAGCACCGAGCGGCTCGCGCAGCGGCTCTACGACGAGGACGCGCTGCCGGACGTCTCGCACCTGCCCCGGCGGCCTTCCGGCCGCGTCGAGCGGGAGGCGGCGGACGCGTACTTCGACGAGAAGCAGGCCGAACTCGAAGCCTCGCCGCAGGATTGGCGGCGTTGGTTCGCGCTGGCGCAGGCCTACGACCTGGCCGGCGACCGCAACCGCGGCCGCAAGGCGATGCGCCGCGCGATCGAGCTGGAGCGCGAAGAATCCGCGCGGTGACGCGGTTTTCGGCCGGCGCTACTCGTCCCCGCCGCGGGACGCCCCGGCGTGATCAGCCCGGTTTCGGAGGCCAGCACCACTAGTTGCGGGCGGCCTCGGGCGTCCATTTTGGACAGCAGTCGGCCGACGTGGTTCCGCGCGGTGGCCGGGCTGAGGAACAGCCGCTCGGCGATCTCGGCGTTGGAGCACCCGGCGCCGACCTCGGCCAGCACTTGGAGCTCCCGCTCGGTCAGCCCGGCCAGGCGATCGGCGTCGAGCGAACGGGAACTCGCCGCCGCGGCCCGCCCGGGCGACAGCAGCGCCTCACCGCCTGCCACCACCCGCACTGCCTCGCGCATCTGCTCCGGCGCGGTGTCCTTCAGCAGGAAGCCCGCCGCCCCGGCGCGAACCGTCCCGTCCGCCGATCATCGGCAGTGCAGGACCTCCGAATGCTTGCGTCCAGAGCAGCTGGTGCAGAACGCCGTAGATGACGCCGACGATCAGCAGGGTGTGGAACGCGTCGGGCACCCGAAGCCACCGCACGACCGCCAGCCAGACCGCGATGGGCACGAACACGAGCAACGAATTGGCCAGCGGGCCCGCGAGGCGGAGCTCGTGGGCGACCACCCGCGGCACGCCCAACAGCGGGATTCCCGCAACCGACCGAGCATCTGCGCACCTCTTCCCGGTGGTAGCGGAGGAAGCCGATGAACGCCGTCGTCGCGGTCACGGCGCTCGCCGCCAGCCGGAACCAGTGCCCGGTCTAACCGCGACCTGCCGCAGGAACTCGGCGGAATGCACGGCGATGCCCCCGGTGGAACTTGATCTCGTTGCGCGGCCAGAAGTCGAGCGCGTAGAACAAGAACTCGCCGCCCAGCAGCGAAGCCAAACGCGTTCGCGTCGCCGGCCTGGAAGCTCTCGCGCCGTACGCCTCTCCACGTACGCCGTGCTTGGTCCGAAGTGGACCGCCTCTTGGCGCGCCGCGTCGGCGGCGGCATTGCGGGTGATCCTCAGGCACAATGGGTTCAGGCGCGCGGACCACGGCAGCTTTTCGGGAATTGTGAAATAAATGTTTCGCGGCGGCCGCAAGATAGGGTTACGTTGTTAACTCCTCTACCGCTCGTCGGGTGAACGCGGGCGCGTGCTGCGCTTTTCCGGGTAACGATGTGCGGCGATCTCACCAAGTGGTTGGGCCATTGACAGCGTCTCCGGTAATCCCGATCATTTCAGCCATGTCTAGGTTCGCCACTCTGGTGGCTCGCCTGCATGTCGATTTGGTGCAGCAGGCCAGCGCGCTCTGTTGCGCCGGCTAGGGCTCTCCTTTCGCGGAACCGGGCCTGGCGTGACAACGCAGGTTTCCCCCGGTCCGATGTGTTCCCTTCGGCATCGCCGCTTTCTCCTCTAGCGCGCGTTTTTCCGAACGTGCCGCCGGTGGGGTCCGGCATGCCTTCAGTCGGGTGATTCCACGGATTCTCGGAGCACAAATGAAGATACGTTTTCGCAGATGGCCGACCGGGCTGGCCGCCGTGCTGCTGGCGGTCGGCGCGGTCACGCTACCCGTCCAAGATGCCTACGCAGATGTCGAAGTGTCGACGCAATCGGTCAAAGGTGCCGACGGCAAGGACTACACGGTCACCAACCACCTGGTGAAGAGCGCGCTGGAGAAGTCGCAGTCCGACGGCAAGCGCAAGGAATGGCTGCTGGTCTGGGCCGGCGACGAGAACATCGCCGACACGGTGGTCCCGGACGTGCGGAACCTGCCCGGATCGCTGGGCGGCGGCCTCGGCAAGGCCTCGAACGCCCTGCCCGGTCCGGACTTCCTCGCCGTCATCGATGCCACCCCGGGATCGCCCGGATACGGCCAGGTCGTCAACACCATCACCGTCGGACCGCTGGTGGAGAACGAGCCGCACCACATGCAATACGTGTGGCACAAAGGCGACACCATCTACGCGGGCGCGCTCTTCGGCGCCGCCACCTACGCCTTCGACGTGACCGCCTTGCCCAACGTGAAGCTGAAGGGCATCAGCCTGCCGACGCAAACGCTCGGCGGCTCCGTGCCCGACGCCTACTGGGTGCTCAAGGACGGCACGGCGTACGCGACGTACATGGGCGGACCGGTCGCGCCCGGCCCCTACCGCTACGACGACGGTTCGGTGCACATCGGCAACGGTTTCGCCGGCAGCCCCGGTGAAGTCGTGCGCTTCGACGAGAACGCCAAGGTGCTCTCGCAGTCCCCGGCGGCCACACCCGGCGGCGACAACGAGAAGCTGTGCGCCAACCTGCCGAGGCTCGGCGAGCCGACCTGCGCCAACCCGCACGGCATCCAGGCCCGCGAGGACCTGAACACGCTGGTGACCGCCGACTACGTCGAGCCGCGCAACATCATCCTGGACCCGGTCAAGGCGCCGTCGCCGTACCTGCGCCGGCCCACCGTGCGCACCTGGGACATCTCCGACCGCAACCACCCCAAGCTGAAGGCGGTGTCCTACCTGCCGGACGGTCCCCGCGCCGACCCGAACGACCCGCTGCACCAGGAAAGCCGCGCGGTGATGGAGACGACCGTCACCAACCTCCCCGGTCACAAGGGCGCCTTCGCCCAGACCATGCAGGGCGGCGCGGTCTTCTACACGCCGGACATCACCGCGGCCGAACCGCACTGGCGGCAGGTCTTCGACGACGGCACGGCCAGCCCCGGCTTCGACGCGGCCAACGACCGCAACGGCGGCAGCTCCAACGGCGGCTGGATCCAGACCAGCCCGGACGACCGGTTCCTGTACCGGGCGATCCAGGGACGGCAGCCCGGCACGTTCGGGCCCGACGACCCGGGCACCACGGGCGGCGTCTACGTGCTGGACATCTCCAAGCTCGTCGGGGCCGGCGACGACTACAAGTGCTCGATCGACACCAAGCAGGAGGCCGAGCACGGCGGCGCCGAGGCCGACTGCCCGACGCTCGCCGGTGCCACCCCGATCAACCCCGGCAAGCCCGGTGCCGGCCCGCACTGGGGCGCGTACGACAACTTCGTGCTCGGCCCGGACGGCTTCTACCAGGAAACCCAGCAGCCGCAACGGCTCGCGGTGTCGAACTACTTCGTGGCCCGATCCGGCCTGGACGGCGACCACAAGGTCAACGTCGTGAGCCTGGGCAAGGACGGCTCGGTGTCGGTGGACGACGAGTTCCGCGACGAGGTCACCGGTGAGGTCGGCGTGAACTTCAACCGTCGGTCCTGGCCGCACGGCGAGTTCGGCAACGCCAAACCGCACTCGGAGCTGTTCGTGGTCGCCGACGGCGACGTGAAGTAAACCGCGCACCCAGGGAGGAGTCGTCCCCCCGCGGAACGGCTCCTCCCTGGGAGGGCGATTTCACGCGAAATCGCCCTTCACCACGCGTGGCAGGTGGCGATTTCACGCGAAATCGCCGGAACCCGAGCGAGAGAACGCGAGTGGCTGATGGAGAACATGCACTCCCACACCGGGGTGTCCAGTGTGGATCTGCTGGCCTTGGTGCTGCGGATTCTCCTGCTGACCAGCACCGCGGTGGTCGCGGGCGTCGGCCTGCTGCGCGCCGTGGTGGCGGTGCCGCCGTGGCTGGCCTGGACGGCCGGCGGCATCGCCGCGCTGGCCAGCGGGTGGTCCGCGGCGGTGCTCGACATCAACATCGGTTTCGCGGTGGCGCACGCGATCCTCGCAATGGCGGTGCCGCTCGCGTTGCGGTGGCGGGCCGCCGCGACCTATCTTGGGTTCGCGCTGGCGCTGCTGCTGATCGCCGAGGCCGGGCTCGGGCATTCGTCGCTCGCGTTCTTCCTCGACACCGTGTTCGCCGCCGTCGCCGTGGTCTGGTTCGGCTTCGCCGTCGGATCCTGGCGCGACGACGGCGGGCTGCGGCCCGGCCCGGTGGCGCTGACCGCGGCCTTGGCACTGGCCGGGGCCGCCCTCGCCCAGTTGCTGGTGTCGGGCCTGCTCGACCGCCGGCTGCTGGACAGCGCTTACGGCTTGGCGCTCGTCGGACTGGTCGTGGCGTCACTGGGAGTTCTGGTTCTGACCGTGGTGCTCCGCGACGTCCGGCGGGTCTACCGGTTGGGTGCGGTGGGAGTGCTGGTCGCGGTCGTCGCCTGGACCGCCCTGCCGGGCATTCCCCAGCCGCACGACCTGGCGGTGCCCGGCATCCCACGGCTCGCGTCGGCCGCCGGGACACCGGTGCTGGTCAGCCCGCACCGGCCGGGGCGAAACCTGGTGCACTTCCCGGCGAGCGCGGGACTGGACGTCGTGGTCGAATCCGGCGGCCGGATCTCGCGGGCCGTGCCGCGACCGGGCAGCACAGGAACCTGGGCCGAGGTCGAACTGGCCAGCGGGCGCAGCGATTTCGTGGTGCGTCGCGGGGCGGAGCAGGGCACGGTGGACGTCGACACCGGCGAGCTCCCCGTGCTGCCGGACGCCGTCGCTGCGGACGGACCCGAATGCGCCAGCGCCGCGCTGGGCGGCATCGCCGCCGGGGCTCCGTCGGTGCTGGACAGCTGCCCGTCCGCAGCGTTGTCCACAGAGGACGAGGATGCGCTGCGCAAGCAGGTCGGCTACCTCGCCGCAGCCGGGGTTCCGTCGATCGCCGTGATCAGCGACGATTCGCCCCGCTCCCGAGCCGCCGCCGACGCGGTGCTTTCCCAAGCACAGCAACGCGGACTGGCGATCCGGGACGATCCCGGCGGCGCGTTGCTCGTCGTTTCCGGCTGGTCGCGCGCCGCAGAAGCCCTCGAATCCAGCAACAGCGGTCCGGGCTACATCTACGGCGTCCACCTCGCCCCGTGGCTGCTGCACGGGCCGGTCGTGAACGCCGTGGCCGGCTCGTCGATCCCGCTGCGCTTCGACCCCCGTGACGAGCGCTCCCTGGCCTACGGCATGACGCTGGCCGGCGTGTTCGGCGGCGAACCCCCGTCGCTCGCCGGATTCCGCCGCTGGCTGGCGGCGCGCCAGGAGAACCTCACCGGCGACGTCGCGATCTACGCCTCCGCCCAGGTGGACGTGATGCGGATGGCCAACCACCCGCACGGCAGTTCCGCCGCGGGCCAATGGATTCCGCAGGGCACCATCGTCGCCATTTCCGGCCCCCTCCCGTCCTGACCCAGAACCAGGAGTGCTCATGTCTGTTGTGGACGTATCGCGTCCGGCCGTCCCACCGGTGCAGGCGCCACCGGCGCAGCGCGGCGTGGTCGCGATCGGTGTCGCTGTAGCCGTCGTGGTCGGCCTCGCCGTCAACAACGCCGCAGGCTGGAAGCTCACCGTGCTCTACGCGATCGGCCTCGCGCTCGGGCTCGTGCTGTTCCATTCCCGCTTCGGCTTCACCTCGGCGTGGCGGCAGCTGGTGACCGTCGGCCAAGGCCGGGCGATCCGGGCGCACATGCTGATGCTGGGCGTGGCGTGCCTGCTGTTCTCCGTGCTGTTGGGCAGCGGCGCGAGCCTGTCCGGTACACCGGAGGGCACCGTGGCGCCGGCCGGGCTCGGCGTGGTGCTGGGCGCGTTCCTGTTCGGCGTGGGCATGAAGGTCGGCGGCTCGTGCGCCTCCGGGACGCTGTTCGCCGTCGGCAGCGGGCAGACCGCGATCCTGTTCACCCTCGGCGGCTTCATCGCCGGCTCGGTCGCCAGCGCCTTCGCCGCCGACTGGATCAAACTGCTGCAGAACACCGGACCCAGCGTTTCGCTCGCCGACACGCCCTTGGGGTACGCCGGGGCACTGGTCATCTCGCTGCTGGTCATCGGTGCCATTGCCGGCGCATCGGTGCTGATCGAACGCTGCCGGACACCGCCGCCGATCGAACAGCCGCCGACCGAACGCGGCGTGCTGCGGGCGCTGCGCGGCTCCTGGCCGTTGTGGGTCGGGGCGCTGCTGTTAGCCGGGCTGAACGCGCTGACGCTGTTCGTGTCCGGGCACGCCTGGGGAATCACCTCGGCGTTCGGCTTGTGGGGCGCCAAGATCCTCGGCTGGGTCGGCATCGACATCTCCGGCGCGCCGTTCTGGAGCGTGCCCGAGAACGCCGCGAAGCTCTCGGCTTCCGTGCTCACCGACCGGATTTCGGTGATGGACTTCGGAATCATGATCGGCGCGCTCATCGCCGCCGCCCTCGCCGGCGCCTTCACCCTGCACCGCAGGATCCCGTGGAAGCTGGCGGTCGGCGCCGTGCTCGGCGGCGTGGTCATGGGAATCGGCGCCCGGCTCGCCGGTGGCTGCAACATCGGCGCCTATTTCTCGGGCGTGGCCTCGTTCAGCCTGCACGGCTGGTTGTGGGGCGCGATGGCCCTCATCGGCACCTTCGCGGGCGTCGCGCTGCGCCCGCTGTTCGGGCTCACCAACCCCAAGCCGTCCGACTCCGTCTGCTGATCTGCCGCGCGGAAACCGCGTGGAACACCGAGAAATGGAGGAACCATGGCCACATCCATCCGCAGGTTCGCCGCGGCGACCGCGACCGCGCTGGCCGCCTGCCTGCTGACTGGCGGCGTCGCCACGGCCGAGCCGATCTGGGTGCTGCCCGGCGTCGACCTGGGCGCGGTGCTCGGCCCCACCGTCCAGTTGCCCACCCAGCTGCTGCAGCCCGTCTTCGACGTGCTCGGCGGCTGAGGAACGACCCGAAGACGAATTGAGGAGGAAGAACATGAAGCGGACCGCAGGACGTGCCGTCGCCGCCTCGTTGCTCGCCGGAGTCGCCTTGCTCGGTGCCGGCCCGGTGGCACTCGCCGAGGCACCGCAGGGGGACGGCGTGGCAGTGGTCGACGAACCCGACACCGGCGACCTGAACAACAAGTGGACCTTCGCGCCGCTGGGCGTGCCGGTCTTCGGTCTGATCGACTCGGTCAGCGGCGTCCCCAAGCGCCTCGGCCTGATCTGAGCCGCCACGCTCGGGATGACTTCGCCGGTCACGGGCCGTGAGTCCTTCGGGTCGCTTCAGCGGCCCAACGGGTTCACGGCCCCGCACCTGCAGGTCAGGAGCCTTCTCTCCGGGATCGCCCGGTCACAGCCAGCCGACGACCACACCCGGGGCGATCGCCAGCGCGCCGAAGCGGATGAAGCGCCCGATGAAACCCGTGACCAGGAACGTGGTCAGCGGCACCTTCGCCCAGCCCGCGATCACCGCGATCGCGGCGAACGGCGGCAGGCTCGCGGCCGCGCTGATCAGCAGCACCGCGCCGGTCCACACCGGCCGGCGACGGCAGTTCGCCCGGAACTTCTCCATCCACTCGCGCCAGCGGCTGTCCTTCCGCTCCCGCTCGGTCTTTCGCCGGAACATCCGGGGCAGCCGGATCGAGCCGCGCGCCGCGTAGTAGTGCAGCAGCTTTCCGGCGATCTGACCGGCGGCGATGACCAGCGCCAGCAGCCACCACGGGATCTCCGGGCCCTTGAGCACCAGGCCGATCGTGAACAACTCGACGCTGATCAACGGGAGCAGCGCGGAGGCCACCGACACCCCGAAGGTGGTGGACAGCAAACCGATCACGGTCAGCACGATCGCTCCCAGCGAGCTCGGACCCCAGCAGACGGTGTGGCCGGCAACCCCGCGTGCGCCCGAGCGAGCACGGCACCGGTGTTCACCGTTCTTCGAACTGCAATTCCATCGGACCCGACAACCGCAATTCCCGCAGCGGACGGCCGCCGGCGTCCAACGTGCGTACCGTACCGTCCGGAGCCCAGCCCGCACTGCGGAAGAAGGCCATCGACGCCGTGTTCGCCTCCGGCACCCACGTGATGCCGCGCGTGGCCCCGCCCGCGGCGAGCCGCTCCACCATCGCGCCGAGCAGCCGCCTGCCGTGACCGCGCCGTCCCCAGCGCGGCTCCACCAGCAGCGCGCTGACCAGCGCGACCGTGGCCGCATCCTCCGGCAGGGTGCCGTTGGCCGCCGCCACCTCCGCTTCCGGGGCCGGGCCTGCCGCGCAGAAACCCACGATCCACGGGCCTTCCGTCGCGACCAGCACCGCGGCCGGACCGTCGGTCAGGGCGTGCCGCCACTCCTGCTCGGTCGCCGCGCTGTCCAACTCGTCCAGCACCGCCGCGGGCAGCAGCTCGGTGAAGGCGGTGCGCCACGTCGTCAGCTGGATGCGAGCGATCTCCGCGGCATCGGACGGCACAGCTTCCCGCACATCGGCATCGGCCATGGCGACAACCTAACGTGCCCGACCGGCTACTGGATCGGCCGCCCTGCAACCGGTACCGGGACTTCCGGTTCCGGGTGAATCCGGCCCCGGGCGCGGAAGAACGGGCCTCTGGTGATCGGATTGTCAGGGGTTGCTGGCACGATCTGGCGGGTGCAGACCATGAGCCGCGACACCGCACGCCGACTCGCTTTGGCCGCCCAGGGATTCGCCGACCCGCCGCCGCGCGGCGAGGTGACGCGCCGGCACCTGCAGCGCGCCCTGGCCCGCACCAAGCTCCTGCAGCTCGACTCGGTCAACGTGGCCGTCCGGGCCCACTACATGCCGCTGTTCAGCCGGCTCGGCGGCTACGCGGCCGAGCTCCTCGATGCGGCGGCCTGGTCGCACCGGTCGCGGCAACCACGCCTGCTCGTCGAGTACTGGGCGCACGAAGCGTCGCTGATCCCGATCGAGGACTGGCCGCTGCTGCGGTGGCGGATGCGGGAGTACGGCGGGGCTTGGCGACGGCGCAGCCGCGAGCTGCTGGAACGCTCGCCCCAGCTGATCGACGACGTGCTGACCGCGGTGAAGGAACTCGGGCCGATCGGCGCGGGCAGCCTGGAACGCGAGCTCGGCGGCGGCGAACGCCAGGGGAGGGGGCCCTGGTGGAACCGCACCGACACGAAACGGGCCTGCGAACTGCTGTTCGCGATGGGCGAGCTGACCACCGGCACCCGACGCGGCTTCGAACGGCTCTACGACCTTCCCGAACGCGTGCTGCCAGCGAATGTCCTCGCGCACGAACCGGAGGACGACGAGGCGATTCGCGCGCTCGTGGAGCGATCCGCGCACGCGCTCGGCGTCGCCACCGAACCGGACCTGCGGGACTACTACCGGCTTTCGCCCGCGCAGTCCCAGCAAGCCGTGGCCGAACTGGTGGAGGACGGCGTGCTGGAGCCGGTCGTGGTGCACGGTTGGCGACAGCCCGCGTACCGCTATACCGCGGCCCGCATCCCGAGGAAGGTCACCGGCCGTGCGCTGCTCTGCCCGTTCGACCCGCTGATCTGGGAACGTTCCCGCGCCGAACGGCTTTTCGAGTTCCGCTACCGCATCGAGATCTACGTGCCCGAGCCCAAGCGGCAGTTCGGCTACTACGTTTTCCCCTTCCTCCTCAACGGTGAACTGGTGGCCCGCGTCGACCTGAAGGCCGACCGCGCCGCCAGCGTGCTGCGGGTACCGGGCGCGTTCCTCGAAACCGGCCCCGATTCGGGCGAGGTCGTGCCGGAGCTGGCCGCCGCGTTGCGCGACATGGCGTCCTGGCTCGGCCTCGATGACGTCGTGGTCGGCGCCAGGGGAGACCTGGCCAAGCCGCTCCGCGCTGCCAGCCGCTGATCGCGGAAGCCCGCCGAGAGCGGTGACCGTGCGGACGGCGCGCGTTCAGCTCGCGCAGATGCCGTCCGCGCGGTCGTGTTCCTCTTGCGCCGCCATGACTTCGTCGCCGTGGCGGAATCCCCATTCGCCGAGCATCCCGATCGGGCCCAGCAGGCTCTCGCCCAGCTCGGTCAGCCGGTACTCGACCCGGGGCGGAGCCTCCCGGTAGGTGCACCGGTCGACCAGGCCGTTGTACTGGAGCCTGCGCAGCGTCTCGGAAAGCACCTTGGTGCGGATGCCACCGATCTGCCGCCGCAGATCGATCGGACGCAACGGCCCCTTGCGGAGCGCCCATACGACCACCGGATTCCACGTGTTGGACAGCAGGTCGAACGCCAACCTCGCCCGGCAGTCTGCGAGGAACTCGCCGTTCGCGGGCAACACCTCGGGCATCTCGGTCATGGGACTCTCCTCACCTGCCTGGAACCCCATCCTGCCCGGCCGTGAGGCACCGATTGGTAGCCATCGGGCCGCTTAGCGTCGGACCGGCATGCCACCGGAGAATTCGGACGAAAGCGAGAAGAGACCTGTGCGAATCGGGATTGTGGGCGCCGGGAACATGGCCGACGCGCTCGGTACACAGTGGACGCGAGCCGGTCACCACGTGATGGTGAGCGGTCGCGACCCGGCCAAGGCAAGAGCGCTCGCGGAACGACTCGGGCCGTCGGCGCGGAGCGGAACCTTCGCGGAAGCCGCCGAGTTCGGCGATGTCGTCCTCGTCGCCGTGCTGCACTCGGCGGTCGCCGACGTGCTCACGGCTGCCGGAGCCGAGGTCGGCACCTTGCGGGGCAAGGTGTTGATCGACTGCACGAACGCCGTCATCCCCGATCGCTTCACCCTCGACCTCCCCGCCGGAACCTCGATGGCCGAACGGATCGTCGGCCAGGCGGTCGGGGCGCACGTCGTCAAGGCCTTCAACACCTGCCACGAATCCGTCTGGCGTTCGACCCCACCGGTTTTCGACGGCCGACCGCTGGTCGTTCCGCTGTGCGGGGACGATGCCGTGGCGATCGCCACCGTTCGGTCGCTGGTGACCGACATCGGCTGCGTACCGGCAGACGGAGGCCCGCTGGAACGAGCGTCGTTGCTGGAAGCCACCACCGCTTTCATGATCGGCCTGTGGTTCCGCGGCGTCGATGCGCAGGCGATGCTGCCTCCGCAGAAGTACGGCACCGGCGGCTGACCACCCGCGGCGACGATCCCGGCCGCGTCGATGGATCGGTCGTCGCGCGCCCGATCCATCGACGCCGTTCGGCGTTCACGCCAGTCCTTCCACGTTTCACGTGGCTGTCGTCAACATGGCATCACCCGTTCCTGTGCGGCCGAAGATCTGCAGCTTCGGTTCCTTCTCGGGAGGTACTTCGGAGACCACCAGGTCGCTGCTCGCCGTGCCGGTGGACGAGGTGAGGTCCACCTCCGCGGAGGTTCCGCGGTGGACGGACACCTGCAACTCGCCGGAGCCGGTGATCAGCTCGACCTGCCCGGCGGTCGCGTCCGCGACCGTCAGGTCGCCGCTGCCGGAACGCACCAGCACGTCACCGGACACGGTGCCGAGCCACACGTTCCCGCTACCGGTGGCCACCGACGACGCCGTCTCGATCACGGCGATCTCGACATCGCCGCTGCCGCTGCGCGCATGCACGCCGCCGGCCATCGTGCCCAGCCGGAGCTGGCCGGAACCGGACCGGATCGTGGCCCGATCCGACGCCCGCTCGATCGACACCATGCCGGAACCGGCCTGAACGTTGATCCGCCCGGCTGTGCCGGTCACGCTGATCTCGCCGGAGCTGGAGTGCACCCCGACCTCCGAGTCCAGCGGGGCGCGAACCTTGACCGCCAGCGGGACGTTGCGCAGCGGGGCGTTGGCCGGGGTCCGGATGGCGAGCCGGTTGCCGGTGAGGTCGATCCGCGTCCGCCGCACGGCTTCGGAGATCGGATCCTGCGCCCCGCGACCGCGGTCGGCCTCGCCGCCGGTGCGGATGCCAGCCTCGCTGAACTGCTCGGTGACCCAGCTCAGCAGCCCGGTCAGGCCGCCGCGCCAGTCCGGCCCGCTGGCGGCTGCATCGTGGCGGACCTCGACGTGGGTCGTCGCTGTTTCGGCCAACTCGATCACGACCGGCCCCAGGCTGTTGCCGATGTCGATGCGAATCGGCGCGGCGGTGTCGAAGTCCTGGCTGCGCACCAGTTCGGCCAACCGCTCCTCGGCGCTCGACCGCTCCTCCGCGTCCGGCCGGTCGGCGGGCTCGGCCGGACCGCCGCCCGTTGTCTCGTCGTTCGTCATCGCGATCCCCTCCTCTCAGCCTTCGACCCAGCCGCGCACCCGCGAGCCGGGCTCGCCGCGCCACCGCCCGCGCGGGCCGCCGCCGGGCGGTCCCCATGGTCGGCCGCGACCGTGCCGCGGGTGGTCCCACGGGCCGCGCGGTCGTCCGGTGTGCAGCGCACCCTGAACCGCCTGCGCGACCCAGGTGTTCAACGACACGCCCTGGCTCGACGCGGCCTGTTCGGCCTGCGACTTGATCTCCTCCATCAGGCGGAGCGTGATGCGGCTGATGTCACCGCTGTCGCCGCTGGGCGGGGGTGGCGGCGGCTCGGCCTCGTCCTCCACCGTGGGTGGTGCGGTGTCGCCGCTGACCACCACTCGGACGTCGCGGCCGTCGAGGCGGATGTCGACGACCTGGCCGTCCAGCAGGGTCGTCACCTCCGCTGCCAGGTCGGACAGTGCGTTCATGATCGCCAGCCGTGCGGCCGGCTCGATCGCGCCGGACAGCACCGCCGCGGTCTGCCGGGTCTGGTCGTCCCCGGCGGAGGCGGCGGAGCTCAGGTCCTCGCGAAGCTGCTCGATGTAAGGGCTCAGATCCATGACACCACTATGACTTCATCAGTGACGTCGTGCAATGACCTGATGGTGTCATCTGGCGTCATGGGATCTTGTCGGGACCGCCGGTTACGCTCGATGCACACATGGGGAGTCGCAAACGGCAGTCGTCGACCGCCGTCCAGAGCAGGAAAGGGGCCCGCCCGTCGTGACCGAGATCGTGCGGCCGAAAGTGCAGCTGATCGGCAAGACCGAGTTCTTCCCGCCGGAGGACGTGCCCTGGTCGACCGACGCCGACGGCGGGCAGGCGCTCGCGGAGTTCGCCGGTCGCGCGTGCTACCAGTCGTGGCGCAAGCCGAACCCGGCCACCGCCACCAACGCCGGCTACCTGAAGCACATCCTCGAGGTCGGCCACCTGTCCGTGCTGGAGCACGGCTCCGTGTCCTTCTACCTGTCGGGGATGTCGCGCTCGCTGACCCACGAGCTGATCCGGCACCGGCACTTCTCCTACTCGCAGCTGTCGCAGCGGTACGTGCCGGAGCGCGACGCCGCGATGGTCGAGCCCGACGTCATCGCCGGTGACCCGGAGCTGCACGAGAAGTTCGTGCAGGCCACAGAGGCGAGCGTCGCCGCGTACACCGAGCTGCTCGCCGCGCTCGAGGAGAAGTTCGCCGACGAGCCGAAGGCGACGCTGCGCCGCAAGCAGGCCCGGCAGGCGGCCCGCGCGGTGCTGCCCAACGCGACCGAGACGCGGATCGTGGTGACCGGCAACTACCGGGCGTGGCGGCACTTCGTGGCGATGCGCGCCTCCGAGCAGGCCGACGTCGAGATCCGCGGCCTGGCCATCGAGTGCCTGCGGCAGCTGCAGAAGGCCGTGCCGAACGTGTTCAGCGACTTCGAGATCACCACGCTGAAGGACGGCACCGAGATCGCGTCCAGCCCGTTCGTCACCGAGGGCTGAACCGGGTTCTCCCAGGTTTTCGCGAATCGGACGGCCGGCTCCCGCCTCGGGCGCCGGCCGCCCGCGCAATCCGGGCAGCCGACAGCGGTCCCGCCCCAGCAGGGAACCGATCGGTCCGCCGCACAGTCAAAGGACTGATCCGGCTCATCTGATTGGATGAACGGCGAGGCGGGAACGTTTGCGCTGCGTGGTCGCGCGCGAGGACTTCGGTGGAGGACGGCGCAGTGGTTGAGCAGGTCGGGCCAGGGCAGCAGGCCCGGGTGATCGGCGGTCGGTACCAGGTCGTCCAGGAACTCGGACGCGGCGGCATGGGGATCGTCTGGCGCGCCTGGGACCAGGTCATCGGCCGCGAGGTCGCGATCAAGGAACTGCACCTGCCCGACGGCGTGCCCCCGGCCGAGCGGCAGGTCTTCGAGGAGCGGGTGCTCCGCGAGGCGCGCACCGCGGGACGGCTGAACGACCCGGCGGTGGTCACGGTGCACGACGTGCTGGCCGAGTCCGGCGTCACGTACATCGTGATGGAGCTGGTGCAGGCGGTCACCCTCAGCGACTACGTCGCGCAGTGGGGTCCGCTGCGCCCCGAGCAGGCCGTGGACCTGACCCGCAAGGTGCTCTCCGCGCTGGAGACCGCGCACGCGGCCGGGATCGTGCACCGCGACGTGAAGCCGAGCAACATCATGGTCGCCGACGGCCGGGTCAAGCTGGCCGACTTCGGGATCGCCCAGACCCTGGACGACCCGAGGCTGACCAGCAGCGGCGCGATCGTCGGCTCGCCGTCGTTCATGGCGCCGGAGCGGATCAAGGGCGCGGACGCCTCGCCGGCCAGCGACCTGTGGTCCCTGGGCGCGACCCTGTTCTTCGCGGTCGAGGGCTGGATTCCGTTCGAGCGGCAGACGACGGCCGCCACGCTGCACGCGGTGCTCAACGATCCGCCCCGCCTGTCCGGCCCGCACGGCATGATCGGCTCGGTGATCACCGGGCTGCTGATCGCCGATCCGCGGGCGCGGTTCACCGGCCCGCAGATCCGGGCGCTGCTGGACAGCGCGCCCGCCAACGGCGGCAACCCGGACCAGACCCTGTCGGTCGGCAGCCCCACCCGGGTCGCCCCGGGGGCCCCGAAGCCGAAGCGTTCCAAGGGCCCGTGGCTGATCGCTGCGGCCGTCGCCGCCGTCGTGCTGTTCGTCGCCGGGCTCCTGGTCGGGCGGTTCGCGCTGGTCGGCGGTGGTGCGCCGGCCGCGATGGATTCCACCCTGGTGTTCGGCGAGGGCGGCGACGTCGCCGGTTTCGACCCGGACGCCAAGGACTGCGGCACCGGGAAGATCACCGCGGGCAAGCCCATCAACAACACGACGTCTTGCTCCGACCCGCACGACTTCGAGTTCTACGCGTCGGGCTCCGCGTTCAGCTCCAGCAGCTACGACACGGCTTATCCCGGCAAGGACGTGCTGGTCGCATACGGCGAGGGCTACTGCTCGATGTACTTCGCCTCGGACAAGGTCGTCGCGCCGGGCAAGCAGACCACGTTGCGCTACGCCACGCTCGTCCCCTCGGAACAGAGCTGGAACGCATACCGCCAGTCCGAAGGCGACCGGAAGGCCGGCTCGCAGAGCATCTACTGCGCCCTCTACAGCGCGTCCGGCGACAAGCTGCAGACTTCCGCGACGAAGTGATCTCCTGCGCCACCCCGGGCATCGGCGGTGGCTAGAGTGGGCGCATGGGTGTGGCCAGCGATGAGCGCCAGCAGTTGTGCGACCTGTTCGAGCGGCTCGGCCCGGACGCGCCGACGCTGTGCGCCGGGTGGAGTACCAAGGATCTCGCGGTGCACCTCGTGGTGCGCGAACGGCGGCCGGACGCGGTGGCGGGCAAGTTCGTGAAGGCGCTCGTCGATCGCAGCGAGCGCATCCAGAACGAGCTGCGCGCGCTGTCCTGGCCGGAGCTGATCGACCAGATCCGGCAGGGGCCGCCGAAGTGGAACCCGCTCGGCTTCTCCGGCGTGGACGAGGCGGTCAACGCCGCCGAGTTCTACGTGCACCACGAGGACGTCCGGCGGGCCCAGCCGGATTGGCAGCCGCGCCCGTCCGACCCGGAGCGCGAGGAAGCGCTGTGGAAGTCGCTGACCCGGGTCGCGAAGATGTTCTACGGGCGCAGCCCGGTGGGCGTGGTGCTGCGGCGCCCGGACGGCACCGAGATCGCGGCGAAGCGCGGTCCGCGCACGGTGCGGTTCGTCGGCGAGCCCAGCGAGCTGATCCTGCACGCCTTCAGCCGTCGTGCAGCGAAGGTCACGTCCGAGGGCAACGAGGCCGATGTGCTCGCGGTCGAGGACCTGCGCCGGTCTTTTTGACGCGAGGGGCGGAAACTCGCTCGCGCGGCGGCGGCCGGACCGGAAGAAACACGGCGTTCCAGAGCCTGTGGACGCCGGGTTTCCCGAATCTGCTCTGAGGCTGATCCGGCCGCTCTGAACAGGGAACTCACCAGGTAGCGTCAGGACCATGACCGTCTGCCCCACTGCCAGTCCGGGCCGCCCGTTCGGCCGCGTCCTGACCGCCATGGTCACGCCGTTCGACGAAGACGGAAAGCTCGACCTGAAGCTGGCGCAGGAGCTCGCCACGTATCTGGTCGACAGCGTCGGCAACGACGGCTTGGTCGTCAACGGCACCACCGGCGAGAGCCCCACGACCAGCGACCACGAGAAGCAGCAACTGCTGCGCGCCGTGGTCGAGGCGGTGGGCGACCGCGCGACCGTGGTGGCCGGCGTCGGCACCAACAACACCGAGCACTCGGTCGAGCTCGCGCGCGCCGCTGAGCACGCCGGTGCGCACGGCCTGCTGGTCGTGACGCCGTACTACTCGCGCCCGCCGCAGGAAGGGCTGTTCCAGCACTTCTGGACGGTCGCCGACGCCACCGAGCTGCCGGTCATGCTCTACGACATCCCGCCGCGCTCCATCGTGCCGATCCAGGTCGACACGCTGAAGCGGCTGGCGGACCACCCGCGGATCCAGGCGGTCAAGGACTCCAAGCACGACCTGCTGGCCGGTAGCGAGGTGCTGGCCAGCACCAGCCTCGCCTACTACTCGGGCGAGGACCCGCTCAACCTGCCCTGGCTGTCGGTCGGCGCGGTCGGCTTCGTCAGCGTGATCGGCCACGTGGTGGGGGACCGGTTGCGCAAGATGCTGGACGCCTACGAGGCGGGCGACGTCGTCGGCGCCCGGGAGGTCCACAATGGACTTCTGCCGGTGTACCGGTCGATGAACTTCGTCGGTGGGGTGATCTTCTCGAAGACGGCACTCCGGTTGTGCGGCTACGAGACCGGGCAGCCGCGGCTGCCGCTGCCCGCGGCGACCGAGGAGCAGGTGCGGTTGATCACCAGCGACCTGTGGGATGCTGGCCTGGTACTGGTCAATCCGGACGCCGCACAGAGGTGAAGCAGCGTTGAGCGCAAAGGCGACAGCCACCGAGTACCACCCGGTGACGCCGACATCGTCGGCCCCACCACCCCCGCTGGCCGACGGTGGGCTGCGCGTCGTAGCGCTCGGCGGCATCGGCGAGGTCGGCCGGAACATGACCGTGTTCGAGCACGCGGGCCGGCTGCTGATCGTCGACTGCGGTGTGCTGTTCCCCGAGGACGACGCGCCGGGCGTGGACCTGATCCTGCCGGACTTCGCCGCGATCGAGAACCGGCTGGACGACATCGACGCGCTGGTGCTCACACACGGGCACGAGGACCACATCGGCGCGGTGCCGTTCCTGCTGCGGCTGCGGCCGGACCTGCCGGTGGTGGGGTCGAAGTTCACCCTCGCCCTGCTGGCGGCCAAGTGCCGCGAGCACCGGCTCGACCCGGTGCTCGTGGAGGTGGCCGAGGGGCAGCGCAGCAAGCACGGCGCCTTCGAGCTGGAGTTCTTCGCGGTCAACCATTCGATCCCGGACGCGCTGGCGGTCGCCATCCGGACCCCGGCCGGGGTCGTGCTGCACACCGGTGACATCAAGCTCGACCAGCTGCCGCTGGACAACCGGCTGACCGACCTCGCCGGCTTCTCCCGGCTCGGCGACGAGGGCGTGGACCTGTTCCTGGTGGACTCCACCAACGCCGAGGTGCCCGGGTTCGTCACGCCCGAACGCGAGATCGGGCCGGTGCTGGACCGGGTGATCGGCAAGGCCACCCAGCGCGTGATCGTGGCGTGCTTCGCCAGCCACGTGCACCGCGTGCAGCAGGTGCTGGACGTCGCCGAGACGCACGGCCGCAAGGTGTGCTTCGTCGGCCGTTCGATGGTGCGCAACATGGGCATCGCGAACGATCTGGGCATGCTGCGCGTGCCGGACGGGCTGCTGGTCGACCTCGACGAGGCGCTGGCGATGCCCGAGCACATGGTGGCGTTCGTCTCGACCGGATCGCAGGGTGAGCCGCTTTCGGCGCTGTCCCGGATGGCGCGCGGTGAGCACAAGCAGATCCACATCCGCGCCGGCGACACCGTGGTGTTGGCGTCATCGCTGATCCCCGGCAACGAGACCGCGGTGTTCGGCGTGGTCAACGGCCTGGTCCGGTTGGGCGCCAACGTGGTGCACCAGGGCCACGCGAAGGTGCACGTGTCGGGGCACGCCTCGGCCGGTGAGCTGCTGTACCTCTACAACGCGGTGCGCCCGAGCAACGTCATGCCGGTGCACGGCGAGTGGCGGCACCTGCGGGCGAACGCCGAGCTGGCGCGGCTGACCGGGGTGCCGGCGGATCGCGTGGTGATCGCCGAGGACGGCGTCGTGGTCGATCTGGTGGACGGCATCGCCGCGATCGCCGGCCGGGTCGAGGTGGGGCACGTCTACGTCGACGGTCTGTCCGTCGGTGACGTGGGCGAGTCCACGCTCTCCGACCGGCTGGTGCTGGGCGAGGGCGGGTTCATCGCGATCACGGTCGCGGTGGAGGCGTCGACCGGCCGGGCGGTGTCGTCCCCGACGATCTCCGGTCGCGGCTTCTCCGACGATCCGAAGGCGCTGGACGACGTGGTGCCCCTGGTCGAGATGGAGCTGGCCCGCACCGAGGCGGAGGGCATCACCGACACCCACCGGATCGCCCAGGCGGTGCGCCGGGTGGTCGGGCGGTGGGTGGCCGAGACCTACCGCCGGCGGCCGATGATCGTGCCGAACGTGCTTCCCGTCGGATCCTGAACCGATCACCTCGTCGAGTGGCCCATTAGTCCGGTTTGCCGATATTGTTGATCGCTGTCGGTGGCCGAGATCTCCAGTGGGTGGTCTGCGGAACCCGTTGGGAGCACACGGCGGGCCTGCCTGGAGGTCCACTGCGAGGGTGGGTCTCGCCGGTTCGGGGCGCATTCGGACTCCTGGACCGGAGGAATCACCAACGGGAGATTGGGGTCTGAAGTGCGTACTTCCGCTCGACTCTTCGGCGCTGCCACTGCCGCGGCCGCAATGCTGGCGATCGGTTCCCCCGCGTTCGCCGACAGCTACGGCAACGACGGGATCAACGTGCTGAACGACAACAACGTCAGCGTGCTGCCGATTCAGCTGTGCGGCAACAACATCGGCGTCCTCGCCATCGTGGTGCCGATCGCGTCCCCGCAGATCAACAACTGCGTCAACGCGCCGATCTTGGACCACTGACGCACGACCTCGTAACCTAGGTCGAAGTGCCGGCCTCCTTCTCGGAGGCCGGCACTTCGCTTGTTCCCGGGCACCGACGACGAAGGGCCGGTCTCCGTGGGGAGGCCGGCCCTTCAGCGGGGTATCAGTGCCAGTTGGCTTGTAGGGCTTCTTGCAGGACCGCGGGTTGTTGCGGGCGGACCTTCAGCGCGCCCACGCCCTCCGGGGTCGGTTGCGGAAGCGGCTCGCACGTGGTGTCCGGACCGTCACCCGGCTTTCGGGCCGGCAGCTTGCCGGTGGCCAGGTAGTCGGCGATCTGGTCGTCCAGGCAGGCGTTTCCGCCGAGCGAGCCCGAGTGCGTGGTGCCGCCGGGCAGGCTGATCAGGCTGGCGTTCGGGAAGCGCTTGCGGGCTTCCAGCGCGCCGGGGAACGGGGTCGCGGCGTCCAGCTCCTCGCTGATCAGCAGCGCGTCGGTCACCTTGCTGCCGTCGACCTCGACCGGCTTGCCCGGCTTCGCCGGCCACGAGCGGCACGGCGCGTTGTACCAGGCGTTGGCCCACGTCTCGAACGGCGCCTTCGCGTACACCTCCCAGTTGTCCTTGCTCCACTGCTGCCAGCTCTGCGGCCACTTCACGTCGGTGCACTGCACCGCCAGGTAGACCGCGAAGCCGTTGTCGTCGCCGGGCGGGTTGGCGCCGTCGTAGATCTTCTTCAGCGACTCCCAGTCGCCGTTGTGCACCCAGCCCGAGAACGCCTTGGCGCGGCGGTCCCAGGTCGCCTGGGAGTAGCCCGCGTTCAGCAACAGGTCGGTCCACTCGTCGGAGCCGATCACGTCACCGGCCGGCTGCTGGTCGAGCTTGGCGAGCTGCTCGTAGTAGAGCTTCTCCACGTCGGCGCCGGTGGTGCCCAGGTGGTAGGTGGCGTCGTTCTTCGCGATCCAGTCGAAGAAGATCTTGATGTTGCGGTCGAAGGCCACGTCCTGGTTCAGGTTCGCGTCGTACCAGACGTCGTCGACGTTCACGACGCCGTCCATCACGACCCGGCGCATCCGCTCGGGGTGCAGGGTGCCGTAGACCTGGCCGAGGTACGTGCCGTACGAGAAGCCGTAGTAGTTGATCTGCTCGACGCCCAGCGCCTTCCGGATGCTGTCCATGTCCTCGACGACATCCGTGGTCTTGATGTGCTCGATCAGCTTGCCGTTGTTCCCGCACGCCCGCGCGTAGCCCTCGGACCGGTCGAGCCAGGCCTTCTCCAGCTCAGGGGCGGTCGGCACGTAGTGCGGGCGGTTGTAGGAGAAGTAGTTCGGGTCGCAGGAGAGCGCGGGCCGGCTGGAACCCACCCCGCGCGGGTCGAACCCGATCCAGTCGTAGGCGGCGCCGGCGCCCTTCGGCACGTACGCGCCGAGCATCGACAGGGTCAGGCCGGATCCGCCCGGTCCGCCCGGGTTGACCAGCATGACGCCCTGGTACTGGTCGTCGGGCACGGTGTGCTTGATTCGCGAGACCGCGAGCGAGACCTGCTCGCCCGCCGGATCGGCGTAGTCCATCGGGGCGGTGACCATCCCGCACTCCGCCCCGGCCTTCTGCAGGTTCGGGTCCTCGCACGGGCCCCATTCGACCGGTGCGGGCTGGAAGACCGGTCCGGGCGCGGCCGTTGCCGTGCCGATGGCAGGCGACAGACCGACCAGCAGACCGGCTGCCATGGCAGCGGTGACGACTTTTCTCATGTTTGCCCCGTCTGTCCAATTTGGTGCGCCCGAATGGCGACCAGTGTGGACAGTTAACGGGATCAGCCGAGGTCGGACCCCATGGTTGGCGAAAATTGGCCTACCCGTGTGCTCCTGGCGCCGGGCCGCTGAGTGCGGCCTCCCTGGCGGCTGGGATGGGCTTGCCGGTGGCCCCCGGATCGGGGAACGGCGGTGTCCGGCGCTCGGTTGCGGTCGCCCGCGCGACCTGGGTTGATCAACCGTTCAGCCGACGCGGGTGCGGGCAGGAACTTCTTACCGTGGTGCAGGAATCGTCCGGCGTGGGGAGGTCGGAGTGATGCATTCGTCCGCGGTCGTCGTGCGGAGCAAGTCGGGTGAACTGGAGGCGTTGCAGAAAGTCGCACCGAGCGAAGCGCAGGCCGTCCGCATCTGCGTTGACCTGGTTTCGGATGGCCCTGACCTCCTGAAGAGCCTTGCTGCGGCCCTCGAACACCTGACGAACAACGGGCAGAAACCGCTCCTCGACGTGACACGGCTCCACCTGTCGAGTCTGTTGCGGGACCAGCCGGGTGGTCCCCTGGATCCCGTGGTCAGGAGCCTGACCGAAGGGCCGGACGGGCAGCTCAGGCTTGATGCCGAGCTGCCTTTCACACCGGTGGTGCCGCTGGGGATGGATGATCGAGAATTGCGCGGGTACGTGCTGCTCCGTGAGTCGTTCGACTGCGCGTTCGGCGTCCGGGTGCGGGCGACTTGCCCGACGGATTCGGCTGTCGACTGGATCGGGCGCTTCTTGACCAGATCGAAGACCGCGCCCGAAGCGGTTGAGCTGCTGGTCGACGCAGGCTTCCTGCGAAGGACCATTCCAAGCGGCGAGTGCGGGCGGCTGATCGCCGGCCTTGCGGCGAGGTACTCGTTCCAGTCGATCACGGTGATGGGCGGTTCCATCCCGGCGAAGCGACAGCAGCTGGACGGAGGTGTCCGGCCTCGGCATGAATTCACCCTGTGGCAGCAGCTCAAGGCCGGTTCACTGGATGTTCGCTACGGCGACTACGGGATCGTGCACCCCAGCGCCGACGTACCCGCGGAACCAGGAGGGGGAAGGGGGCGACCGAACCCGTACCTGTTCTACACGGGTGACCGCCGCAGTCGGTATGCCTTCCGCGCCATGGCGCGCGACGACAAGAGAAGACCGCTGCCCGGTGAAGACCCCGGCGCCTATTTCCTCGAAGTGGCACAGGAGTTGGTCGGGTCGGCGGAGTACGAGCAGAGCGCGACCGGGTCGTGGGGGGACCTGAGGCTGGAAAAGTGTTCAAAGGGTGACGTGGTGGCCAAGAGGTCTCAGGACTGGATTGCGATCGGGACTTCGCACCACATCGCGCACCTGGCTGCTAGGGGAGATCGCGCGGCGTGATCACGGGCGCCAGGGGCTGGGTTTGTCGGTGGCCGGGCGCGTCGGGTCGAAGTGGTGGGGCGCTCCGAGTTCTCCCTCGCGCAGGGGCACCATGCCGGTTGCGATGGCTCGCATGATGCGGTCGCGGGCCCTGGTCGCGTCGCCGACCCGGTCCGCGGACAGGTCGCTGAGGTCCACCGGCGCTCCGAAGTGGACCTTCAGCTTCGGCCGGCGGCGGACGGCCCGCAGCCACGACGCGAACAGGATCCGGAGGTCGCCGGTCTTCTCGACGCGGACCATGCCGTAGCACATCGCCTCGTGGGCGCCCCACTGGCTGACCGGCACCACCGCCGCGCCGGAGGCCAGCGCCATCCGGGCCACGCCCGTCTTCCCTCGCTCCGGCCACATGTCCGGTTCGAGGGTGATCCGGCCCTCCGGGTACATCAGCACCGGGTGATGATCGCTGGTCAGCGCCGTGACGACCCGGCCCAGCGCCTCGCCCGCGGTGCTCTTGCCGCGGTCGGCGCGGACGTGCCGGCAGGTGCGGAGCACCGTGCCCAGCACCGGCGTGTCGAAGAGCCCGCCGGTGGCGAGGAAGCGCGGCGCGAGGCGACGGGTGCGGCAGGCCGCGATCAGCACCAACGCGTCGAGGTTGCCGATGTGGTTGGCAGCCAGCAGCAGCGGCTTGCCGCGCACCGAATCCGGTACGTCGCCGGTGACCTCCAGGCGCCCGGTCAGCCCGATGATCGCGCGGTCGACCCGCATCAGCGCGCGCCACAGCAGCGGCGCATCGCGGAACAGCTTCTCGCGGTCGGTTCGGCGTGTCGGCTCGTTCGGACTGGAAGGTAGGGCGACCATGATGGTCGAGGATCTCACGCGCGCTGCGCCGGTTGGAGCGGATTGCCCGAAAAACGGCCGACCTGCGATCTCCCGTGGCTGGTGTGACGCGCGAGGCGGGTGGAGATACCGTGTGGGGCATGGCGAGCCGGACATCGAACGGGGGACGGGGCTCGTCGCGTGGCAAAAGCGCGACCAAGAGTAACGGCTCCGCCGCCAGGAGTGGCGGATCGGGCAGGTCGGGCACCACGCGGAAGAGCTCCGGGAGCGCCAAGCCCCGCCCCGGATCTACGCACGCACCCCGCAGACCAGCACCGAAGCGATCCGCCAGGACGAGTTCCAAGGGCGGCGGGAGCATCGCGCGCGGCGTCGGGAGCGTGGTCCGGGCGGTGGGCAAGACCAAGGAACTCGACCCCGCGCACCGGCGCGACGGGCTGGCGCTGATCTTCCTCGCGACCGCGGTGATCGCCGCCGCCGGCGTCTGGTGGCAGGCCGGCGGCCCGGTCGGGCACTGGTTCGACTGGGCGCTGCGCTCGGTCATCGGCGTGGCGGCCGTGGTGCTGCCGATCGTGCTGCTGATCACCGCCGTGCTGCTGATGCGCACCGAGACCAGCGCCGAGGCGCGGCCCCGCGTGGTGATCGGGTCGTTGCTGCTGATCTTCACCACGCTCGGCGTCCTGCACATCGTGTCCGGCGCCCCGCTCGATCCCGAGAACTGGGCGAACGCCGGCGGAGCCCTGGGTTTCGTCGCCGGCGGCCCGCTCGCGCACGGGCTCACCGGCTGGGTCGCGGCGCCGGTGCTGGTGCTGATCGGGCTGTTCGGATTGCTCGTGCTCACCGGCACGCCGGTGCGCGAGGTGGCGGCCCGGTTGCGCGGTCTCGGGCAGGAGGCCGAGGAGGCCCGCCCGGCGGCTGGCGCCACCAAGGAGCTGGAGGCCGATCCGGCTTCGGTCAAGCTGCGCCGGCCGTCCCGGCGCCGCCAGGCGGCGATGTCCGAAGAGGACCGGCAGCTGTCCCTGGAGGACGTGCCCGACGAGCAGCCCAAGCCCGCCAAGTCGAAGGCCGCCGCGGTGCCCGCCAAGCCGGTCGCCGAAGCCGCCGAGGAGAAGCCGAAGAAGAGCAGCAAGCCGCAGATCAGCCGCAGCGTCGAAGGCGACTACCAGTTGCCGCCGCTGGACGTGCTCACCGACGGCGACCCGCCGAAGAGCCGCAGCCGCGCCAACGACGCCATGATCGAGGCGATCACCGCTGTGCTGGAGCAGTTCAACATCGACGCCCAGGTCACCGGCTTCACCCGGGGGCCGACCGTGACCCGCTACGAGGTCGAGCTCGGTCCCGGCGTGAAGGTCGAGAAGATCACCGCGCTGACCAAGAACATCGCCTACGCCGCCGCGACCGACAACGTCCGGCTGCTGGCGCCGATCCCGGGCAAGTCCGCAGTGGGCATCGAGGTGCCCAACAGCGACCGGGAGATGGTGCGGCTGGGCGATGTCCTGCGCTCCGCCGAGGCGGGCAAGGACAGCCACCCGCTGGTGATGGGGCTGGGCAAGGACATCGAAGGCCACATGGTCACCGCAAACCTGGCGAAGATGCCGCACCTGCTGGTGGCCGGCTCGACCGGGTCCGGTAAGTCCAGCTTCGTCAACTCGATGCTGGTGTCGCTGCTCGCGCGGGCCACCCCGCAGGAGGTCAGGATGATCCTGATCGACCCGAAGATGGTGGAGCTGACGCCGTACGAGGGCATCCCGCACCTGATCACGCCCATCATCACCCAGCCGAAGAAGGCCGCCGCCGCGCTGGCCTGGCTGGTGGAGGAGATGGAGCAGCGCTACCAGGACATGCAGGCCAACCGGGTGCGCCACATCGACGACTTCAACCGGAAGGTCTCCTCGGGCGAGATCACGGCGCCGCTGGGCAGCGAGCGCGAATACCGGCCGTACCCGTACATCCTGGCCATCGTCGACGAGCTCGCCGACCTGATGATGACCGCGCCGCGCGACGTCGAGGACGCCATCGTGCGGATCACGCAGAAGGCGCGGGCCGCCGGCATCCACCTGGTGCTGGCGACCCAGCGCCCGTCGGTGGACGTGGTGACGGGCCTGATCAAGACGAACGTGCCGTCGCGGCTGGCGTTCGCGACGTCGTCGCTGACCGACTCGCGGGTCATCCTGGACCAGCCGGGTGCCGAGAAGCTGATCGGCATGGGCGACGCGCTGTACCTGCCGATGGGGGCGTCCCGGCCGGTCCGGGTGCAGGGCTCGTTCGTCGGTGACGACGAGATCCACCGCATCGTCTCGTACACCAAGGACCAGGCCGACCCGGAGTACACCGACGGCGTCACGGCGGCCAAGGCGGGCGAGAAGAAGGAAGTCGACTCCGACATCGGCGACGACCTCGACGTCCTGCTGCAGGCCACCGAGCTGGTGGTGACCAGCCAGTTCGGCTCCACCTCGATGTTGCAGCGCAAGCTGCGGGTCGGGTTCGCCAAGGCCGGCCGGCTGATGGACCTGCTGGAGTCGCGCGGCGTCGTCGGGCCGTCGGAGGGGTCGAAGGCGCGCGAGGTGCTGGTCAAGCCGGACGAGTTGGAGAACACGCTGTTCTCGATCCGCGGCGGGCCGCCGCCGGACGCCGAGTGAATCCGGCGTCCCCGCATCTCCTGGATGCGGGGACGTTGCCGTTTTCCGCGTTTTAACCGGCATTTTCTCGACCAGTTCTGCCGGGTTCGTACTGCTCCATTTGCGCTTCTAAGATTGCGCTGAACGGAATTGTTAGAAGGGTTGATCTCCCGGTTCCGTGCGATAGTGTCCCGCCCGCTGACGGTTTATCCGCCGCGATTTCGAAGGGCTCTCGCATGGTCGTCCGGAAAGTCCGCGCCTGGTTATCGGTGCTGTTCGCCGCGTTGCTGCTGGTGGTGGGATTTCAGCAGATCGCGTCTGGTGTCCCGGCCGGTGGGCAGGATGTAGCACCGTCCGATGTGGACAAGGGAGAGCTGTTGCGCGCCGGCGGCAGCAGCTATCCGCGAATGGTGCTGTTGCAGCACTCCGGCCTGGCCGACGGGCGCGTGCTGGCCAGCATGACGACCTATGTGGACGGCGCTGGCTTCGCGGTCATCTACGAAAGCCGCGACGACGGCGAGACGTTCCGGCAGATCGGCGAGATCCGCGACCCGGAGGGCGCGGACGCGAAGGGCATGTGCTGCTCGACGTTGTACGAGTTGCCGCGGCAGGTGGGCGACATGCCGGCCGGAACCCTGCTGTGGGCCGGCACCGCCGGCGTCGGCGCAGACCCGGAGGAGCGGCACAGCAGCATCCGGGTGTGGCGCAGCGACGACCACGGGCGAACCTGGAGCTTCCTGTCGACCATCGTGCAGGCGCCGGTCGGGCCGGGCGTGTGGGAGCCCGAGTTCACGGTGTCCGCGCAGGGCGATCTGGTCGCGTTCTATTCCGACGACGGCGACCCGAAGCACGACCAGAAGATGGTCCAGGTGCGTTCCGCGGACGGTCGCAATTGGACCGATCTGCGGGAAACGCTGAAGAACGACAAGTTCACGGTGCGTCCCGGGATGTCCGGGATCCGGCAGCTGCCGGACGGCACTTATGTGATGGTCTACGAGGTCTGCAACTACGATCCGGTGCACATCTGCACGGTGTGGATGCGGACCTCGGCCGACGGCTGGGATTTCGGCGACCCGTACGACTTGGGCACGGAGATCGTGTCGGAAACCGGCGGGCAGCCGCTGGGCACGCCGACGATCGCGTGGGCGCCGGGGCCGGGCCCGAACGGGCGGCTGCTGCTGGCGTACCAGATGCTCGGCGGCGACAACGGCGGTTGGGCGCCGGGCAACGGGCGCACGCTGATGGTCAACGACAACCCGTCCGACCTGGCGCGGGGCTGGCGGGAGATCCCGTCCCCGGTGCAGCTCAGCTACAACAAGGGCAGCGTCTGCCGCAACTTCAGCCCGACCGTGTTGCCGACGTCGGACGGGAAGTCGGTCATCCACATCACGACGGACTTCGAGAAGTACATCGGGGGGCCGTGCGAGGCGTTCCACGCGACGGGCCCGATTGACGCGACGGCCGGAACGGCGAGCAGCCACGAGGCGAAGCCGATGGACCCGCGCCCCGGCCGCTGACGGCCCGCAATTTCAATGAGGTGATCTCAGTAAGAGGTTAGGTGAGTTGGCTGTGTTCGTAGTGGGTGAGGACGAGTGCGGCTTGGACGATGCGGCCG
>NZ_JBWKKU010000060.1:0-63629 GCF_056431445.1 Saccharopolyspora sp. NPDC045941
TTTCTCCCACACCTGCTTGTGGGTGTTCCCTTCCGCGATGGTATGTTTTTCTTTCTCTGTTCCTTTTTGGTGGGGGGGGGGGGGGGGGCCCCCCCCCCCCCCCCCCCCACCACCGTCAGCGAGCCGTGAACACGAATCCCTCGTAGCCGTCGGCCTTGATCGCCTCGCAGCGCTCGCGGTAGACGCCCAGTCCTGCCACGTAGGGCATGAACCGGCGCGGCTTGCCCTCGATGTTCGCGCCGAGGTACCAGGAGTTGGCCCGGGGGAACAGCGTGGCGTCCGCGGCCTGCTGGACGTGATCGGTCCACTTCACCGCGGCGTCGTCGCGCACTTCCACCTGGGCCGCCCCGGTCTCGTCGGCGTGCCGGATCAGCTCGGCCAGCCAGTCGACCTGCTGCTCCGCCGTCAGCACCATGTTGGACAGCACCGACGGCGCGCCGGGGCCGTTGACGGTGAAGAGGTTGGGGAAGCCGGGGATCTGCACGCCGAGGTAGGTGACCGGCCCCTCGGCCCACGCGTCCCGGATCCGGTCGCCGCGCGGGCCGGTGATGTCGATCCGGGTGAGCGCACCGGTCATCGCGTCGAACCCGGTGGCGTACACCAGCACGTCCAGTTCGTGGAATCCCGCGCTGGTCTCGATGCCCGCGCCGGTGATCCGCGTGATGGGTTCCCGGCGCAGGTTGACCAGCGCGACCTTGTCCAGGTTGAACGTCTCGAAGTACCCGGAGTCGGTGCAGATCCGCTTGGTCCCGATGGGGTGGTCGGTGGGGATCAGGTCCTCGGCGGTGCGCTGGTCCGCAACGATCTGCCGGATCTTCCGCTCCGCGAACTCGCGCGCGAAGTCGTTCGCCTCGATGTCGGTGAACTGGTCGGGGAAGGTCTTGCCGAACAGCACACCACCGTTGCGCCACCCCGCCTCCAGCGCGGCCTCGCGCTCTTCCGGGGTGCATTCGGCCGCGCGCTTCGGGTGCGGTTGGTGCGGCGATCCGCCGCCGCTCATGCGCGCCTTCGCCCGCCGCGCCGGGTATTCCTCGCGGATGCGGCGCTGGTCGGCGTCGGTGAGCTGCCGGTTCAGCGCGGGCACGCTGTAGTTCGGCGTGCGCTGGAAAACGGTGAGCGAGTCGGCCTCCCCGGCGAGGATCGGCACCGACTGGACCGACGACGAGCCCGTGCCGATGATGCCGACGCGCTTGCCCTGCAGCGACGGGCCGGGCTCCGGCCAGCGCGCGGTGAAGTACGTCTCGCCGGCGAAGGTGTCGGCGCCGGGGATGTCCGGCTTGTTCGGGGCCGACAGCGAGCCGGTGGCGAACAGGACGTACCGCGCGAGGTGCTCGTCCCCGTCCTCGGTGCGCACCGCCCACCGCGACGCGCTCTCGTCGAAGTCCGCGGCCACGACCCGCTTGTTCAACTCGACGTGCGACCGCAGGTCGAACCGGTCCGCGACGTGGTGGATGTAGGAGAGGATCTCCGGCTGGGTCGCGTAGCGCTCGCTCCACACCCAGTCGCGCTGCAGGTCTTCGTCGAACGAGTAGGAGTAGTCGATGCTCTCCACGTCGCAGCGGGCACCGGGATAGCGGTTGAAGAACCACGTGCCGCCGATGTCCTCGCCTGCTTCGAGGCAGATCACGTCGAGCCCGGCTCGCCGGAACGCGTGCACGGCGTACAGACCGGCGAATCCGGCGCCGACGACCAGGACGTCGCGCACCGCGCTGTGAGCTCCGATGGTCAAGACGTTGCTCCTTGCTTCGTAGCTGCGCACAGGTCGTGCCACAGCAGATCGCGGGCCGACCGGGCGGCCTGCAGGGACATGATGGTCAGGAACCCGTGGAACAGGCCCGGATAGTGCCGGTGCGTCACCGGAACCCCGTCCCGGGCCAGCGCGGCCGCGTACGCCCTTCCCTCGTCGGACAGCGGGTCCAGGCCCGCGGTGACGACGACGGCGGGCGGCAGGCCGCGCAAGGTGTCCGCGGCGGGCGGGACGACCTGGTGCCGGGGCCCGGCCACGTCGTCCGCCGGCAGGTACTGGCGCCAGTACCACTCCATGGCGGCCCTGGTGTTCCCGTAACCGGTGCCGTACTCGCGGTAGCTGCCGGTGTCGCACGACGGGTCGAGCACGGGGTAGAGCAGCACTTGGCCGGCCACCGCGGGCCCTCCGCCGTCCCGGGCCATCAGGCAGGCGGCAGCGGCGAGGTTCCCGCCCGCGCTGTCGCCGGCGATCAGCAGCCGGCCCGGGTCGCCACCGAACGCGCGGGCGTTCTCGGCGGCCCAGGTCAGTGCGGCATAGGCGTCGAGGACGGCGGCCGGCGCCTTGTGCTCGGGCGCGAGCCGGTAGTCCACCGAGACCACCACCGACGACGTCCGTCCCGACAGCTCGCGGCAGAACGCGTCGTGCGACTCGATGTCGCAGAACACGAACCCGCCGCCGTGGCAGAAGACGACGACCGGCAACGGTTCGTCACCGCGCCGGTGCGGGAAGTACAGGCGGACGGGCACACCGCCCCCGGGTCCGGGGATCTCGCGGTCTTCGGTGCGCGCCACATCGTCCCGGTTTCGCACCGGTTGCCGCCGCGCCGCGATCGCCGCCCGCGCCTCCGCCCCCGTCATCTCCTCGACCTTCGGGAATCCCGCGTCGAGCGACCGGATGACCGCCGCGACCTCTGCGTCGAACACGTTCGCCTCCTCAGATCGTCTGGCCGCCGTCGATCACGAAGTCCTGCCCGGTGCAGTAGCTGCTCGCGTCGCCGGCCAGGAACGCCACGAGCGCGGACACCTCCGCGGGCGCACCGACCCGCGGGATCGGCTGGTTCGCCACCGCGCCGCCGCCCGCTCTGGTCTCGTCGGAGATCATCGCGGTGTCGATCGCGCCGGGGCAGATGCAGTTGACCCGGATCCCGGACTCGCCGAGCTCCTTGGCCGCCGACTTGCTCGCCCCGCGCAGCCCCCACTTCGAGGCGCCGTAGCCGATCCCACCGGCGAACCCCGTGAGCCCCGCGGTCGAGGCGACGTTGATGATCGAGCCACCCCGGTCGCGCATCAGCGGGAGCACGGCCTGCATCCCGAGGATCGGCCCGACCAGGTTGACGTCCAGCGCCCGCACGAGGTGGTCCTCCTCGAGCGCCGCCAGCGGGGCCAAGCCGTAGAACCCCGCGTTGTTGACGAGCACGTCGACCCGGCCGAACTCGGCCCGAGTGCGCCGCATCGCTTCGTCCCACGCGCTCTTGCTCCGCACGTCCAGTTCCAGTGCGAGGGTCTTCGCGTCGATCTCCGCAGCGACCGCAGCGACCGCGCCCTCATCGAGGTCGGCAAGCACCACGTCGGCCCCGAACCGCGCCAGCGTTCTGGCGTGCTCGGCGCCCTGCCCCTGCGCGGCACCGGTGATGAACGCGACCTTGTCCCGCAAATCCACCAGCTGCTCCGTCACATCCCACATCCCTCATGATCACCGAGCAAGCGCTTGGTGCGGTGGACCATACACTCTCCCGGGGGATGGAGCGAGATCGTCCGACCAATCCACGGCGTCGCCCCGGCTCACTTCCCCACTGCCGTCCAACCTCCGTCGACCGGCAGGCAGACCCCGGTGACGAAAGGAGAGTCCAGGAGCAGGAACTCGATGGCGCGGGCCTGTTCGTCCGGGTCGGCCAGCCGGCCCAGCGGAGTGCGGGCCCGGGTGGCCCCGGTGTCGTAGCCCCGGTCGACCATCTCCTGGACCATGGGGGTCAGCGTGTGCCCGGGCGCGACGGCGTTCACCCGGACGCCGCGATCCGCCCATTCGACCGCGAGGTTCTCGGTGAGCTGCCGGACGGCCGCTTTCGCGACGCCGTAATCGGCCTGGTCGACCCAGCCCCGGTAGGCGGTGGTCGACGCCACGGTCACGATGGACGCGTCCGCGCGGCGGGCATCCATCGCCCGGACCAGCTCGCGGGCCGCCACCAGGGTTCCGACCACGTGCACGTCCAGCACGCGCCGGTACTTCTCCAGGTCGAGGTCGAGCGCAGGCACGAACTCGCCGCGGATCCCGTGGCTGGTGACGAGCCGCGTCGCGATGCCCGCCCGCCGGGCAGCCTCCGCGAGCGCGTCGCGCACCTCGTCCTCCCGGGTCACGTCCACGCAGAACGCCTGGAGCAGCCCGGGGAATTCGTCACCGGCAGGAGCCGCCGGTTGCCGGTCGAGCACGGTGACGTGCAGACCGCGTACCAGCAGCCGCTGGACCACGGCGAGCCCGATCCCGCTGTTTCCGCCCGTGACCACCGCGCGTTCTCGTTGTCCCATCAAACCAACCTAGCAATTGCTTGCTTGATTCGACAGGTGTGCCCGAGGCGGCCGGCGAGAACGCGGGCGCCGGCCTGAGCGCATCGGCGGAACCGACACCGGTGGCCGCCCACCAACGCAGAACCGCGGAGCTGACTGAGACCGTCAGCCCCGCGGGCAACTGCAGCTACAGGTGCGGACCTAGCTCGAGAGGAGGCCGCCGTAGAGGACGTGGAGGTACTGCTTGGCGATGGCCTCCGGCTTGTACTTGCCGCGCGGGCGGTACCAGCGCACGGACGACCAGACGGTGTCGCGGATGAACCGGTAGGTGATGTTCATGTCGACGTCGGCGCGGAAGATCCCGGCCTTCTGCCCGGCGACCAGCAACCGCAGCCAGATCTTCTCGATCTCCCGGCTGAACTCGCCGACGTATTCGAAGCCGGGCTGGCGGGCGAGCGCCACCACCTGGGCCTGGTAGAGCGCGACCGCGTGCGGGGTCGCGGAGATGGCCTCGAAGGACGCGACGATCAGCTCGTCGAGCGCCGCGCGGGGGTCGACGCTGTCCTGCTCGATCTGGCGGAACCGGTCGCGCAGGGCGGACAGGAAGCCCCGCAGGATCTCGTCGAGCATCGCCTCCTTCGAGCTGAAGTGGTGGTAGAGGCTGCCCGAGAGGATGCCCGCCTCGTCGGCGATGTCCCGGACGGTGGTCTCGGCGTACCCTCTCGTGGCGAACAGCGTCGCGGCGATGCTCAGCAGCTGGCTCCGCCGGTCGGAGCCGCTGCCGCCTCCTGCCGAGGCCGCACCGCGCTTGGCCGACCCCGACCGGGTCCTCGTCGCCATCTCGCCTTCCTTCCCGCAGACCGCGAATCCCCCACAACAACAAGCGTTTGGTCGACAGTCTGCCACAGCCGCGCCCGCGCACCCGCCACCGGCCCCCGCGGCACGCCGGTCCCGCACCGCGCAAGGCCTGGTCTGCGGGCGCACCCGCCGCTAGGATCACCTAGCAAGCATTTGGTCGTCTCGAAGGAGAGCGTGGGCACGGTGAACACCCCGATGACGATCCCCCTCCTCGTCGCGGAGGCCGCACGGCGGCATCCCGACCAACCCGCCGTCGTCGACGGGGACATCCGGGTCACCTACGAACAGCTGGCCGGGCTCGTGACCGAGACGGCGCGCGCGTACGCGGCGCGCGGCCTGCGCCGGGGCGACCGCGCGGCCATCTGGGCGCCGAACCGGCTGGAGTTCATCCTCGCGCTCCTGGGCGCGCAGTCCATCGGCGCCATCGTCGTCCCGCTCAACAGCCGCTACCGGGGCCACGAGGCGGCGGCCGTCCTGGCCCGCTCCCGCGCCTCGACGCTCGTCCTCGCCAACGGGTTCCTGGGCATCGACTTCCTCGAGATGCTCCGCACCGCCGCCGCGGAATCGCCTGGTCAGGCCGGGGACGGCCCCATTCTAGGGCTGCCCCACCTGCACACCGTGGTGGACCTGGGCGGGCAGCCCGCCGACGGCGTGCTCAGCTGGCCGGACTTCATCTCCGGCGGCCGCTCGGTGGACCACGACCGGTTCGAGGCGATGGTCGCCGCGGTGACGCCCGACGACATCTGCGACATCATGTTCACCTCGGGCACCACGGGCATCCCCAAGGGCGTGCTCACGGCGCACCGGCAGACGATCGACGTCGCGCGGGTCTGGGCCGAGCGGGCCGAGCTGAGCACGGCCGACCGCTACGCCATCGTCAACCCGTTCTTCCACGGCTTCGGCTACAAGGCCGGCATGATCACCGCGATCACCGCGGGGAGCACGATCTACCCGGTCGCCACCTTCCAGGCCGACGATCTGCTCGAACTCATCCAGGCGGAGCGGATCTCGGTGCTACCCGGCGCGCCGACCCTGTTCACGTCCCTGCTCAACCACCCCCGGCTGGCGGAGTACGACCTCTCGTCGCTGCGGTTCTCCGTCGCCGGGGCCGCGACGGTGCCGAAGTCGCTGTTCCAGCGGATGCGCGACGAGCTGGGTTTCACGTCCGTGAGCCAGGCCTACGGCCTGACCGAGGCGGTCGTGGTGACCCAGTCCCTCCCGGACGACGACCCGGTGCACATCGCGGAGACGACCGGCCCGCCCGTCGACGGGATGGAGCTCCGCATCGTGGACCCCGCGGGCGACGACGTGCCCGCCGGCGACGAGGGCGAGATCCTGATCCGGGGCCGCAACGTCATGCTCGGCTACTTCGAGGACGAGCAGGCCACCGCCGAGACCATCGACGCCGACGGATGGCTCCGCACCGGCGACGTGGGCCGCCTCGACGAGCACGGTTGCCTGCAGGTCACCGACCGGATCAAGGACATGTTCACCGTCGGCGGGTTCAACGTCTACCCGGCCGAGGTGGAGAACGTCCTCGCCACGCACCCGGACGTGTCGGAGTCGGCCGTCGTGGCGAAGCCCGACCCGCGGATGGGCTCGGTCGCCCTCGCGTTCGTGGTGCCGCGCGGCGGGAGCAGGCCGACGGAGGGCTCTCTGATCGAGTACTGCCGGGCCCGGCTCGCGAACTTCAAGGTGCCGAGGGAGATCGTCGTCCGGGACGAGCTGCCGAAGAACGCCAGCGGCAAGATCCTCAAGACCAAGCTCCGCCCCGCGGCGAAGGAAGCGTGACGCGCCGGGTCGGCGGCGGTCACCCGCCGCCGACCCGGCGTCTGAACCCCGCCGACGGCACGAACGCGATTTCACGGGGAATTGCGCCACCCCAGGATGGTTACACCCTTCGCTCCCCATGGCCGCACCGCACCGTTTCCGCAGGTAGTGCGCGATTCCGCGAGAAATGCACCCTCCGCCCGGGGGGACGTCGAACTCCCGCGAAGCCGACAGCGGTGATTTGCACTCGGCGGCTCACCGCGCGCAGGTGAGCGCCGCAGGAATACGGCCACTTCCCATCACTGTCCACATTGGGCATCGCACGCGTGATGCGCGCGGCGATGCCGGAGCGCGCGCCATCGTAACCAGATAAACAAGCAAACGCTAGGTTTGTATTCTCGTCTCGCTCTCGTAGGATTCCGTTATGAGATACGCCGTAATGGCTCCGGTGGCGGCCGGCGTCACCGCCCGGCCCGATTGGATGGGCGAATTCGCCCGGCACGCCGAGGCATGCGGGTTCGAATCGATCGTCGCGGTCGAGCACGCCGTCGTGGTCAGCCGGTACTCCAGCGTCTACCCCTACGCGAGTTCCGGGAAGATGGAGCTGGCCGACGACTGCGACATCCCGGATCCGCTGGACCTGCTGATGTTCCTCGCCGCGCACACGACCCGCATCGAGCTGGCCACGGGCGTGCTCGTGCTGCCCAACCACCATCCGGTGGTGCTGGCCAAGCGAGCGGCCACCATCGACGCGCTCTCCGGCGGCCGGCTGCGCCTGTGCGTCGGCATGGGCTGGATGCGGGAGGAGATCGAGGCGTGCGGGGCCGAGTTCGAGACCCGCGGGCGGCGGGCCGACGAGCAGATCGACGTGCTGCGCAAGCTGTGGGCCGACCGGTCGTCGACCGGTGTCGACCACGACGGCCGGTTCTTCTCCTTCGCCGGGGCGATGACCTACCCGAAGCCGGTCCGGCCCGGCGGGGTCCCCATCGACATCGGCGGGCACAGCCGGGCTGCCGCGCGGCGCGCGGGACGCCGCGGTGACGGCCTGCAGCCGCTCGGTGTCGGCGGCGCCGAGCTGCAGGAGCTCATCGACCTGATGCGGCAGGAGGCCGAAGCGGCGGACCGGGATCCCGACGCGCTGGAGGTCACGCTCGGGCACCTCGTCTCGGCGATCACCACCGAGAAGGCCGAGTCGCTGGCCGCGCGGGGCGCGAGCCGGATCGTACTGCAGCCCACGCCGACCACCGACCTGGCCGCCGTCAAGGACGAACTGTCCGCGTGCGCGCAGCGGGTCGGCCTGGCCGGGCGATGACGCTCACCACGGCCGACCGGGTCGAGCTCGCCGACCTGGTCGCCCGCTACGCGGCCGCCGTGGACGACCGCGCGTTCGCCGTGGCTGCGGCCCTGTTCACCGAGGGCGCCGTGCTGGCGATGCCGTCCCCGCCCGCCGAACTCGGCCCGTCCGATGTCCACAGTGGCCGATCGGCGATCGCCGGCGCCCTGCGCGCCGTCGAGGCTTTCGAACTCACCCAGCACGCGATCGTCGGCCAGGTCTTCGACGGCGACGGGCGGACCGCGACCGGCCGCATCGCGTGCATCGCCCACCACCTGGGCAAGCGGTCGTCGGGCGAGCCGATCAACCTCGTGTGGCACCTGCGCTACGCCGACGGCTACCGCAGGCAGGACGGCGCGTGGCGGTTCGCGCGCCGGGAGCTGTCCATCGACTGGATCGAGACCCGAACACCACGCCGCTCGCGCGTCCCCTCCTGGAGCGAAGATGACTGACCGACCACGGATCTGCGTCGTGACCGGAGGTGCGCTGGGCATCGGCGGCGCCATCAGCCGCCGGTTCGCCCGTGCCGGGGATCTCGTCGTGCTCAACGACGTGGACGGCGACGCCGCCCGCGCCGCGCAACTGGAGATCGAGGCCGCCGGCGGTCGCTGCGTGGTCGTCGTCGGCGACATCACCGACGACGACGTGGTGGCCGAGACCGCCGGGGCGGCGCTGTCCGCGGGAGACGGCCGGGTCGACGTGCTGGTCAACAACGTCGGGGACTTCCGCCCGACGTCGTGGACGTTCGTGCGGTCGACGCCGGAGCAGTGGCGCCGGCTCTACGAGCTGAACCTGCACCACGTGTTCACCATGACCCACGCGCTGCTGCCGGCGATGATCGAGCAGCGTCGCGGTGCCATCGTGAACAACTCGACCGTCGAGGCCTTCCGCGGCATTCCGGGCAAGGCCGCCTACTCGGCGTTCAACGCCGGGGTCTCGGCGTTCACGAAGAGCCTGGCGGTGGAGGTCGGGCAGCACGGCGTCAGGGTGAACGCCATCGCGCCCGATCTCGCGGACACCCCGCAGACCCCCGCCGCCGCGATGCTGCGTGACCGCGATCCCGAGCTGATCCGGACCTGGGTCCCGCTCGGCCGCTTTGGCGACGCGGACGACTACGCCGCGGCCGTGCAGTTCCTCGCCTCGGACGAGGCCTGCTACATCACCGGCCACACCCTGCCGGTCGACGGAGGCACGCTCGCCGCCTCGGGCTGGTACGGCCGCGCCGACGGCAAGGGCTGGACCAACTTCCCGAACAATCCTTAGGCACCACAACGGAAAGGGCGATCGTGACGGATTTCCAGGACAGGCGCGGCGTCGCGGTGGTGACCGGCGGGACCGGCGGTCTCGGCACCGCGATCTGCCGGATGCTCGCCGAACGCGGCGCCAGCGTCGCCCTGACCTACCGCAGCGACCAGCGGGCCGCCGAGCGCCTGGTCGCGGAGCTCGGCGGGGTGACCGCAGCGGACCGGCTCGACCTCACCGATGCCGAGCAGAGCAAGGTCTACCTGGACAGCGTCGTCGAACGCTTCGGCGCGATCCACACGCTCGTCCACGCGGCAGGTCCGCTGATCCCGCAGGTCCACCTCTCCAAGGTCGAACCGGCCGACTTCGCCAAGCACCTCGCCGCCGAGGCCGAGGCGTTCTTCAACGTCGTGCACGCCGCGCTGCCCGCGCTGCGCGCCAGCCGGGGCTCGATCGTCGCGATCACCACCGCGGCCACCCACCGCTACCCGGTCCGCGACGGGCTGTCCGCGGGCCCCAAGGGCGCCGTCGAGGCGACGGCCCGAGCTCTCGCCGCCGAGGAGGGCCGGTTCGGGATCCGCGTGAACTGCGTCGGCCCCGGCATGCTGACCGACGGCATGGCCGCCGAGCTGATGGCCAGCGGCGACCTCGACGAGCGGGCGCTGGAGGTCACCAAGCGCAACATCCCGCTGCGCGCCTTCGGCAGCGCCCAGGACATCGCGGAAGCCGCGTGCTTCCTCGCGTCGGACCGCGCGAAGTTCATCACCGGGCAGAAGCTCGACGTGGACGGCGGATACGGCGTCTGACCACCGACTACCCCTTCGAGGAGCACCCGTGCCGAACACCGCTCAGCCCACCATCGACCTCGGTTTCACCCCTGGAGACGTCCTGCTGGTCAGCGGCGCCGGGAGCGGGATCGGCGGGGCCGTCGCCCTCCGCGCCGCGGAGCTGGGGCTCGCCGTCGCCGCCTGGGATCTCGACGAGAGCGCCGTCGCCGCCACCGTCGACCGGATCACCGCGTCCGGCGGCAAGGCCCTCGCGGTCACGGCCGACGTCTCCGCGCCGGCCGAGGTCGAGCGGGGCTTCGCCGAGAGCCGTCGCCTCGGTGACATCCGCTACCTGGTGAACAACGCCGGGCCTTCCTCCGCCGGGAACCTCGACTTCGACGAGGGCGTCCGGATCGCGGTCGGCAGCGTCCGGTTGATGACCGAGACCTGGCTCGCCCGGCGGGGTCCCCGAGGGTGCCGCGCTGGTGAACGTCTCGTCGCTGGCCGGCAACCTCATCGGCACGGACTCGCCCTGGTACTGCGCCGCCAAGGCGGGGATCGCCGGCTACACCAGGCATCTCGCCACCTACCGGAACGCCGAGGTGCGCAGCAACGCGGTCGCCCCGGGCATGACCGATACCCCGCGGCTGCGGGGCTTCGTGCAAAGCGAGGTCGGGCAGCGGTCGTTGGAGAAGAACCCGATGAAGCGGATGGCGACCGGTGACGACATCGCGTGGGCCGCGCTGTTCCTGCTCTGCCCGCTCGCCTCCTACATCAACGGCGTCCTGCTGCCGGTGGACGGCGGCTGGACGGTGACCCAGTGACCGATCCGCTGACCGAACTGCTGGACGGGCAGCGGATCCGCGAGGTCGTGCTGCGCTACTGCCGCGGGATCGACCGGCTCGACTTCGACCTGGTGCGCTCGGCCTACCACCCCGGCGGCATCGACCACCACACCGGATTCGACGGCACGGTGGACGAATACGTCGAGTGGGTGCGTCCCCTGCTCGGCGGCTTCACCGGCACCACGCACATCGTCGGCAACCACCTCTGCGAGCTGCACGGTGACCAGGCGGTCGCCGAGACCTACGGGACCGCCGTCCACTGGGGATCGCCGGAATCCGATCCGCGGCGCAACTTCATCAGCGGCTTCCGCTACGTCGATCACATGGCCAAGCGCGACGGGCGGTGGGCGATCGTCGAGCGGTTCGCGGTGCGCGAGTGGACGCACTCGACGGTGGGCGCACAACTCGCCCCGGAAGGCGACGGACCGCGCGGGAGCCGGGACGCGGACGATCCGTACTACGTGCTGGCCCGGCGCATCCAGGAGGGCTGACGCCGGACGGCGCATCGGCATCACACGCGTCTTTAGGCTGCAGGCGTGAACCTCGACGAGTTGGTCAACAAGGTCGAAGCCGTGTCGGCGAACTACGCGCGCAAGTACGGCGTCGAACGGGACGCGACGTGGTTCCTGCTGAAGCTCCACGAAGAGCTCGGCGAGCTGACGCAGGCGTTCCTCATGATGACCGGACAAGCGCGGGACAAGGGGAAGAGCCCGGAAGAGCTGGGGACCGACTTCCGCGCGGAGGTGGCCGACGTGCTGTGCCAGGTGCTGCTCCTCGCCCACCACCACGACGTCGATCTGGCAGCGGAGATCGCACGAAAGTGGCTGGTGTGGAACCCCGCACCCCCGTCCTGATCAAGGGCCGCCGCGGCTTCGGCGGGCCGTGGCGTCATTACCATCACCGTCACGCCCGGGCGTTGGCTCGGGGTTGGGATACCTTGGACCGGCTGGTCGTCGACGACCACTGCGTGGTCACCGAGGGGTACCTGAAGCAGATCTACCCGGGTTCGTACGCCGCCCAGAGCGGAATCCCGGTCGACGACGAGTCGGCCGACTACCTCGTCGTCCACCGGCAACTGATCTTGTGGCCGGTGGACGAGAACGGCCTCGTGCAAAGCGAGGACTCCTACAGCACCGGACCCGCCAGCGTCACCAAGCTGTCGTTCGACCAGCTGCCGCAGGAGTACATCGATCTCGTGCACCCCGCCAGCGACCGAGCCGCGCTCCTGAGAGTCCCGGCACCGCCCGCACGTGAGGCCGGGGCAGTCCGCCTCGGTCCCGCGGCCGGCAGGACGGTCAGATCTCCATCCCTCCCGCAACCAGCGCCGGACCCGGTACGGCAGCCGATTGTCGGGGTGCGCTCGTAGGCTCCTGAACATGACCACAAAGCCGGTCGACGATCCACGTCCGCTCTTCGCCCGGTCACTGGACCAGACCGAGCAACAGATCGCGGCGGTACGCCCCGACGAGCTGAGCAACCGAACTCCCTGCGCCGACTACGACGTTCGCGCCCTTCTCGGGCATGTGGTCGCTGTGCTGCACAAGCTCGCCCGCGTCGGCGCCGGAGTCGACGCGCGCGATGTCCCGGACGTGATCGTCGGCATCGACGATGACGGCTGGTCCGGCGCATTCACCCGGGCCCGTGGCGAGGCCGAGCGGGTCTGGGCCGACGACGAGAAGCTCGACCGCATGGTCACCCTGCCGTGGGCCACGCTGCCTGGCCGGACCGCTCTCGACGCCTACACCCACGAGTTCACGGTCCATTCCTGGGACCTCGCGCACGCCACTGATCGGCTCGCCGAACTCGATCCCGACCTCGCCGCACAGGCACTCGAAGCATTCCCGAAGTTCGCGCCGCCGGAGGCGCGCAGCGGACAGGGCCCATTCGGGCCGGTCGTGCCAGCGCCCGACGATGCCGACGTTTACACGCGACTCGCCTCCTACCTGGGCCGCCGGCCATAGTCGGCAGCGGCGATGATGGGCGGGCCCAGTCCGTCGCCGCGATCGAAGTACGCAGATCCGGTATTGGGCGCACTCGACTGCTCGGGCAGTTTGGTTCCTCCTCATCGAAGATCCGCACTGGCGCCGACCGTGCGAGGTTCTTCCCGTCGGTCGATCACCTGAGCGGGCGCGCACCAGCCCGGCATTTCGTCGGGGTTGTTCAGCATTCGCCAGATTCGGTCGCGCGAGAACGGTGTCTCGCGCGGGCGGATGCCGACCGCTCGGCGGATGGCGTTGCCCAGGGCCGCCGGAACGGGGTTGAACGGGCTCTCGCTCATCGACTTCGCCCCGAACGGCCCGAGGTCGTCGAAGGTCTTGGCGAAGTGCACCTCGGTCTCCGGGACGTCGGCCACCTGCGGGATCCGGTAGGTGGCGCAGCACCGGGGTCAGCAGATTCCCCTGGACCCGGACCGCGGCCGCCATGCACCTGCACGTCAACACCGTCCACTACCGGATCGAACGGGTCGAAGCTCTCACCGGTCGCCGGGTGGCGAACCTGCACGACCGGATCGACCTGCAGGCCGCCCTCATCCTCCACCGGCAGTCGGACACGACCAGCCCGTAGGGGGGCTTCCGCAGATGCGGAACGGAACCATCCGATGATCACGGACGCGGCCGCACCTCCCTGGCGGGGAATCAGTGCGGGGTGCGGGCGATGAGGGCGGCTCGCAGGTGCGCCGCGTCCGTTGGGTCCGCGGGGTTCAGGCCCGTGAGTTCGGCGACCTTGCGCATCCGGTAATCGACCGTGTTCGGGTGGACGTGCAGTCTGCGGGCGGTGCGGCGCCGGTTCAGGCCCGTGCCGAGGTGGGTGCACAGCGTTTCCAGCAGGTCTGGTTCGTCCTCGATCGCGCGGAGCTTTCCCGCCAGCACGTCGCGGGCCGGGCCGGGGCGGGTGAGCTGGTAGTCCAGCGCTAGTTCGTCGAGCGTGTAGATCCCCGGTGGACGCCCGGCCACCGCGAGCCGGCGCAACTCGTGCGCGGTCCGCGCGGCTTCGGGGATACCGGGGACGGACGCCGGTACCGCGCCCACCGTCACGTCGGCGCCCGCAGCCGCGCCCGCGGCCAGGACCAGGTCGTGGACGCGCCGGTCCGGATCGGCCGCGTCGTCGCGGGCCAGCAGCACCACCCCGCCGTGCTTGTTGAGCCGGGACAGCAGCGGTTGCGGCGACCGGCGTTCCAGTTCCGCGCGGAACCGGCGGAGCTTCCGCCACCGCGCCACGTCCGCGTTGGTACCCGGCGCGGACTCGTCCGGATGCGCGGCGATCTCCACGTCGAGCACCGCGTAGCTGCCGGCCAACCGGATCCCCAGCCGGGCCGCCGCGTCGATCGAATCGCCCCCGGTCAGCAACGCCGCCAGCAGGTCTTGCTTCGCGGCGTGCGCATCGGCCAGGAAGGTGTCCCGCTCCTGGAAGTACACGGACGAGGCCACCGAGGTGATCTCGCGCAGGTAGCGGAGCACGAGGTCCACCACCCCGACCAGGGCGTGCATGTCCTCCGGCCGGGCCTGCGCGCTGAAGTGCTCCCACGCCACCCGGACACCCACGTTGTGCGCGTTGAGCACCGCCTCGATCGGCACGCCCTCTTCGGCCCGGTGCAGGATGTCCTCGCGCAGGTCGGTCAGCGACTTCGGGTCGGGGGCGCCGCCGTTGCGCAACATCCGCCCGACCATCGCCATGCCCCGCTCGATGATCCGGGTGATGTCCCCGCGCAGCTCCTCCTCCGGCAGTTCGGCGTACGCGGGCAACTCGGCGATCACCTGCGCGAGCACGGCGGGCACCAGCGCGGGCGCGGCGGCGGCGAGCACCTGGTGGAGCGGTTCGCCGCGCCAGCGGAGTTCGACCGCGTTGGATTCGATCACAACGATGACCTCCCAAGACTGGAGAACTCACCACCACCACTCCCCTCGTGCGGGGTCCAGCATGGTGACCAGAACCTTACCCAGAGGTAACTTGCGGTCGGCCGCACGTCGTCAGGGAAGATCGAACGGCAACAGGGGATGCTATGAACTCTCGCGGGAACGGCCGGATCAGCCGGCGCTCCGTGCTCATCACCGGCGGTGCGGCCGCAGTGAGCGCGGCCTTGCCCACAGCTGCCGCAGCCGCCGCACCGCACCCCGCCTCGGGTGCCGATGCCGACGCGATCGTCGTGGGCGGCGGCCTGGCAGGGCTGGTGGCCACCGCGGAGCTGGCGGCCGCGGGCCGCAAGGTCCTGCTCCTGGACCAGGAACCCGAAGCCAGCCTCGGCGGGCAGGCGTTCTGGTCGCTCGGCGGGCTGTTCTTCATCGACTCCGCGGAGCAGCGGCTGGCGGGGATCCGCGACTCGCTGGAACTGGCCCGCGCGGACTGGTTCGGCAACGCCGGTTTCGACCGCGGCACCGAGGACCCGCTGGGCGAGGACTACTGGGCTGCCCGCTGGGCCGAGGCGTACCTGGAATTCGCCGTGACGGAGAAGCGGTCCTGGCTGCACGGGATGGGTGTGCGGTGGGTGCCCATCGTCGGCTGGGCCGAGCGGGGCGGCCAGCTCGCGGACGGGCCGGGCAATTCGGTCCCCCGCTTCCACCTCACGCTCGGCACCGGCCCCGGCGTCATGGAGCCGTTCGAGAAGAAGGTGCGCGAGGCCGCCGCGCAGGGCCTGGTCTCCTTCCGGTTCCGCCACCAGGTGGACGAGCTCACGATCACCAACGGCGTCGTCGACGGCGTGCGGGGCGGTGTCCTGGAGCCCAGCGACGCGCCACGCGGCACGCCGAGTTCCCGCACCAGGGTCGGCGATTTCGAACTGCACGCGCCGGTGGTGATCGTCACCTCCGGCGGGATCGGCGGCAACCAGGACCTCGTCCGGCAGAACTGGCCGGACCGGCTGGGCGCACCGCCGAAGCGCATGGTGACCGGCGTGCCGGCCCACGTGGACGGCCGGATGCTGGCCATCAGCGAGCGGGCCGGTGCCCGGCTGGTCAACCGCGACCGCATGTGGCACTACACGGAGGGACTGGCCAACCACAGCCCGATCTGGCCCGACCACGGCATCCGGGTGCTCGCCGCGCCGTCCTCGCTGTGGTTCGACGCGCGCGGCCGCCGGTTCCCGAATCCCGGCATCCCGAGCTACGACACCCTCGGAACGCTCAAGCTGATCAAGGACACCGGCTACGACTACTCGTGGTTCGTGCTGAACCAGCGGATCATCGACAAGGAGTTCGTCCTCTCCGGTTCCGAGCAGAACCCGGAACTGACCAGGAAGGACCTGGCGGGCTACCTGGCGAGCAGGCTGCTGAACTCGACTCCGCCACCGGTCAAGGCGTTCCAGGACCGGGGCGAGGACTTCGTCGTCGCGCGAACCCTGCCGGAGCTGGTGGCCGGGATGAACCGGCTGGCCGGTGCGGACCTCGTGGATCCCGGCGACCTGGAGCGCCAGATCGCCATGCGGGACCGCCAGGTGGACAACAACTTCACCAAGGACGAACAGATCATGGGGATCCGCAACTCGCTGGCCTACTCCGGCGATCTCCTCGCGCGCACCACGCCCCTGCACAAGATCCTGGACCCGGACGCCGGTCCGCTGATCGCCATCAGGATGAACATCCTGACGCGCAAGACGCTCGGCGGCCTCCAGACCGACCTGTCCGGCCGGGTCCTGGACGCGCGAGCCGTCCCGATCCCCGGGCTGTACGCCGCGGGCGAGGTATCGGGCTTCGGCGGCGGCGGGGTCCACGGCTACCGCGCGCTGGAGGGCACTTTCCTCGGCGGCTGCCTGTTCTCCGGCCGCCAAGCGGGCCGGGCCGCAGCCGCGGCAACGGCCTGACCTGCGGAAGCCGAGGTCCCGGGCTCAGGAACCGGGACCTCAGCTATAGATCGGCCTTTTCGGCGTGTGCAACGCACACGCACGTACGTCGGCGACTCTTTCGAACAGCAGGGCTCCGCCACTTCCGCATGTTACGAGACGAACACCGCACGATGCTTGCACAAAGCTTGCCGACGTGGAACAGTCACTGTGCTCGTCAGTTGAGGCTAGGGGTAGGGGCGATCGGTTCGATTCCGACGTGGCTCTGCTTCTTTCTCGCCATCGTTGTTCTCGTGCTTGTAAGGTCTGCAAGTCTGGTCCTAGGAAACAAAAAGCCAGGTGACCACGAGAAGAAGAGCGATGGGGGCGGTTTTATGAGCAAGGTCCGCAGAACGATGTCTGTTGTACTGGAGACGACGTGGGCGGTTGGCGGGAGCATCCTGGCTGGCGTACCACCCCTGACCTGAACTGACGAGCTCGCCAGCTTCTTCCCAACCGCGCGCCCGGCGGAGCTGCTCTTTGCGAAGCACCGCTTAGACGAAGGAATCGGCCCCAGGTGCACAACTGTAGACCCGATCCTTGGCTCGAGCGTCGCGCTCGATCCATGCTTTGCCCTCTGCCGCAATTCCTTCGAGCACGTGCAGCGCGTGAGCGAACCCGGTGGAGTCGAGACTGATCTTTGCGAGTCCGGGTTCGTCCTCGGCGGGCTGTTCGATGTTCCGCTCGGGCTCGGAGACTTCGATGATGCGGGAGGGGCCGTTAGTCAGGGTGAGTTCCAACGTGTAGTCGTACTCCGCCGACTTGATCACGTGTAGCGAGGACACCGCGTCGAAGCGAAAATTACCGCGCTTGTGCCCTCGGAACGAGACGTGTTCGAAGTCGAGTTGCGTGGCGAGCTCGCGGACACCGTCCTTCGTGATCAAGAACAGGTGGAGATCATACTTGGAATAGCGCCAGGGCCCGCCCTTGACACGTGCTCGCTTGCAGGTTTTCGCCGGAGTTTGCACGATGGCGTAGGCAATGATGTCACGCCATGCGAGCCTGTAGTGCCGCAGCGCTTCGTCGACGAGTTTGACCTTGTCCGCTTCCAGCCATGCCTCCATCTCGCTCTCGGCCGGGCATATGGACTCCAGCTTGTCCTTCCATCGCCGGTACTCTGCTTCCCGAGCCTCCAGAGCACGTGCACATTCCCGCGTTTCATCCGCGAATCGCCGGTGTTCGGTGAAGATGTACAACCAGCGGGCCGTGGCGATTCGTCCACTCACAAACGCCAGGATCACGGCGCCCCATGCAGCGAGCGGTCCCGTGCGCATCGCTGCCTCGACGATGGCCGCCGCCGCAAAAGCCGTGATCGCAACGGCGACGAGACACGAGGCCTTTGTGGACAATGACGTCTTGTACTGCGTGCGATACGCGAAAAGCACCCCATTTTTCCAGTCCTTCCTGACCTCACGAATCAGGTACCGGATCAGCCACGTGACCCGGCCGACGGGGATCCTGCTCTCACGGTAGATCTCAACTATCTCGTCACGCAGCAAACGGCGAGTGCTTCTCGTTTCCCCGAGCCAGACGACGGGATCCATGTCGCTCGGTGCGTACTTGTACGAGTAGTACCGGAAATACTCATCGACCCGTTTGGCGAACCCAGGTTCCAGGTCGTCGCGGTCATCGAGACGGGCGAAGTGAGCTTGATCTTTGTCCTTGACTCGTTGCGCACGGTACCGCCACTCGAACCCGGTCTTGGCAGCGACACATCCGGCTGCCAAAGCAGCCAGGTAAGCGATTACCGGTACCGGTTCCGGGTTCTGCATGAGAACCCAGCCGAGGTATCCGACGGCGAGAGAGAGGAATCCCGTTGATATGACGGCGCGGGCGTAATCACCGGGCGTAGCGGCGTTCTCCGCAGCTCGCCGGACGCGCGCGGGGATCGGGCTGGGTTGAAAGTACGCCCACACGCGGCCAGGTCGATCTCCGCTGAGCTGCCCTTGACGAGCGGCGCGGCAGGTCTCCACCCAGAAGCTGTCTTTCATACCGCCGGTCAAGACGAGACCACAGTGGCGCACGATCTTGTCACGCAGCCGCGGCTGCAATGCTTTCAGCTTTTCCAGCGCCGACCCAGGATTTCCCTCAGCGCGGTCGAGATGATCGAGCAGCTCGCCAATCGCTTCCAAAGCGAGTTTCCACTCGCTGTCCCGGTACTTGGCGAGGTGCCTCGGTAGTTCTTCCAGTCCAGTTCGTTCGTCAGGAGAGAGGTCGCGATACGACCGCTTGCTGAGCATGGCCAACACCCAGTGGAACCGCACCTCTGCGGTGTCGTGCCCTCTTGCCATGGCGTCTGCGATCAGCTCGCGAGCGCGCAAGGGCACACCGTCCCTCAGGTAGCGCACACCGATCTGGTACTTCTGTTCAGGGGGATCGTCGGGAAGCACTTGGTACACCGTGGAGTTGTGCACCTGCTCGGCCTGGATGCCCACGGCGGAGCCGGGCTTGGCGGTGTTGTTCGTGGTCGCCTTGTGCTCGCTCATGACAGTCCATTCACCGCCGTGATTAACGTCGCGACCTTTGCCGCCACCTCAGCGGTCTCCTCGATCAATCCCCGGAGCCGCTTGAGCGCGACAACGAACTTGCCCTTGCCCTCGGTTGTGTTCTCTTTCAGCGCCTTCTCAGCGATGTCGAGTTCGTCTTCCGCCGCCGCATAGGTGGCGCCGTCAAGCTTGCCGACCGAACGCGCCCGCGCCAACTCATCACGGACGGCAGCCAGCTCAACGACGAGATCAACCGAGTCCGGCACCGGCGACACCGTACCTATCGAGACGACACTGTTGGTCACCTCCCTGGCCTGGATACCGACTGGCCCGTTCGCGATGTTGGTGGTGCCGTCACCGGCGCTGGCCCTGTGGCTTCGGTACATGGGAACTTGCTCCCGCTCCTTGATCAGCGACTCGGCGAGGCGAGCGGCGAAGGCCGCCGCGCTGTCCGCAGCCAGCGGCTGCCACCGTCCGTCGTCGTCGGTGTTCTTGGTTCCATCTGCTCTATCGCTGATACCCCGCACGACGGCCACCGGGGAACCGTTGAGATGCCCGGCCTGAGCTACGCCGGCAGATTCCATCTCGATCGCGAGCGCATCGTTGTAATGATCACGGATCCACTCCGCCTCGTAGGAGATCCTAGAGTTGTGCACGATCTCGCCTGCCGCGATTGCGCCAAAGTGGACCTTCGGTCGATGCTGTGCCGAAGACACGCCCTCCGCCCAGTCACCGATCCTGGCGACGTGGGACGCGAGCTGACTGATCCCGTGCTCCGCCTCCCAGACCCGGGGCCGAGCTTTGAGCCCGTCATCTTCACTGGTTCCGCCGTGGTAGGCGTACACGTGCGTGGCCACCACCACGTCGCCCAGCGGCGTCGCATCCCAAAGAGCTCCAGCAACACCGACGAACAGCACGGCAGCCGGTTCGAATTCCTGGATCGCCCGCTCGGCCAGTACTGCCGCGGGCTGATTTCCTTTACCCGTCAGCGCAAGTGCCAACCGGCAGCTCGTACCGCGCAAGCTGCCGACCTCGAAGCGGGTGCCCCGTTCATGCAGGCATACCTGCGGATCGACCAGTCTGCGGCGCACCGCTTCGTACTCGAGGTTCAAGGCGGTGAGCACCACCACCAGGTTCTCCGTCATCGCGCTCCCTCACTCGTCGATGATTCGGGCCGGACCAACGGCGGGTGCAACGCTGCCGCCGACCCTGCCCGGAACAACCGCGCGGGCCTGCCCTTCGTGGTCCTGCGCTCCTCCCCCGCTGACTCGATGAACCCTGGAACCTTCTGGACCTTCCGATAGAAGTTCCGCGGATCCAGCTCGACACCCCACACGGCTTCGTAGACCTGCTGCAGCTCCGCGATCGTGAAAGGCTCACCGCAGAACGCGGTCGCCAACGCCGAATGCTCAAGTTTGCCCCGCGCCCGCTCCACCCCATCGGCCACGATCTGACGATGGTCGAAGGCCAAATCCAAACGGCCGGACAAGACCTCCTCAACCGGCTCCCAGCCAGCGCTTGCCGCATCAGTGCCGGCGACCGGCTCCGGAAGCCCTGGAGCGATCGCCAGATACGCCACCGAGATCACCCGGCCACGCGGATCACGGTCAGGAGCTCCGTAGGCACCCAACTGCTCCAAGTGCAGCTGGACGCCATCCAGAGCCGCCTCCTCGCTCAACTCGCGATGAGCAGCATCCAGAACGTCCTCGCCGGCATTGTTCAGAAAACCACCCGGGAGAGCCCGCGCCCCCCGATACGGCTCGACGCCGCGCTCCACGAGCAGCACACGAAGCCCTGCCTCTCGCAGCGTGAGGATTACGAGGTCAACCGTGACCAGAACCTCCGGCGGCGTCCACAACTCTTCGACCACGCCGGGAACAGTACCTTATTGTCAGTTCGACAGGAACCCTTTTGGTCCGCGACCGCATCGGCGTTCCTGACCTACTCGGCGACTGCCGCGTACGGTTCTCGCGGACCAGTCGGGACACCATGCGCTCGACCTGGGCGCCCTGTTATCGGCGTAATCCAGAGCACCGGCGCGGAGGCACACTGCAACCCGGGGCGAGCCGAACGCGACGCCTCGGTCACGCGCTCCAGTTGACCGGCTTGTCGGCCGGGGCGTCGGCCGCCGGACAGAGACCTTCGATATGGGTCGGGCGGGCGGTTTTGGGCTGCGGGTAGGCTCGGCGGAGATCTCTACGAGCTGCGGAGTTGAGCCTCCCCCGATGGCGAAGTCCAAGCGCAGGCGCGATCCGGATGAGCAGCCGCGCCCCCAGGTGAAGCCCGTTGTCTGGGTTTGGGCCGTGCTCGGTGTTCTCGCGCTGGCGCTGGCAGCCGTGGCGGTCCCCGTCAACGCCGTGGTGCTCGGGATGCCGTTGATGTTGGCGTTCTTGCTCAGCATCGCCCAGGCTGGATCGATCGGCCTAGCGCCCTTCTACCCGCGGTCGGCGACCGCCATCTCCTGTTCGGCCGTGTTCCTGCTCGCGATGGCGGCCCGCAGCGACGATCCCGCGGCCATCTGGCCGGTCTCGGTGACGACGCTGATCGGTCACGGGCTGCTGATCAGCGTGCTCGGCGTGCACCAGGCGTGGCCGGCCGGCCTGCGATGCTGGCTCGGTGGCGTCGCGGCAGCTGTCGGGGCTGCCGTGCTCGTGCCGCAGAGCGTGCCGGCGAATGCCGTGGCGGGAAACCTCATCGTGTTCGGCGCGGTCACCGGTGGCGTGTTCGGCGGGGCGCTGGTGGTGCGGCAGTGGCGGCAGATCTCCTCGCAGCTCGTGCAGGAACGCAGGCTCAGCGCCGATGAACACGCCAAGCGCGTGATAGCCGAGGAGAAGACGCGGATCGCCCGCGAACTGCACGACGTGATCGCGCACAGCATGTCGCTGATCAACGTGCAAGCGACCACGGCGCAGTACCGGCACGCGAACCTCGACCCGCGTCTCATCGCGGAGTTCGACGAGATGGCGGCGGCGTCCCGGCAGGCGTTGGGCGAGATGCGCAGCGTACTGGGCGTGCTGCGCAACGGCCAGACCGGCGGCGAGCTGGTTCCGCAACCGGGTTTGGCCCGCATTCCGGAGCTGATCGACAGCGCAGGCCGCGCGGGCGTGGACGTTTCCGCGCACGGCACGGAGTTGCTGGAAGACGGGACGGGCAGCGAGATCGCGGGCATCGCGGCGTTCCGCATCGTGCAGGAAGCGCTGAGCAACGTGACCAGGCACGCCCCCGGCGCGCGCACCGAGGTGCATTTCGCCCGCTCCGGCGGTGAGCTGACGATCACCGTGCGCAACAGCGCCCCGGACCGGGCGGTGACCCCGGTTCAGGGCGGCGGGCACGGTCTCGTCGGCATGCAGGAGCGGGCCGCGATCGTCGGCGGGAACGTCCACTTCAGACATCTCGATGACGGCGGCTACGAAGTACGCGCGGTTCTCCCGCTGCACACGGCCGGAAACGATTCGCAGGAGCGGGAAGACCAATGAGGTTTCTTCATCCTGGTCGGCGACCGTGACCGCGGCGCATGACCTGCTGCGACCGTGCAAGCTGTCGCCAAGCGCCAAAGGCGCTTTCGGGCCCACCTACGCAACCGGCACCGCCGCGGGTTCTCAGAGGTTTCCTGGCGAGGACGGCCCCTCCGCCGTGTATTGGTCATACATCAGGAGGGGCACCCGCAGTCCAGGGAACCTCTGAGGTTCCGCTACCCGCACCGCCACTCAAAACGAGGATGAAAAAGACCAATGACCATCAAGGTGATCGTCGTCGACGACCAGGCCATGGTGCGCGCCGGGTTCGCCGCCCTGCTCGACGCCCAGCCCGACATGGAGGTGGTCGGCGAGGCGGAGAACGGCGCGCGCGCAATCGAGATCAGCCACGCCCGCCACCCGGACGTCGTCGTGATGGACGTGCGGATGCCGGTGCTCAACGGGATCGACACGACGCGGCAGCTGATGCACCCGCCCGCGAGCGTCGGGCACGTGCCCCGCGTGCTGATGCTGACGACCTTCGACATCGACGACTACGTGTACGAGGCGATCCGGGCGGGGGCCAGCGGCTTCCTGCTCAAGGACGCGCTGCCCGCCGACCTGGTTTCGGCGGTGCGCGTGGTCGCCGGCGGCGAGGCGCTGCTGGCACCGACGGTCACGCGCCGGATGATCGAGCACTTCGCCCGGTCCGCCCCGCCGCGCCAGAAGACCGCACCGCGGCTGGCGGCGCTCACCGAACGGGAGCGCGAGGTGCTGCTCCTCGTCGCGCAAGGGCTTTCGAACAACGAGATCGCCGGCGCGTTGTTCATCACCGAGCAGACCGTGAAGAGCCACGTCAGCCGCATCATCGGCAAGCTCGGGGTCCGCGACCGGGTGCAGGCCGTCATCGCCGCCTACGAATGCGGCCTGGTCTCCGCCACCGGCACGTGATGGGCCCAGTACCGGGGAGGTAGTGGGCGCCCCACCCACTACCGCGGTAGGGGTCCTGAATGCGCTCCCGGGACGGACGCGATCAGGCCGCCGAATTCATACGCTTTTCCGGTCCGGAATTCGTCCGGACTCATTCACGGGAGAAGCGACAGTGGCCAATCTGCGCACACCTTTTGCACCGGCACCGGCACCGGCACCGGCGCCGCCCGTCGGCCCAGGACCATCCCGCGACCGGGTCCTCGACCTGGTCCGGTCGGCCTGCCTGGTGGTGGTCGTCGTCCTGCACGCCATGATGGCGGGCATCGAGGTCAGCGCGTCGGGCATCCAGATCACGAACGCCCTGGAGAACCAGCGGTGGTTCACCCCGGTCTCCTGGATCATCCAGGTGATGCCGTTGTTCTTCGTCGTCGGCGGATTCGCGGGCATCACGCAGTGGCGCCGAATGCGCGACGCCGGTGCGGCGCCGGCCGATTTCGTCCGGACCCGCCTCGCCCGGCTCGCGCGGCCCGCGCTGGTCGCGTTCTCGGCGATCGCAGCCGCGCTGGCGCTGGCGAGCGCGGCTGGGGTCTCGCCGGACCTGCTCGCACAGGTCGGGTTCCGGATGGGCCAGCCGATGTGGTTCATCGGCGTCTACCTGGGGACGTCCGCGCTGGTCCCGCTGATGAGCCGGCTGCACGAGCGAGCGCCGCGGGCAACGCTTGCGCTGCTCGTCGCGTTCTCGCTCGGCGTCGACGTGCTGTCGATCGCCACCGCTTCGCCGCAGATCGGGTTCGTCAACCTCGCGTTCGTCTGGCTGGCCATCCAGCAGATCGGGTTCTGGTACGCCGACGGCTGGTTCCGGTTCCGGTCGAACAGCGTGCTGCTGGGTGTGGCGCTCGGCGCGTTCGCGTTGCTGCTGACCAATACGACCACCGGTCCCTACCCAGCCGACATGCTGGCCAACCTCAACCCGCCGACCATCAACCTGATGCTGCTCGGCGTCGTCCAGGTGTGCCTGCTGTCGCTCGTCACCGCTCGCCTGGCGGTCCTCATGGGACGGCCGGGCCTGCGCGCCTCCGTCGACCTGATCGGCAAGCATTCGCTGACCATCTACCTCTGGCACATGCCCGCCGTGGTGCTGCTCGCCGCCGTGCTGCTGGTGCTGGGATTCCCCTGGCCGGAGCCGCTCGGCGCCGCGTGGTGGCTGACCCGGGGCCCGTGGTTGGCCGGGATCGCGCTGGTCCTCATCCCGCTCGCCGGCCGCCTGGGCCGATTCGAGCGCGGGACCGCCGGGCCTCCTCGTCGCACGCCCGGGCTCGCCGCGGCCGGTGTGGTCATCGCCATCGCGGCCATCGTCACGGTGCTGGTCGCGGGATTCACCACCGTTTCGGCAACGACCGCCGCGCTCCTGCTCCTGGTAGCGCTGCGCCTGCAACACTCCTCGAAGCGTTCACCGGTCGTCAGGAACGCGCATGAGCGCGTGCGCGACCGCGATCAGACCGACGCCACCGGACACGTCCATTGTGGACTCGCGCTCGACGTTCCGGCAGCCGGAGGAGTCGGCACTGTCCAATTGCGACGCGGATCCCCGGGACGTGAAAGCCGCTGCAGCGGTTGACCTGCCCGGGTCCGATCACGGTGATCAGCGACTTCCCTGCCGGGCCCGCAGGTAGTCCGTCACGAGCCCTTCGAGTTCCGGCCGCTGCCCCTCCCAGCCCGCCGCGAGCGAGCCCGGGGTGCGCACGAGCGAGCGCTGCTGCCGGCCCGTTCGCCTCGTGTGGATCACCGTGCCGGTGACCGACGATCCGTCGTCGGCCGGGCCGATGACGTCGAGGTGGTCGTCGAGGATCTCCTCGACATCACCGTTGAGCAGCACCTGCCCGGCGTGCAGCAGCATGAGGTGATCGCACACGTCGCGCAGCTCGCCGAGAAAGTGCGAGGACAGCACCACCGTCATCCCGCGCTCGGCGACATCGGTCATCACCAGCCGGAGGAAGTCCTCGCGGGCGAGCGGATCGAGATCCGACATCGGCTCGTCGAGCAGCAGCAGCTTCGGCAGCCGGCCGAGGCAGAGTGCGAGCGCGAGCTGGGTGCGCATGCCCTGCGACAACGAACTGACGCGGCTGCTGCGATCCATCTCCGGGTGCGCGGCCAGGGCCTCCTCCACCCGCTCCGGCGACCACCGCTGGTTCACGGCGCCCACCGTCCGGATCATCTCCGCGATGGTGAAGTCCTTGTACAGCGGGCGGTGCTGCGGCAGGTACGCCGCGTCCGGGTGCAGGCGGCCGCGCACCTCGTCACCGAACACCCGCACCTGCCCGGCAGACGGCCGGATCAGTCCGGCCGCCAGCCCGAGGAAGGTGCTCTTGCCCCCGCCGTTCGCGCCGACCAGCCCGATCACCTTTCCCTCGGGCAGTTCGACGGTGCAGTCCCGGAGCGCCTGCTTCCGGCCGTAGCTCTTGGACAGCCCGGTGGTGCGCAACGCGCTCATGATGCGTTCGGCCCCTCAACGTGGAAATGCTCGTCTCGGACGGCAGTGTAGAGCGCGTCGACGGCCTCCACGGCGAGACCACCGCTCTTCGCGCGGCTCATCCAGTCCTCCAGATCGCGTCGCAGCGGCGCTTCGACGGCGGTCAGCTCGCTCGCCAGCGAACGCGTCACGAAGGTTCCCACCCCTCGCCGGGCCTCGACCAGATCTTCGCGCTCGAGTTCGCGGTACGCCTTGAGCACCGTGTTCGGATTGACCGCCGTCGCCTCCACCACCTCACGCGCAGTGGGCAGCCGGTCACCGGGCCCCAGCAGGCCCAGCCGCATGGCCTGCTTGACCTGCTGGATGATCTGGACGTACGTGGAGACCCCGGAACGACGGTCGATCCGGAACTCGATCATACGGCCCAGCATAATCCGCCCCGCTCATCCGAGCGCGGAACCCGGCGCCGCCGGATCAGTGCTGCCGTTGCAGCGTCCACGCGGTTCCCACCAGCAGCAAGACCGCGACGAGGCCGAACACGGCGAACTCGGCCAGCTGCAGACCCGGCGCCGCGGACGGGTAGATCACGTCGGCGAAGCTCCCGGTCAGACCCTTCTCCGCGTAGCAGGCACCGAAGTCCACACCGATCGGGCAGGAGGTCACGTCCGACGACTCGGGGCGCAGGAGCTGCCCGCCTTTGCCGAGGAAACCGGAGTCCAGCACCATGGCCCCGGGCTCACTGGGCGTCGCGCTGATCGTCGGGTCCGACGTGGTGAGGCGCTGCACCGGCAAGAAGTTCGGGGCGACGTTGGTCACCACGACGCGCAGTACGACCAGCGTGCCGAGCGTGGTGGACAAGGCCATCAGCGAACGCCGCATGGCCGCGCCCAGCAGCGCACCCAGGGCGAAGCTGAACAGCAGGTGCACGACCGGCATCGGCCCGGTGCTGTCGAAGCTCAGCCACTGGAACGGGCCGCTCCGCAACGGGCCCAGCAGCCCGGCGGCCGCCACCCACCGGGCGACGAGCAACTGGAGCACCACCACCACGACGGCGGACGGCAGCAGCAGCACCGCCACCTTGGTGATCATCCAGCGGAGCCGGCTGACGGACTGGGTGAAGGCGAGCACGTGGGTGCCGTGCTCGATCTCCCGGGCGAACAACGGCGCGGCGAAGAACGCACCCAGCAGCACCGGGAGCGCGAAGACCACCCCCTGTCCGACCTTGATCAGATCGAACCACTCCTTCTGGAACTCCACCCGCATCTGCGCGCAGTCGGGGGTCTTCTCGCGGATCGACAGGCACGCCTGCAGGCCGTACTCCTCGATGTCACCGGTCATGCTGGCGTGCAGCACCAGCACGGTCGCGCTGCCGAGCAGCAGCAGGGCGGCCAGGGTGATCAGCTGTGCGCGATGTTGCCGCCAGGCGACCCAGATCATGCCGCCACCTCCGCGTTGTAGTCGTTGTTGCGCATGTAGGCCAGCGCGATGTCGTTCAGCCGGGGCGTGTGCTCCCGCCACCCGGATGCTGCCACCGGCTCGCGGCGCTTGGTGATCAGGATCTGCTCCTGCCCGGAGTGCACGCTGTCGACGACGTCACCCGGCGCAACGGGCAGCTGCCCGGCTCCCCGCAGAACGCGGTGCCGGGCAACGAGATCGGCGACCGACCCATCCAACCGCACCTGGCCGCTGCCCAGCAGCACCAGGTGGTCGCAGACCGCTTCGAGTTCTTCCAGCACGTGCGAGGACAGCAGGATCCCGATGCCGTGCTGCCGGGATTCCTCCTGCAGCGTGCGCAGAGTCGCCTGCCGAGCCAGCGGGTCCAGCTCGGCCAGGGGCTCATCGAGCATCAGCAGCCTGGGGCGCTTCCCCAGCGCCAGCGCGAGCGCCACCCTGGTGCGCTGCCCGCCGGAGAGCTTGCCGACCTTGGCGTCGAACGGCACCTCCGCCGACCGGACGAGCTGCTCCGCGTACGCCTGGTCCCAGCGGGTGTTCATCCGCTCGGCGAAGCGCAGCGTCTCCGACACGGTCAGGCCGGTGTAGAGCGGCTTCTGCTGGGTCACGTAGGCCACTTCCTCGGGCGCACCGGTTCCGCTGGGCCGCCGCTCGAACACCTCGATGTCGCCCTCGGTCGGCTTGAGCAGACCGGCGGTCAGACCCATCAGAGTGCTCTTGCCCGCCCCGTTGTGGCCGACCAGCGCGACCACCCGGTTCGGGGGCAACGACAGCGAACAACCGCGCAGCGCCCACCCGCGGCGATATCTCTTGCCCAGCTGGTGCGTCCGCACCGCGGGCACCTCTCCTGCATTCATGGTCGCCCTTCCCGGTCAAATAATCATTTCACCAGTTATCTAGTGAAAAAGTACACCAGGCGGGAGCGCGTTGTTCGCCGAACCGCCGAATCCCCGACCGGTCCCCGCGGATCGGAAGCGGCAATCCCCTTCGCCACCAGCGGGATCGACGTCCGTGGGGGAAAACCCTCCGCTGCGCGCACCGGCGGGCGCGGCTGCCGGACGGCCCAGAATCGTTGCGCGGCCGGGACGTCTCCCCCAGCGCCCCGGTCGCGTCATTCCTGGACACCGCGCGGCCGGCTCTCCAGCGCACCGCAGGCGGTGGCAGTCGCCGATGGGCGGCTGCCGATCTGGTGACGTCGGCCGACGGCGGGCAGACCTTCACCGCGCGAGCCCCGTTGAGCTGATCGCGGGAACGCCGCAGGCGTTCACGTGCGCACGGGGCGGACCCGTATCCTCGGCCGCAGGAGCAGGAGGTTCGGCATGCAGGGTCTGGGAGAGCTCGAAGGCGCCGTGATGGACGTGCTGTGGCAGTCCGCGGAGCCGATGACCGTTCGCGAAGTCCTCGCGGAACTCAACAACACGCGCGATCTCGCGTACACGACGGTCATGACCGTGCTCGACAACCTCCACAAGAAGGGGTGGGTCGAGCGGGAGCTGCACAACCGCGCATACCTCTACACCCCGGCCGAAGCCCGCGAAGCGGCAGCGGCCCGGGCCATGCGCGAGCTGCTCGAATCCAGCGGTGATCCGGAGGCCGTCCTGCTGCACTTCGCCCAGTCCGCGTCCGAAGACGAAACGGCCGCCCTGCGGCGGGGCCTGCGGCGGCGGTCCCGGCGATGATCCTCGCGTTCGCCCTGCTCCTCGGCGTCGGCATCGTCGTCGGCTACTCCCCCGGCCTGCTGGACCGGATGATGGCGCGGCGAATCGATCCCCAGGTCGTGCTGGCGACCTGGGTTGCGCTGGTGGCGACGACGTTCCTCACGGTCGTAGCCGCCCTGGTCGTGGTCCTGCTGCCCGCCCACGGGCCCACATCCCTGCTCATGGAGTTGGTCCACCACTGCCTGACCGCCGTGCAGCACGGTGCGCTCCCGCAGTTCCACGCGGTGACGGCACTGCTGCTCGTGCTCGGTCTCGCCAGCGTGCTGCTGCTCGTCAGCGTCAGGCTGATGCACCACGTTCGGCGGCAACGCCGGATGCACCAGCGGCAGCTCGAACTGCTGCGGGTCGCCGCGCAGGCCGAGGCCGGCCCGTTCCCCACCATGTGGCTGCCGCACCCGAAGCCCCTGGCCTACAGCGTTGCCGGAACGCCGGCATTCGTGGTCGCCACCGACGGCGTCCGGGAAGAACTCTGCGCGGACGACGCCGCCGCAGTCATCGAGCACGAACGCGCCCACCTCCACGGGCGCCACCACATGCTGGTCGGCCTGGCCGAAGCCCTCGCTCGTTCGGCACCGTGGATCCCGCTGATGCGCCACTCCCCCGCCCTGGTGCGCACGGCCGTCGAACTGGCCGCCGATCGCGCCGCGGCGCGCCTGCACGGTGCCGGCTCCGTGCGCTCGGCCCTGCTGATCATGTCGGGTTGCCACGGCGGTCCGGCCACTCCCCAGCACGCCCTGGGCATGGCCGACAGCGCCGTCGCCCTCCGCCTGCACCACCTCGAATTCCTGGGGCCCTGCGCACCACGAGCCAGGCGCGCGCTGGCCTCCGGCATGGCAGGGCTGACCGCCGCACTCCTCCCGGCGCTCGCGGGCCTGGGCATCCTCGCCAGCCTCGCGATGATCACGTGCCCCATCCTGTTCGAGATGTGAGCCGCACCGGCGGAACCCGCGATTTCTCAAGCCTGGTAGGACATCGTCGTCATCATGCCGGCTTCGCCGTGGTAGGCGTTGTGGCAGTGGATCATCCACTGGCCGGGGTTGTCCGCCTGGAAGTCCACCTCCAGCGTCTCCATCGGGAGCACGATCGAGGTGTCCTTCCGCGGCCCGGCACCCCGCCCGGTCACCACTTGGTACGTGTGCCCGTGCAGGTGCATCGGGTGGAACATCATCGTCCTGTTCACGAAGCGCAGCCGGACGCGCTCGCCCTGGCCGACCGGAAGTGGCCGGCGCTCCTCGAAGGTCTTGCCGTTGATCGTCCACCGGTACGGGACCGACATGTCCATCCCCAGCTCCAGCGCGTGCGTGCGGTCCGGCCCCCGCGCCGGTAGCCGGACCGGCTCCGCAGCGACGAGAGACCCTGCGGTGAGGGGCCGGCCGTCCAGCTCCGCCGGACGCACGTCGGGCGCCGGGGGCGTCCCGGATCCCGTGCGCACCAAGGCGAGCCCTTGCCCCTGCTTGCCCTCCGCGGACGCCACGAGCGGGAAGACGCCATCGCCCGCGGTGATCACGGCGTCGTAGCGCTCACCCATGCCGATCAGCAGCGAGTCGGTCTCCACCGGCTGCACCGGGAATCCGTCGGTGTGGGTGATCACCATCCGGTGGCCGCCGAGCGCCACGCGGAACGCGGTGTCCGACGCCGCGTTGATGATGCGCAACCGCAGCCGCTGACCTGGCCGGGCGCCGATCGTGCTCGGCGCGGTCGGCACCCGCCCGTTGATCAGGTAGTGCGGGTAGTCCACATCGCCGGTGTCCGACCCCAGCGGGCCCGCGTTTCCGTGATCCATACCGCCCATGCCCGGCATCCCGCCGTGGTCCATGCCGCTCATCTGCATGCCCTTGGCCGCCAGCTCGGCTAGCTTCGCATCGGGGTCTCCGGCAACGCCGTCCAGCCAGTCGTCGAGGACGACGACCGCCTCGGCGTCGTACCGCCCGGGCTCGTCGGGATCCTCGACGATCAGCGGCGCGTAGAGCCCGCGGTCGAGCTGCACGCCGACGTGCGGGTGGAAGAAGTAGGTCCCCGGGTCCGGCACGGTGAACTCGTAGTCGAACTTCGTGCCGGGCCGCACGGCTTCCTGGGTCACGCCGGGCACGCCGTCCATGTCGTTGCGCATCGCAATGCCGTGCCAGTGGACGGAGGTGTCCTGCGGGAGCTCGTTGACCAGGCTCGCCCGGAGCACATCGCCTCGCCGGAGCCGGATCTCCCCGCCAGGCAGCCGGTCATCGAAGGTCCAGGTCGCCACCTCGGGACCGCCGAGGTCCACAATGCTCGGTCGCGCACGCAGGTCCACGTTCACGATTCGCGCGTTCGCCGCGCGACGCGCGCGCTCGGATTCCAGCACCTGCGGGCCTGTCGGCGAGACCGGTGCCGGTGCAGCGGGGGTCGAGCAGGCCTGCGCCACGCCGACGGCGGCAAGCCCTGCTCCTAATCCCAGAAAACCCCGCCTGCTCAGGCCACGGGGGCGAAGCACGCCGCCGGGCGAATTCCCACCAACACCACCACCATCATCGATGCGCATTGCGACCTTCCGGAACCACGAGCAGACAACTACTAAGATGGATAGTACATATCGGCCCGGGAGGGCCGACCCGCTCGAAGCCGGCCGCCGTGCGTCCCGTCACATCCCGCCCAATCGGGTACCCCCCGGGGTATGGTCGGCACAGGAGGAGAGAGACATGCAGATGAAACCCGAACTCCTGGGCGACGCCCTGGTCCGCCTTCGGCGCGCGCAGGGCCAGCTGGCCGGCGTCATCGAGGCGATCGAAGAAGGCGACGACTGCGCGGCGGTGCTGACCCAGCTGGCCGCCGTTTCCCGCGCCCTGGACCGCGCCGGTTTCAAGATCGTGGCCAGCGGCATGCGGTACTGCCAGCAGGCGCGGGACAACGGGGACGAACCCCCGATGACCGAGCAGGAGCTCGAACGACTCTTCCTCGCCCTCGCCTGACAACCGGCGCGACCTCGCCCAGCGCACAGGTGCGCCAAACCATACCCCCCGGGGTATCGGAGGTGAATCGAAGTGACAGCAGCGCCCTCACGACTCGCCGGGCTCCGCGTCGAGGTCGTCGAAACCTCGTCGCTGGGCGACCGCAGCTACCTGGCCACCGACGGGCGGCGCGCGGTGGTGATCGACCCCCAGCGCGACGTGGACCGCATCATCGCCCTCGCCGGCCGGCTGGGCACGCGGATCGCGCTGGTCCTGGAAACCCACGTCCACAACGACTACGTCTCCGGCGGCCTGGAGCTCGCCCGGCTGACGGGAGCCGAGTACGGCATCGCCGCGGCCGACGACGCGCCGTTCACCCACCGCCCGCTGCGCGACGGCGACCTGCTGGACGTCGCCGACGGTTTCCGGGTGCGCGTCGTGGCCACGCCCGGCCACACCTTCCACCACCTCTCGTACGTGCTGGAGAGCGACGGCGCACCGGTCGGCGTGTTCACCGGCGGATCCCTGCTCTACGGCACGACCGGGCGCACCGATCTGCTCGGCGAGCAGCACAGCGAAGAACTCGCCCGGCACCAGCACAGGTCGGCCCGGAAGCTCGCCGACCTGCTGCCGGAGGGCACCCAGATCTGGCCCACGCACGGATTCGGCAGCTTCTGCTCGGCGACCCAGGCCGACGGCGACTCGTCGACGATCGGCGAGCAGCGTTCGGCGAACCCGGCGTTCTCGCTGGCCGAGCAGGACTTCGTCGACACCACCCTGGCCGGTTTGGACGCCTACCCCGCCTACTACGCGCACATGGGGACGCGCAACATCGCCGGCCCCGAGCCGCTGGACCTGCGCGCACCCGCCCAAGCGACGCCGGCAGACCTGGCCGAACGCTTGCGGCGCGGTGAATGGGTCATCGACCTGCGGTCCCGCAAGGCCTACGTCGACACGCACCTGGCGGGCACGATCAGCCTCGGCCTGGACGGGCCGATGGCCACCTGGCTGGGCTGGATGATCGACTGGGGCGCGCCGATCACGCTCGTCGGGGAGTCGAGCGAGCAGGTCGCCGACGCGCAGCGGGAGCTCGCCCGCATCGGCATCGACCACTTCGCCGCCGCCGCGACCGGGCAGCCCGCGGAGCTGGCCGCCGACGAGTCCCAGCTGGTGAGCACCCCGACCGCCACGTTCGCCGAACTGGCCGCCGCGTTGGCAGGCGCACCCGCCGAGCTCCCGAGCACCGACGTCGTGCTGGACGTCCGGACCAACAACGAATGGCGCGCCTCGCACGTCGAAGGCGCCGTGCACATCCCGCTCTACGAGCTGGCGGACCGGCTGCCGGAGATCCCGGCCGGATCGGTGTGGGTGCACTGCGGCAGCGGGTACCGGGCGACCGCCGCGGCGTCGCTGCTGGAATCCGCTGGGCGGACCGCCGTCATCGTGGACGACGCGTTCGCCGCCGCGGGCCCGGCCGGGGTTCCCCTGGTCACCGCGGCATGACGACACATCTCGGCAGAAGGAGGACCATGACCGGCCCATTATCATCCACTGTGGACGTTTCCCGCGCTCGCGCGCTGCTCGAAAGCGAGCCCCGGGCGCGGCTGATCGACGTGCGCACGCCCGGCGAGTTCGCCGCCGCGCACATCCCCGGCTCCTACAACGTGCCGCTCGACCTGCTGCGGGAAGCCGACCTGGCAGCCGGGCACGAAGACCCGCTGGTGCTGGTGTGCGGTTCCGGCGTCCGGGCCGAGGACGCCCGCACCCTGCTCGCCGCCGCCGGGCTGGGCCGGCCGACCGTCCTGGCCGGCGGCATCAACGCGTGGGACCAGCAGGGCGCCCCGGTCGCGCGCGGAACCGGCAAGTGGGCGATGGAACGCCAGGTGCGACTGGTCGCCGGATCGCTGGTGCTGACCGGTGTCCTGGGCAGCGTCGTCGCCCCGAAGATGAAGTGGCTGGCCGGATTCATCGGCGGCGGGCTGACGTTCTCCGCGCTGAGCAACACCTGCGCGATGGCGCGGGTGCTCTCGCTGCTGCCGTACAACCGGACCCCGGCGCAGGACGCGCCGATGCTGCTCGCGGCGCTGACCGCGGACGACGCACCGGCCCGCTGAAGCGATGCTGCCTGCCGTCGTCTTCGGCGTCGTGATCGGCCTTTCGGTGGGCCTGCTCGGCGCCGGTGGTTCCATCCTGGCGGTCCCGGCGCTCGTCTACGGCGTCGGGCAGCCGCTGAGCACCGCGATCCCGACCGCGTTGGTGGTGGTGGCCGCGTCGTCGATCGGCGGGTTGTCGTCCCGGACCCGGCTGCGCGCAGTGCAGTGGCCGGTGGCGCTGGTGTTCGGCGCCGCCGGCCTGCCGGGGACCTTCGCAGGCACGGCGCTCGGCCGGGAGTTCCCGCAGCGCAGGCTGCTGTTGGCCTTCGCCGCGCTCATGGTCGTCGTGGCCGTGCGCATGTTCACCGGCAACGACGAGCACACGGGCGCGTGCCGGATGCCGGATGGCGGTATCGATCACCGCCGCTGCCTGCCGAAGTCGGCAGCGGCCGGAGCCGGCGTCGGCGTGCTCACCGGGCTGTTCGGCGTCGGCGGCGGCTTCATCGTCGTCCCGGCGCTGTCCGTGCTGCTCGGCCTGGCCGCGCCGCAAGCCGTGGCCACCTCCCTGGTGGTGGTGCTGATCAACGCGAGCAGCGGGCTGCTCGCGCACATCGGCACCGCGGGCAGCATCGAGGTGGGCGTGCTGATCGCGTTCGCCGGCACTGCGATGCTCGTGTCGGTGGCCGCAGGCAGGTTCGCGGCTCGCCTCCCGGCAACCACCGTCCGCCGCGCGTTCGCCTGCGTCGTGCTGGCCGTCGCGCTGGGAGTGGGCATCTCGTCCGGACTCGGCTGAGGGCCGAGCACGGCACCCGGAGCGGGCTTCACAGCGATGCGGCGCTTTTCGTCCGTGGAACCTCGTCGGCGACTACGAGCAGCTGCGTCGTTCGGCGGACGGGCGATGAACCGTCCGTTGTCGGGCAGGAGCAGGTCTCGCCGAACGGGAGCGCGCGGATCAGGCCGCGGGCTTGCGGGCGACGAGCCTCTCGACGATCCCCAGCTTGAAACGATCATGCTGCTCGATGCTGAACCCGGCGGCCTGCACGTGCTTGATGGGGCGACGCCGGAAGTTCTCCCCGCCCACCGGGATCGTGACGACTTCCAGCAACCGCTGCACAACCCGAGCCGGCCACGACGTGCTCACCACGTGGTCGGCCAGGAGCAACCGTCCGCCCGGCCGCAGAACACGCTTCATCTCCCCGACGGCCACCCGATCGTCCGGAATCGCGCACAGGGAGAACGTGCAGACCACGGTGTCGAACGAGGCGTCCGGGAACTCGAGCCGCTGGGCATCGCCGATGCCCAGCGCGACCTCCCGGCCCGCCTCTTCCGCACGACGGCGCGCGTGGTCGAGCATGCCCGGGCTCAGATCGACCCCGGTGAGCCGCACGTCGTCGGAGTACCAGCCGAGGTTCAGCCCGGTACCGATGGCGACTTCGAGGACCTCCCCTTCGGCTTGCCCGCACAGCCACTGCCTCGTGTCGCCGAAGAACTTCCGATCCATGAACCCCATCTGGCGGTCGTAACCGCGGGAGTGCCGGTCCCAATAGCGCCGCAGCCGATCGAGGTTCGCCTTGCCCGGCATGACAGTCTCCGTCCCGGTCGCACTTGAGCACCGCACTGACACGGCCAAACTACTTCCAACGACCGGGCAGCGCCCACAGGACGACCACGACGAGGTCGTACCCGATCTCCATCCGGGCCGGCGCGAGTTCGCGCGCCCGATCTCCGGAATCCACATCGGACGCACATGGAGCACCGCCTGGACGACCGGGTCAGGTGGGCAGCGTAAAGCGGGCAACCGAACCACTCAGCCACGAGATCAACTCGTTCTACACTACTATGGATCTTAGTAGATACCCCGCTGCCCGGATCAGCCGGCGGGGGCAACCCGTCCGATCGAACAGTCCTCCGCAGACTTGACCCACATACCCCATGGGGGTATAAATCCAATGTCGCCAATACAGCTACCCCCTAGGGGTAGAAGCGACGAACCGGACGACATGACACCGAGGAGCCCCTGATGGCCGAGTCCACCTACACCGTTGTCGGCATGACCTGCGGGCACTGCGTGCAGTCGGTGACCGAGGAGGTCGGCAAGATCGGCGGCGTCTCCGACGTGGCCGTCGACCTGCCCACCGGCTCCGTCACCGTGACCAGCGCCGACGCGATCAGCGACGCCGACGTGCGGGCCGCCGTCGAAGAGGCCGGCTACGAGCTGGCCCCCAGCTGACCTCCACCCCCGACCGGGCCGGGCTCCCGGCCCGGCCACCAGCACAGCGAGGAATCATGAACACAGCAGGCAAGCTCTCCGCCTACGGTGCGGCGCTCGCCCTGGTCGCCGGTGGCGCCTGGGCGACCGGTACCGCCGTCGGTCCCTTCACCGCCATGTCCGCCCCGAGCGGTCACGGCGACATGCCCGGCGGTGAGGTCGCCGGGCACGGGGACACCCACAGCGGCACCGTCGCGGAGACCACCCTGCCCGGCGGACTGACGTCGTCCAGGGGCGGCTACACCCTCGCGCCCACCGACACGACGCAGGCCACCGGCACCACCGAGCCCTTCTCCTTCCGCATCCTCGGCCCGGACGGCAACGCGGTCACCGGGTTCGACGTCGAGCACGACAAGCGGATGCACCTCATCGTGGTGCGCCGCGACACCGCGGGATTCCAGCACCTGCACCCGGAGATGGCCGCGGACGGCACCTGGACCGTCCCGCTGGACCTGCCCGAAGCCGGCAGCTACCGGGTCTTCGCCGACTTCACCCCGACCGGCGCCGCTCCGGCCACCCTCGGCACCGACATCGCCGCCGGCGGGGCCTTCGAACCGCGCGACTTCGCTCCTTCCCGGGTCGCAGAGGTCGACGGCTACCAGGTCCGGCTGGACGGTGAGCTCGTCCCCGGCCAGGCCTCCCCCGTCCGGCTCGCGGTCACCAAGGACGGCCGGCCCGTCACCGACCTGCAGCCGTACCTGTCCGCCTACGGACACCTGGTGGCACTGCGCGAAGGCGACCTGGCCTACCTGCACGTGCACCCCGAGGGAACGCCCGGCGACGGCAGGACGGCACCCGGCCCGGAGATCGACTTCGTCGCGGAAGTGCCCACCGCTGGTACCTACCGGCTGTTCCTGGACTTCCAGCACAACGGCGTCGTGCGCACCGCGGAGTTCACCGTGGACGCCGCGGGCGGCACCACCCCGGAAACCCAGCGCGGTGACGGCCACGCCGGCCACGACGGCTGACCGAAGAGATTGAGCAGCGAGGAGAGAACGGCATGACCGCCACGGAACGACCCCCGCAAGTCACCAGCGAACTCGAACTCTCGATCTCCGGCATGACGTGCTCCTCGTGCGCGGCGCGCATCGAGCGCAAGCTGAACAAGCTCGACGGCGTCGCGGCGACCGTCAACTACGCCACCGAGAAGGCGAAGGTCAGCGTCCCGGAAGGCATCGACCCGCAACAGCTCATCGCGGAGGTCGAGGCCGCGGGGTACGGCGCGACCCTGCCCAGGACCGACCAGGACAGCGGCCCGGCGACCGAGCGGGACGACGAGGAAGCCGACTCGACCCGAACCCTGCGGCAGCGGCTGATCACATCGGTCGTGCTGTCCGTGCCCGTGATCGCGCTGGCGATGGTCCCGGCCCTGCAGTTCACCTACTGGCAGTGGATCTCGCTGACGCTGGCCGCACCGGTGCTGGTGTGGGGCGCCTGGCCGTTCCACAAGGCGGCGTGGACGAACCTGCGCCACGGCGCGGCCACGATGGACACCCTGGTCTCCATGGGCACCATCGCGGCGTTCCTGTGGTCCCTGTACGCGCTGCTGTTCGGCACCGCGGGCACGCCCGGCATGACGCACCCCTTCGAGCTGACCATCCAGCGCACCGATGGCGCGGGCTCGATCTACCTGGAGGTCGCGGCAGGGGTGACGACGTTCATCCTGGCCGGGCGCTACTTCGAGGCGCGGTCGAAGCGGCGCGCAGGTGCGGCGTTGCGGGCTTTGCTGGAGCTCGGTGCGAAGGACGTCGCGGTGCTCCGCGACGGCCGCGAAGTCCGCATCCCCACCGGCGAACTCGCCGTCGGGGACCGGTTCGTCGTCCGGCCCGGCGAGAAGATCGCCACCGACGGCGTGATCGAAGAGGGCAGCTCGGCGGTCGACGCCAGCATGCTCACCGGCGAATCCGTCCCGGTCGAGGTCGGTCCCGGCGACAACGTCGTCGGTGCCACCGTCAACGCCGGCGGTCGGCTGGTGGTGCGGGCGACCCGGGTGGGTTCGGACACCCAGCTCGCCCAGATGGCCAAGCTGGTCGAGGACGCGCAGACCGGCAAGGCCGCCGTGCAGCGGCTCGCGGACCGGATCTCGGCGGTGTTCGTGCCGATCGTGATCGCGCTGTCGGTGGGAACGCTGGCGTTCTGGCTGGGCTCGGGCACCGGACTGGCGGCCGCGTTCACCGCCGCCGTCGCGGTGCTGATCATCGCCTGCCCGTGCGCCCTGGGCCTGGCCACCCCGACCGCGCTGCTGGTCGGCACCGGCCGCGGCGCGCAGCTCGGCATCCTGATCAAGGGCCCGGAAGTGCTGGAGTCCACCCGGCGCATCGACACCGTCGTCCTGGACAAGACCGGCACCGTCACCACCGGCCAGATGGAACTGATCGACGTCCACCTCACCGCCGGCACCGACCGCGACGAGGTCCTGCGGACCGCCGGGGCGCTGGAGAACGCCTCCGAACACCCCATCGCCCGCGCCATCGCACGCGGCGCGGAGCGGGCGGTGGGCGAGCTGCCCGCAGCGGAGGACTTCACCAACGTGGAAGGCCTGGGCGTGCAGGGCATCGTCGACGGGCACGCGGTGCTGGTCGGCCGCTCGGCGCTGCTGGCGGAGTGGAGCCAGCCGCTGACCGCGGAGCTCGCCGCGGCGAAGGCCGCTGCGGAAGCAGAAGGCCGCACCGCGGTGGCGGTCGCCTGGGACGGGCTGGCCCGGGCGGTGCTGGTCGTCGCCGACACGGTCAAGCCCACCTCGGCGCAGGCCATCGCGCAGCTGCGGGAGCTCGGCCTGACGCCGGTGCTGCTCACTGGCGACAACGAGGCCGTCGCCAAGTCCGTGGCCGAGCAGGTCGGCATCGACGAGGTCATCGCCGAGGTGCTGCCGAAGGACAAGGTCGACGTGGTCACGCGCCTGCAGGGCGAGGGCAAGGTCGTGGCGATGGTCGGCGACGGCGTCAACGACGCCGCGGCCCTGGCCAAGGCCGACCTCGGCCTGGCCATGGGCACCGGCACCGACGTCGCCATCGAGGCCAGCGACCTGACGCTGGTCCGCGGCGACCTCCGCGCCGCCGTCGACGCGATCCGGTTGTCCCGCCGCACCCTGCGCACCATCAAGGGCAACCTGTTCTGGGCCTTCGCCTACAACGTGGCCGCCCTCCCGCTGGCCGCAGCGGGACTGCTGAACCCGATGATCGCCGGGGCGGCGATGGCGTTCAGCTCGGTGTTCGTGGTCAGCAACAGCCTGCGGCTGCGCGGCTTCCGCAGCACCGCGGGAGACCCGGCCGACCTCGCCCCGGTCATCGACCGGCGGGAACCGGTGGCCGCGCGCGACTGACCGCCGGAGCAGAACGGGCCATCACGCAGGGCGTGGTGGCCCGTTCACCTTTTCCGGCCCGACAGACACGTCAAAGCCGCCGGCCTTGCCTTGCGCGGAGCCTGGAATGCTGGCCCGTGAGGCGCCGCACGCCAAGGGACGTCTCGTCCTCGTCCGCCACGACCGGAAGAAGGAATCACCCATGAGCAGCACCGTCGCCACTCACCAGGCCGGCGCCCCGGCGAAGGCGGATTCCACCGAGTACGACGTCGTGGTGCTCGGAGCCGGGCCCGTGGGCGAGAACGTCGCCGACCGCACCCGAGCGGCCGGTCTCTCCACCGCGATCGTCGAGAGCGAGCTGATCGGCGGCGAATGCTCGTACTGGGCCTGCATGCCCAGCAAGGCACTGCTGCGCCCGGCCATCGCCCGGGCCGACGCCCGCCGGGTGCCCGGACTGCGCCAACTGGTCCGAGGCGATCTCGACGCCGCCGCGGTCCTCGCCCACCGGGACTACTACGCCTCGCACTGGAAGGACGACGGCCAGGTCGGGTGGCTGGAGAACATCGGCGCCGACATCTACCGCGGCCACGGCCGCTTCTCCGGACCACGCGCGGTGACCGTGACCGGCCCGGACGGCGAGCAGCACACCCTCATCGCCCGGCACGCCGTCGCCGTCTGCACCGGCAGCCGAGCCCAGCTGCCCGACCTGCCCGGACTCGCCGACGTACGCCCCTGGACCAGCCGCGAAGCCACCAGCTCCCCAGCCGTTCCCCGCCGCCTGGTCGTGGTCGGCGGCGGCGTGGTCGCCACCGAGCTGGCCACGGCCTGGCAAGCACTCGGCTCGCAGGTCACCGTCCTGGTGCGCGGCAAGGGCCTGCTGCCCCGCATGGAATCCTTCGCCGGCGAGCTCGTCGCCGAGGCACTTTCCGCGGCAGGCGTGGAGATTCGCACCGGCACCTCCGTCGCCTCCGTGGCGCGCGAGAACGGCACGGTCGTCGTGACCACCGACACCGGCGACCGCGTCGAGGCCGACGAAATCCTCTTCGCCACCGGACGCGCACCGCGCACCGACGACATCGGCCTGGAAACGGTAGGCGTGGAGCCAGGATCCTGGCTGTCCGTGGACGACAGCCTCCTCGTCACCGGCACCGACTGGCTCTACGCCGTCGGCGACGTCAACCACCGCGCGCTCCTCACCCACCAGGGCAAGTACCAGGCCCGGATCGCGGGCGCCGCCATCGCCGCCCGAGCCCAGGGCACGCCCCTGCTCGAACCCGACCCCTGGGGCGCGCACGCCGCGACCGCCGACCACGCCGCCGTCCCGCAGGTCGTCTTCACCGACCCGGAGGCCGCGGCCGCCGGCCTCACCTTCGCCGAGGCCCAGCAGGCCGGACACCGCGCCCGCGCCGTCGACGTCGAGTTCTCCGCTGTCGCCGGGGCGGGCTTGTACGCCGACGGCTACCGGGGCCGGGCCCGCATGGTCGTCGACCTCGACGACGAAACCCTCCTCGGCGTCACCTTCGTCGGGCCCGGTGTCGGCGAACTCATCCACTCGGCCACCATCGCCATCGTCGGGCAGATCCCGGTCAGCCGCCTGTGGCACGCCGTACCGTCGTATCCGACGATCAGCGAGGTGTGGCTCCGGTTCTTGGAGGCCTACCGGGGCTGACCGCACGATCCGGGAGCGGTGCTCCTGCACTTCGCCCAGTCCGCCTCCGACGAGGAGTCGGAAGCACTGCGCCGGGGGCTGCGACGACGATCTCGCCCCGGGAAATGAACGAACCCGTTGGGACGAGGCGGTGTTCGCCGGAGCACGTTGCCCGAGTTCGGCGGTCAGTTGGGCGCCGGGAGCGGTTGCGCACCGCGCTCGGCGAGCAGCTGCTTCATGACTTCGATCTCGGTGCCTTGCGCGTTTAGCATCTGCTGAGCGAGGTTGCGCACCTGCGGCAGCTCCGCACGCTCCGCAGCCTCGCTCATCATAGGTGCCCCGCCCTGGTGGTGCCGCACCATGAGCTGGAGGAAGAACGCGTCGAACTCGGCTCCCGCCAGGCCGCGCAGCTTCGCCAGTTCCTCCGCCGAAGCCATCCCCGGCATCGCCGCGGTCGCCTGCGATCCCTGCCCGTGCCGGTCGTGCGACGGCATCTGGCGCATCCACGTCATGTACCCGCCGAGCGGCAATTCAGGCTGGTTCCACAGGCCGAGCCAGCCCTTCATGCGTCCGGCCTGCTCCAGCTGCGATGTCTCGATGTCGAAGGCCAATTGCCTGATCCTCGGATCCACGCTGCGTTCGCGCGCGATGTTCGCCATCTGGACGCCCTGGAGGTGGTGCGCGCTCATGTCCTGCGCGAAGCCCACGTCCACCGATTCGGCGGCCTTCGCCTCCCTGCGATCCGGCGTCGCGACGAACAGCGCCCCCGCGGCGATCAGCAGCCCGACCGCCAGCAGGACACCGGCGGTGAGGACGAGCTTCAGCGGGCGGGATATGCCGTGTTCCCCGGTCATCGCGCTCCCATCCAGTTCCCTTGCCCCGCACCGGTCCCGTTCCCGGCCGCCATGGGCACGGCGTCGGCGCCCAGCGGATTCGGGTCGAAGGGCGGCGGCGCGTCGGGATCGAACTGGCCGGCACCGAGGGCGTCGCAGGACGCCCCGACCTCGGGGTGGGTGTACTGGTTGGTGCGGGTCGCCCGGATGAACTGGTCGACGCGCGGGTCGTCGGCGCGGTCGACCTTGAGCTGACGTCCCCACGACTGCAGCGAGATCGGCTTGTCCAGTCCCGGGTACGGCGACATCGTCAGGTACTGCTGTCCTTGGACCTTCTCCCGGAGGGCGGCAACACCCGCGCCATCAACGCTTTCCGGGTTGTAGGTGATCCACACCGCACCGTGTTCGAGGGAGTGGATGAAGTTCTCCGTCCGGACCGGGCTTTCGTAGACCACGCCGTTGCACGACGCCCAGGCCCCGTCGTGCGGACCGCCGTAAGGCGGGCTGGCGTCGTAGTTGACGCGCTGAGCCGGCGTCACGTGCTTCCCCGCCTCGTAATCCTGGGCCACGACACCGGGAATCTTCCGCGCCGGGTCCCGGTTCGTCTCCGACGGCGTCCACTCGGCGACGGCAGCCTCGCGCTCCGCCTTGGCCGAGTACTGCACGTAGACGTACCCGAAGATGGAGCCGGCGAAGACGACGACAACCGCCACCGCCGCGACCATGACCCAGGAGACGGATCTGCGCCGCACCGCGGCGACGCTGTTCTTCCCGGGCTTCTTCCCACTCATCATTCTCGACCGCCTCGAGTCCGTCATTTCCAGCTTCGACAGTGGTTTTCGGCCATCCGGAAGCGGGGCGGCAACGCGCCGAGCGCCCCGGCAGCTCACCCGACGATGCGCCGCGCGCCGATGTAGTGGCCGTCGCCCTTCGCCGACCGCACGTCCACCAGCTGACCTTCGGTGGGGGCGTCGATCATCTTCCCGCCGCCGACGTACATGCCGACGTGGTGAATCTTCGAGGGATTGCCGCTGCCGTCGTCGAAGAAGATCAGGTCTCCCGGCTGCAACTGGTCCTTCGACACCGGCCGCCCCACGCCCCACTGGGCCCGGCTGTTGCCCGGAATGGTGATCCCGGCCTGCTTGTACGCCCAGTAGGTCAGGCCGGAGCAGTCGAACGTGCCGGGCCCCTTTGAGCCCCAGACGTACTCGGATCCCCGTTTCGACAGGGCCGCCTGCAGGGCGGTGTTCGCCGCACCGGGCGGCCCGAGGTAGCTGCCGGAGTCGACCGGCCCCTTCAGACCGGCCTTCTCCTCGGAGCTCAGCTCGTACATCGCCTCGCGCAGGTCGCCGACCTGCTTGTCCAGTTCCCGCTTCCGGTTTCGCACGTCCTCCAGGAGCCTGGCCGCCGTATCGGCGGCCTCCTGCGCTCGCAGCTCGGCCGACTCGGCCGTGCCACGAGCCTCGGCGGCGCCGGCGGAGGCGCGGGCGTAGCTGCTCAGGACTTCGCCGTTGTCCGCGGCCATCACCTCGAGGGCGGTGGCACGGTCGAGGAACGCGTCGGGATTCTCGCTGGCGAGCAAGGCCGAGAGCCCGTTCAGCCGCGAACCGCGATATGCCGCGCCCGAGAGCTCGTCGACCCGGCCCTGCAGGCGCGCTTCATCCGTCCGGCTCTGCTGCTCAACGCTCCTGGCCGCAGCCACTTGCGCCTTCGCGGCGTCGAGTTCGGCCCGCTTCCTGTCGAGTTCGTCCTGAGCGACAAGAACGTCCTCGTTCGCCTTGCCCGCGTCTTCGCTCAGCTGCTTGTAACGCCTCATCTCGGGGGAACCACTTCCCGGATCCGACGGCTGCGCAACTGCGGGCAAGGCCACCGACACTGCCGCCACGGCCACCGCGGAGGCCGAGATCGCACTCCGCATCGAACGCTTCAACTGGCGCAAAGCCACGCTGGACCGCTCTCCTTCGTCTCTACGAGCTCTCGCCGGCGGTCGGTCGGACGCATGGCCTCAGCCGCCCGGAGAGCCTGCACTGGTGTCGTCGATGTGGGCTCCCCGCAACCCGGGAGCGAAACCTACTCGACGACCGAACACTTGTCTACTACTCACACTAGTACCCGATCTACTAGCTCACCTAGTAGACGATCTATAGTGGCCTACCGGAGCTCCGGTGCGCGACGCCCCGGGTACCGGAAGGCACTGCTCGGCCGCTCACGCGGTGGGGTTCACGGTCAGGAGGCAAGATTGACGACAGTTGCACCGCAGCCGGTCGCTACGCGGCCCTACCCGAAACGCACGACGCCCGGGCCCCATCTGCGAACGAGACCTCGGAGGCCGAGGTCTCGTTCGCATTTCCCGGACTTTCCTCGACCGACGACGGGGCGCCCGAGGCCGATCCACGACGACGAGCTTCGGCCTACCCATCCCCGAGTATCCACTATAGACATATTCCAGCAGTCACCCGATCGCGTTGCCACGCAAGAAAGAACACGTCATCGGCGTGCCATCGCCAAGACCAACCCCGCCTAGCTGCGCCCGGCAGCACGCGCTACAGTTGTCACTGTGCGAACCCAACCGTTCACGGTCCGCCACATCGGCGGCGCTTGGTTGTGCATCGTGCTTTTCGCGTTGACCGCGTTCCTCGCCACGCACGTGGTGGTCGGACTCGCCCCAGCGCACCCGGCCGGCGTCCACGCGGGCGCCAACGCTTCGAGCCCCCCGAGCCAGGACTGCGACCAGTCCCCGGGCGACGACGGCACCGAGCAGCATGGCCCGGGCGACTTGCATTGCGGGCTTTCCGCACGGGACATCTCGCCGGTCCCGGCTCTCGTCGCAGCGACGACGGACCCGGTGGCGTGGCCGTCCTTCCTCCGCGGCGACCGCGGGTGGGTTTCGCTCACGAGTTCCTCGCACCCGGCACTGCCGCCGAGCGGGCGTCAGATCCTCGCTTCCTCGTGCACCTCGCGAACGTGATCAGCGCTCGCCTTCCACGCTGATCACGTTCACCGTGCCTCTTCCCAGCGCGACCGGGAATCCTCCGGTCACGCCGGTCCGGCACGCCTTCCTGCCCTGCGCATGTACGCGCAGCGATCCGAGGGACACGAATGGATACCCTGCTCCCACCCGCGCGAACCGATGTCGCTCTCGCCCAACTGGCGAGGATTTCCGCTGCTCCCGGCACATCGAACACCATCGACACGACGATCGGGAACACCCCCGTGCTGTGGATCGACCGGCCGTTCAACCGAGCGGGCTGCGGCTTCTGGGCGAAACTGGAATGCCACAACCCGGGCGGCATGAAAGTCCGTCCCGCACTGCACATGATCGAACGGGCCCGCCAGCGCGGTGAGCTGGCGTCCGGCGGCGCGATCGTCGAGTCGACCAGCGGCACCCTGGGCCTGGGCCTGGCGTTGGCCGGCATCAGGTACGAGCATCCGGTCACCCTGGTGACCGATCCGGGCATGGAGCCGATCATGCACCGGATGCTGCGGGCCTACGGGGCCCGTGTCGACGTGGTGGACGAACCGCACCCCACCGGTGGCTGGCAGCAGGCGCGCCGCGATCGCGTGGCCGAGCTCCTCGCGGAGAATCCCGGCTCGTTCGGCCCAGATCAGTACAACAACCCCGACAACGTGGACGGATACGCGTCGCTGGCGCTGGAACTGGTGACCCAGCTCCGCAGGCTCGACGTCCTGGTGTGCTCCGTCGGAACCGGTGGTCATTCGGCGGGCGTCAGCCGGGTGTTGCGGACGTTCTTCCCCGAGCTGCGCGTCGTGGGCGTCGACACCATCGGGTCGACGATCTTCGGACAACCAGCGCGCCAGCGCCTCATGCGCGGCCTCGGTTCGAGCATCTACCCGCGGAACATCGACTACGACTCGTTCGACGAGGTGCACTGGGTCGGCCCGAGCGAAGCCGTGTGGTCGGCCCGAAAGCTCGCGGCCGCCACCTACGCCAGCGGCGGCTGGAGCGTCGGCGCGGTGGCGCTCGTCGCCGGCTGGGTCGCCCGCACGGCGGGGCCGGACACCCGCATCGCGGCGGTCTTCCCGGATGGACCACAGCGATACTTCGACACCGTGTACAGCGACGAATACTGCGCTCGGCACGGTCTTCTCGGGACGACTCCGCCGGAAGATCCGGACTTGATCGATCACCCGGGACAACGCGAAGTGACCCGGTGGACGAGGTGCGAGCACGTCTCGAACCCGACCGAAGGCGCACCCGTCGGAGGTGGGCGTTGATCCGGACGGTCCGCCAGTTCCGGTCCTTCAGCCGGCCGGTCCAGCTGCTCGTCATCAACCAGTTCACCATCAACCTCGGCTTCTACATGCTCATCCCCTACCTGGCCGCGCACCTGTCCGACGGGCTGGGCCTGGCGACCTGGCTGGTGGGGCTCATCCTCGGGGTCCGCAACTTCTCGCAGCAGGGCATGTTCCTGATCGGCGGCACCCTCGCCGACCGCCTGGGCTACAAGCCGCTCATCATCGCCGGCTGCCTGCTGCGGACGGCGGGATTCGCGCTGCTGGGCGTCGTGGACTCGGTGCCGGCGCTGGTGCTCGCCTCGGCTGCGACCGGCTTCGCCGGAGCCTTGTTCAACCCGGCCGTGCGCGCCTACCTCTCGCACGATTCCGGTGACCGGCGAGTCGAGGCGTTCGCGCTGTTCAACGTCTTCTACCAGGCAGGCATCCTGTTGGGGCCGCTGGTGGGGATGGTGCTGACCGGCGTGGCGTTCCAGCTCACCTGCTTCGTCTCCGCAGCGGTCTTCGCGGCCCTGACGATCCTGCAAGCCCGCGCCCTGCCACAGCGCAAGGCGCAGCGAACGGACTCGGCTGCGGATACCGAGCAATCGGTCCTCGCGGACTGGCGAACGGCATTCTCCAACAGGTCGTTCGTCATGTTCTCCATCGCGATGATCGGCAGCTATGTGCTGTCGTTCCAGGTCTATCTGGCCTTGCCCCTGGAGGCGCGGCGGCTGGCAGGGGAAGGCCTACCCGGGACGGCAACCGTGGCAGCGCTCTTCGCGGTGTCGGGAATCCTGGCTATCGCCGGGCAAGTGCGGATCACGGCGTGGTGCAAGCGGCGATGGGAACCCGGCCGATGCCTCGTGGTCGGCCTGCTGTTGATGAGCGCGGCGTTCCTCCCGCCTTTGATCACCGCAGGCTCGCCGGGCGCGGCGGAAAGCCTTTCCCCGGCCGGAATCCTTGTTCGAGCGATCCCGCTGCTGCTGTCGGCGGCACTCCTCGCGCTCGGCCAGGTGATCGTGTTCCCCTTCGAGATGGAGACGATCGTGACGCTGGCGGGCAACCGGCTCGTCGCGACCTACTACGGGCTCTACAACACGGTCTGCGGCGTGGGCATCATGGCCGGCAATCTCCTGACCGGCAGTGCACTGGACATCGCCCGATCCTCCGGGCTCGCCATGCTGCCCTGGCTTGGCATGGCGGTCATCGGCCTGTGTTGCGCCGCCGGAATCAGCACTCTCGAACGGACCAGCCGCCTGAGCGCGGTCCCGCAACCCGCGCAGAGCTGACCGGCGTTCCGGGGAGGCCGCTGGAGACGCCATGGCTCCGGCGGCCTCCCGCATCAGGACGGCCGCTCGGCGTCACCCCCGAGTCGGCCTGCACCCGGATCCGAACAACACCGCAGCGCCACCCAATGCCACCAACGTCCACTCCGGCACGCTGCCCAACTGCGTTGCAAGCGTGGTCCCGGAGCGGATCGGGGCCTGCACCACGAGATGCTCAGCGGTGAACTGCCGGACCGCTTCGCCGGTGTGATCCCGGTCGAAGGCGCCGACTACTCCCCCGGCTTCTACCTCGACTGGTGGCAGCACCCGCACGCCAACGCCGCACAGGTCTGCGCCAGCGGCGTGTGGGACCTGATGGCGCCGCAGTCGCCCGAGGCCGACCGCTGGAAGACCTGGTTCTACTACTCCCAGGGGTCCGAAGCGTTCAAGGGCGACCTGCACTACTACTCGGTCGACCACGACCTGCGCGACCGGCTCGGCGACATCGACGGTGACCAGTGCCCCGTCGTGATGCTCACCGGCGAGTACGACTACCTCACCACTCCCGCCGACAGCGCGCGGACGGCCCGTCAGATCAAGAACGGCACCTTCATCGAGATGCCGGAGATCGGGCACTTCCCGATGAGCGAGAACCACGAGCGATTCCGCGTGCACCTGCTCGAAGCGCTCAACATCCTGCAGCGCTCCAGGTCCGCGTCCGCCTGAGGGACGTGCGGCCGGCGGAATCTGCCCCTTCCGCCGGCCGCATCTCCGGCAGCGCGCATCAATGCGGGCCGGTGGCTCCGTACTCGTGGTCGCCCCTGATGAGGGCCCCCGTGGCGAAGCGTTGTCCGGTGAAGGCCTTGAGCTCGGGGCGGTTCGGGGCGCCGGTGAGGAGCCAGCGAGCGAGCTCTGCGCCGATCGCCGGGGCCTTGCCGAATCCCGAGCCGCTCCAACCCGCCGCCAGGTGGAGCCCCGGCACCTCGCACGGCCCGAGGACCGGGCGGCCGTCCGGGGTGATGTCCAGCGCGCAGGTGCGTCCGATCCGGTACGGGGCCTCGGCCATCGCCGGGATCCGGCGGCCGAGCCGCACCAGGCCCTCCGCGACGAAGTCCGCGTCGGGCACGCCGAAATCGGCGTCGGGGTCGTCCAGCCATTCGCGCTCCGGCGCGTGCCGCCCGACCAGGGTGCACCGGTCTGCCGTCGCGCGCAGGTAGATGTCGTTGGCCACGTCCGTCATCGTCAGGTGGGTCGGGAGGTCATACGGGCGCTCGTAGAGCATCACCTGGATGCGCGCCGAGCGGATCGGCAGCCGCAGGCCGACGGTCGCGGCCAGACGAGGCGTCCACGCACCGGTCGCGAGCACCACGAAATCGGCCCGCCGCGCACCGTCCTCGGTGCGGACCCCGACGACCTGCCCGGACTCCTCCAGCAGCGCCGACACCCGCGACCGCTCGAAGCGCGCACCGCACCGTCGAGCGGCCTGCTGCAGGCTGATCGTGGTGGCAGCCGGATCGGCGTACCCGCTGCGTTCCTCATAGGACACGACGCTGATCGCTTCGGTCGAGATACCGGGTTCCAACTCGCGCAGCTCTTCCGGCGTCAGCAGCTCGTCGGGCATCCCGTGTGCCTTGAGCATGGCGACGTTGGCCCGGACCGCTTCGGCATCGCGGTCATCGGCCAGGTAGGCGAATCCGGTGCGGGTGAAGCCGCAGGCACCGCCGACCCGGGTCGCCCACGACTCGTAGTACTGCGTCAGGCTTTCCCAGGCGAGATCGGCTTCCACGGCGGTCGCGTGGTGGTCCCGGATGATCGCCCCGGACCGCGACGTTTGGCCGCCGAAGCCTCCCGTCGGGTCGAGCACCACCACGTTCGCGCCGCTTTCGGCCAGGTGGAAGGCGATGCTGGAACCCACCACACCGGCACCGACGACGATGACATCAACCATTGCGCGTCCCTCCGGAATCGTCTGCTCCGGACATGCTGGCCCGCAGCTCCTGCGTCGAATAGCCGCTTTCGACGGCCCAGTAGTAGGCGATCAGACCGAGCACTGCCGCGACGGCGCTGTCCCACGGGAACGGCAGCAGCGGTACGGCCGCAGTTCCGTATGCGCCGTAGTAGGAAACCAGGTACAGCACCAAGGTCAGCGCGACCGCCCAGTTGGAGGACCGGATCTCGCGACGCCCCTCCGGGCTGCTGATCCGCCACAACAGGAAGGTGAAGCCGGCGACCTCCGCGGTGGACAACGACCAGAACGCGATGAACGGCAGGCTGTCCGTGCCGAGGGGGCCGATCACCTGGGTGGCGATCCAGACGACCGCGAATCCGGCGCCGAGCCACGTGGCACCGGCCAGGGGCATCCGGCCTTGGCGTGGCCCCTGGTACAGCGCGTAGATCGGCAACGCGATCAGCACGGTGGCCACCACGCCCTGCAGGACCTCGTAACCGGACCAGTACAGGATCATGCTCGCCGCGAGAAAACCGAGCGGGGAGAACAACTTCGACGCCCGCAGGAAGAACGGTCGCGGCGCATCGGGGGCGACCCGGCGCATCACCTGCAGTTGCGGCGCGGCGGCGAGGTAGGTGATCACGGCGGTCGAGGACGTGTAGCCGATCAGCTTGTACCAGCCGGGGAAGGGCAGGAAGAACGCGCACCCGGCGACCAGGCAGGCGACCATGCCCAGCCACGGCACCCGGGTCCGCTCACCGACGCGGGCGAACGCCCGCGGCATGCTGCCGTGCAGCGCCATCCCGTACAGGGTGCGAGCGGTGTCGCCCATGTAGATCCAGCCGGTGCCTGCCGGCGAGATCGCGGCATCGACCAGCAAGAACACGCCGAACGCGCCGAGCAGTGCGACGCCGGTGGACTCCAGCGCCGAATAGAGCGGCTGATCCGCCCAGCGACTGGATTCCAGCCCGCTCCAGTCGCCCGGGGCGACGCCCAGCGAGCCCCAGTCGAGGGCGCCGATGAAGGCCACCTGCAGCAGCACGAAGATGACCGCGCAGATGGCCACCGATCCGACCGTGGCGATGAAGATGTCGCGCTGCGGGTTCCGCGCCTCGCCGCCGAAGTTCACGCCCTCGCGGAAGCCCTGGAAGGCGAACACGATGCCGGAAACCGCGATGGCGTTGAACACCGCGCCCCAGCCCTGCGGCGCGAAACCGCCGTGGCCGGCGAGGTTCGAGCTGTCGAAGACGGTGAACAGCAGCACGAACGTCAGCACCGGGATGATCAGCTTCCACCAGCTCACCCACTGGTTGAACCGGCCGAAGAACCGGATGCCGAAGACGTTGACGCAGAAGAACAGCAGCATCACCACGACCGCCAGCACGCGTCCGGTCCCGGTCAGCGTGGAACCGTCGTCGCCGTGGCTGGTGAGCTCGATGCCGGTCCACGTCGCGACGTAACCGGCGGCGTACTGCACGACCGCCAGCGCCTCGATGGCCACCGTGGTGACGCCACCCAGCAGCATCGACCAGCTCAGCAGGAAGCCGAGGTAGCCGCCGTGCGTCAGGTACGGGTAGCGGGCGACACCGCCGCTGCGCGGCAGCATCGAGCCGGTCTCCGCGTAGTTCAAGGCGAGGAAGGAGATCAGAACTGCGGTGAGCACCCACGACACGATCACCGCCGGGCCCGCGACGGCACCGGCGGACAGCACCGCGAACAGCCAGCCGGATCCGATGATGGAACCGATCGAGATGAACAGCAGCTGCTGGACGGACAGATCGCGCCGGAGCTTCGAATCACTGTGCTGGAAGTCGTCGATCTCGGCCATTCGCACCCCCGAACTGGTCGCTCCTGCACACCGGAAGATCGCCGGGCGTCCAGCAGTATGCTCCGCGCGGTCGACCGGCCGACAGAGATCGGGCGCAGCGGATTTCCCGCCTGAGCAAAAGCCGTTCTGGCCGTCAAATCGTCCACTTCGGACTTATCGGATCCGCGGCTGAGCGTGTTCGCCTATCACCCGAGAAGAGGTACCGCTCTCCAAAGTGGAACGAGGCGAACACGCTCACCAGGCGCGTGGCGCGTCCTGGCTGCGGAAGCCTGTCGAGTCGGTGCATGGGCACTGCGAATGGCGGACGCAGAATCAGCCACCAGCCAAACCCGGCCGGGTCAGCCATGCGCCATGCCTGGCGGGCGGCGGCGAGCGTCGCACCGCGCCAAGGCGCAACAGGCGGCACATGAGCCGGTTCCGATCGGCACGGTTCGCCGAGCCGTCAGGACATCACGGTGCCTGGGTGATTTCGCCGCAGTGCAGGGCGCGGTCCGCCGTCGGGGTCGCCCAACCGCGGAGTGTTGCGGGGATTGCCGATCGGAATGCGCTCTCGGCCGTGGCGGTGCCGAGCGCTCCTGCCAGTTCGAGGGTCACAAGTCCGTGCAGGGTCACCCAGAACGAGAGCGCGATAGCTGTTGCGTCGCCAGTGAGCATGGACGCCGCCAAGGCGCGATCTATGGCGTGCAGGAGCGGTCGGACGGGGTCGCCGGTTCCGACCGCGCCCGACGGGTCGAAGGTCTGCACGCCACCGAACAACACCATGTAGAGGTGGGTGTGCTCGCGTCCCCAGCGCCGGTATGTGGCGGCGAGAGCGTAGAGGTCGGCGAGAGGGTCGTCGGAGGTCGGCACTGCCGCCAGGTCGCGGAACAGCCCTGCGACCGCCCTGTTGCGCACCTCGTCGATCAGTGCGTCTTTGTTGCCGAACAACGTGTACACCGCCGCCGTCGCAGTTCCGGCGGCGGAAGCCAGGGCGCGGACAGTGATCGACTCACGTGGACGGGTTGCGAACAGCTCGGTGGCTGACTCGACAAGACGCTCTCTCACGGTGTCGTCGTTCGTTCTCGGCCTACCCACGGTGACCAGTCTAGCTCGCGTGCTAACGTCGTTTTGAAACTTAGTTTGGAAACTCTCGCAGGGACCCGTGATGCCAAAACTCCTCATCCGTATTGCCCGCTTCACCGGTCGCCTGGGACTGGCCTTGGGCGCCGTCGTGGGACTGGTCGGCCTGTTCCTGGCGCTGCTCGTCCTGACAGATGGCGCGGGCTCGGGGCTCGTGGCCTGGCTGACGACCCTCGGAGTCGGGGCCGCCGTCGCGATATGGCGGGGCCGCCGCCGTGCGGGGCCGCGCAAACTCGTGCCGCTCCCACCGGTGGTCATCGCGGTAGCGCTGACGGCGTCGGTCTGCATCCCGAGCGTGCCAACCGACCGGCGATTCCCAGCCGACCTGCCGTTCGTGGCGACGCAGAAGTGGAGTCTGGCCACGGGAAGCCGGGTCGCGGTGTACCACTACCCGCCCGCCCCGGGCAGTCCCCGCCGTGCAACGCCCCTCGTGTACCTCCACGGCGGACCCGTCCGCAGCATCTCGGTGCTCGATCACCGTTTCCTGCAGCTCTTGGCACGACAGGGCTACGACGTCTACGCCTACGAGCAAGCCGGCGGTGGACGAAGCGAGCTGCTTCCCATGGATCAGTACAACCCCTCCAGATCGGTCCGCGACCTCGGAGCATTCATCGACCACCTGGACAAGGGCCGGGTCGACGTCCTCGGATTCTCCGCAGGAGGGGGCATACTCACCCGGGCCCTGGCCGAGCCGGACGTCGCCGCCCGCGTGCACAAAGCGATCATCGCCGAGCCTGGCCCGATGGACGGCCCCACAGCGCAGATCGCCGGGCAACAAGGGCGGCCGACCGCGCGCGGCATCGCTCCGGCCCCGAGCGGTCCACGTTCCACGAATGTCCCCAGGTATGCCGTCGCGCTCGGCCTCATGCGACTTGGGCTCCTCTCGCCCGATACCGGGCTGATCGGGCAGGCCGAAGGCGACAACGCCTTCACAGCCGCCGACCTCGGCAGCGACACCGCATCCGCTTACTGCGCACAGGATGCTGACCGCATCCCCACCGAGGACACGGCCGAGAACTTCTCCTTCAGCCCCGCCCCGAGCATGCAGTTCCAGCAGACGATCAAGGAATCATCCTCGATTGCTGCGCAACTTGGGCGCTCCGACATCCCCGCAATGCTGATGATCGCCGAGTGCTCTTCGCAGATTCGTCAATGGGCGACCACCATTCTGGCCAACGATCCCGCCATCGAGCGAACCCAGTACATGCCCGGTGTCGGACACCACATGTGGAACGGCCTCGACGACAACGACGAACGAGCCTACGCCGTCGTCAACGCATTCCTGCAAAGCGAGCCGGCACCCTTGCCGAACTACCCGACCCGCAGTGAAATCCCCGCATTCCTCCACGACCAAAGCTGACTGTCCAGTCCAACACGGGACGTCGATCGCCGGCTGTCTGGCGTTGCAGCGCCAGACAGCCGGCGATCTTTGTCGGCCTCGGTCGTGGTTATGGGATCGGCAGCGGGTTCGACGTCCCGACGCGCGATGCCTCCGCTTCGCGGACGGTTTCACCGGCGTCTTGCTGGAGGATGAAGCCCTCCCGGAGGTTCCGCTTCGTCACGTCGCGCACCGCTCGGACGTAGGCGTCGTGGGTCGGGTACAGCGAAGCGATCTTCTCCGCGGTGAAGGGCTGGTGCGATCCGTACAGTCGGCAGAGTTCCTGCCCCGAATTCTCGCCGGTGTTGGTCGCGATCGGCGCGTCGACTTCGGCCAGCCGGATGCCGCCGAAAGCGAGCCCGTTCTCGTCGCGCGGGATCGCCATCCCGGTCGGCGTGGGCGTCGTCCGGATCGGCTGCGCGGTGGGCGGCTGCTTGTCGTGGCGAACCCAGTCGACGAGGTGGTGATACCCGGCATTGAGCACGTTCTTGGTGTCGACGTGGCTCAGCGGCGGCCGGTCGCAGGTGAACGAGAAGGGCTTCAGGGCGTCGCGCGCGACGCCCTGCATGCGATTCATCATGAACCAGTAGTCGACGTGCGAATCACCCGCGATCTCCCAAGAGCGGAAGACCCCGGAATCCGCCTGGTGCGGTACCCGGTTCAGGAAGACCTCGGTCTCGGTGCTGATGCGCAGCAGCTTCGTGGGAATGTCGGTCCGGAACGGTCCACCGCTGCCCACGAAGAGCATGAAGCCGTCGTACACCTGGGCCAGCGGCTGGATCGAGTTGTAGTACAGCGCCAGCCGCGACGCCGACTGCGACTGCCCGACCGCCAGCACGGTGGCCGGTCGCAGTCCGCCGAGCACGGCCGGGTTGGTTCGAACAGCCTGTCCGGCCTGGGAGAAGATGTCGTAGGACAGCGAGTCATCGGTGATCGTGCCACCTGCGGTGACGTCGAGCGTGCCGTAGCGGGCCGGGCTCCACGCGGTCAGGCCGTAGGGCTCTTGCTGCACGCCGACGCGTTGCGCCGACACGCCCACGTAGGCATAGCCTTCGCGGGTCAGGTAGTCACGAGATTCCTGCCAGTGGACGTCGAGGTTGTACCCCGAGGTCACGTTGACCCATTCGACGACCACGATGCCGTTGAACTTCGCGGGGTTGTCCGGGCGCCGGACGATCATCCGGGTCTTGTACGAATTGCCGGTGGACAATGCGACGCCGTCGGCCATCGGCGGCGTGTCGTAGCGCGTCGCCTTTCCTCCGAAGAAGTACTCCTCCTCGACGTAACCGCGCTGGGACAGGTCGAAGCCGGGCTCCGCCGCCAGTTGCGGGTAGTTGTGCGTGAGGTCGGTACCAGGCGGCATCGCCACCGGGACCGGGCCGGTGATGGTCGGCGTCGGCACTTGCTTCGCCGTCGCGACCGGACCAGCCGTGGTCGGTGGCGCTTGCTCCGCCGCCGCAGCCGGTCCAGCCGTGGTCGGCGGCTCGGCAGCCGACGCCACTGTGGACAGAAGCGCGGCGGCCGTGAGGGCGCTCAGAAACGCGACTGGAAGCGTCCTGCGCTTGGTGGGGAGGAATCTCTCCATCGAGTTCTCAGTTCTCCATGTGTGTGTCGAGTTCTCACCGGACAAGTGGTGCCGGTGATCTCTTCTTGCTCTGGCGAAGTCCCCTAGTCGAGCACCCGGCCCTTGGTTTCCGGGAGCAGCCAGATGAACAGGACGGTCAGCGCCGTGCAGACCAGCAGGACCGCGACGATGGCGCTGCCCAGCCCCATGCCTTCCGATGCCCAGCCGATCAGCGCCGGGCTGAACGCCGCGACACCGCGGCCGACGTTGTAGGTGATGCCCGCCCCGGTCCCGCGCACCCGCGCCGGGAACAGTTCGGTGAACAATGCCCCCTTGCCCGATGCCTGGGCCGAGATGAAGAACCCGACCACGGCCGCGAGCAGCAGGTTGTACCAGAGCGCCTTCACCGGAACGGCCATGAACAGGAATCCGAAAACCGCCGTGCCCAGGTAGAAGAGCGTGAACGCCCGGCGTCGTCCGATCCGGTCGTGCACGTGACCGCCGAGCACGTAGCCGAGCCAGTTGCCGACGATCATGAACCAGATGTAGAGCGCCGTGCTGCTCACGCTCAGACCGCGTTCTTCCTTCAGGTAGAGCGGAATCCAGGTCTGCAGGGCGTAGGTGCTGGCCAGGCCGGTGGCGCCGAAGAGGGTGCCCAGCACGGTGTACTTGCGCAGCCCTGGAGCGAACAGCTCACCGAAGGCGCCCTTCTGCCGCGGTTCGCGCCGCACCCGGACGGTCGGGACATCGCGCAGGTTCCGGCGGATCAGCAAGGCGACCACCGCCGGCAGGATGCCGACGGCGAACATCACCCGCCAGGCGATGGTTTCGGGCAGCCACGCGTGGCTGAGCACGTAGGCGAGGTTGGCCACGCCCCAGCCGACCGCCCACGCCGACTGGATCCAGGCCAGTGCCCGGCCCCGGCGCTCCGGTGCCGCGTACTCGGCCATCAGCGCCGCACCCACCGGCCACTCGGCACCGAAGAAGAACCCTTCGAGGGTGCGCCAGATCAGCAGCTGCTCGAAGTTCTGCGCGGTCGCGGTCAGGCCGGTGAACAGGGCGTAGGCACTGATCACCAGCACCAGCACCTGGACCCGGCCGAACCGGTCGGCCAGGCGTCCGCCGACCACACCACCCACTGCCGAGGCGATGAGCGCGCTGGAGGTGGCCAGACCGCCCTGGGCCGTGGTCAGGCCGAGCGCGGCGATGATGCCGCCGAGCGCCAGCGGGAACATCTGGTTGGTGAAGCCGTCCAGGCCCCAACCGGACCAGGTCGCCCAGGTCACCCGGCGGACCAGGGATCTGTCCGGAGGCGCGGAAACGGTCGATGCTGTCGTCATCGGAACTCCAATCAGCGGATACCCCGGCCTTCAGACCAGGGGAGCCGATCCCAAGTCGTCTTGGTCTTAACCCGTGATCGGCTACTCGCGGATGGTTGCTAGTGTTCTGGTTGCCCGACCGGCGAAAACCAAGCCGGTCGGGCCTACCGCCGGGCTGGCGGAACGTGAAGTCTGTGGAGCTTGTGTAAGACCGTGGGCGGTACACCGCCCCTTTGCTGGTAACCCCAGGCGGCAACGGGCCGCGAAGCAGAAAGGTCCGACCCGCGAGGGTGGGAATCTTCGCCCTTCAAGGCGGAGAGGATGTCAAGCCTGCACTCCAATCGGTGCCGGGAGTCAGTCGGCCGAGGTGGGTCCGTAGTGCTCGCGCGCCGCTCGTTCGGTGATGCGGCCGTTGCGCAGGTCCTCGCGCACCTGCGCGGCCGAGCGCTGCGCGGGGTCGCCGAAGCCGCCGCTGCCCGGGCTTTCCACCCGGAGCACGTCGCCTTCGCGCAGCTGCACACCGGAGATCCGGCCGCCCGGCAGTCGGCGTTCATCTGCGCGGCCGGGGTTGATGACGAACCGTCCGGGGCTGCCGTCCTGACCGCCGCGCAAGCCCCACGGGCGGGACGCCTGCCGGTCGGCGTGCGCGGAGAATTCCGCGTGGTCGCAGCGGATTCGCACGTCCCGGCGCACGCCGAGACCGCCGCGGTGGGTGCCCGCGCCGCCGGAGTCGGGGATCAGCTCGTAGGTGTCGACCAGCAGCGGGTACTCCTGCTCCAGCGCCTCGATGGGCAGGTTCGAGGAATTGGTGATGTGCACCTGGATGGCGTCCATGCCGTCCTTGCCGGTCCGGGCGCCGCCACCGCCGGCCACCACCTCCGGGTAGACGAAGAACTCCCCGTCGTGCTCCCCGGAGAACGTCACGTACGTGACGGTGCTGTGGCTGGCCGCGGGTACCCGTTCCGGTACCGCCTCGGCCAAGGCACCCAGCACGACGTCGGCGACCCGCTGGCAGGTGTCGGTGCGAGCGGTGACCGGCGCGGGCTCGACCGGGTTGACGATGCTGCCGTGCGGCGCGCTGATCTCGACGGCGTCGAAGAACCCGCCATTGGGCGGGATCCCCGGGTCCAGCACTGCTTTCAAGGCGTAGTAGACGGTGGCTTCCAGCGCCGGGCGCACCACGTTGATGCCGACCGGGCTCTGCGGGCCGGTGCCGGCGAAGTCCAGCGCCACCCGGTCGCCGGCGATGGTGACGGCCACCACGATCTCGGCGGCGGGGCCGTCGCTGGGGTCCATGCGATCGCGGAACCGGTAGGTGCCGTCCGGGACCGCGCGCAGCGCCGCCGACAGCCGTTTCCGGGAGTGCTCCAGCAGGTGTGCGGTAGCGGCGCGGACGGTCTCGCGGCCGTGGCGCCGGTGCACCTCGCGCAGCCGCCGTTCCCCGATCTCCACGGAGGCGAGCTGGGCGAGCATGTCGCCGCGCCGCTCCTGGGGCAGTCGCGAGTTGAGCTCGACGAATGCCAGCGGTGCCTGCTCGACCCCGGCCGCGGTCGCGAACCTGACCAGCGGGATCCGCAGTCCTTCCTGGAACAGGGAGTTCGAGTCGCCTGCGTTGCTGCCCGGCACCCGGCCGCCGATGTCGGAGTGGTGCGCGATGTTGGCGCTGTAGCCGATGAGCTCACCGCCGTCGAAGACCGGCTTGACCATCGTGATGTCCGGCAGGTGGGTGCCGCCGCCGTGGTACGGGTCGTTGGTGATGAACACGTCGCCGGGCCGCACGGTCAGCGCGGAGGCTTCCAGCGAGTCGATCAGGCCGGTCATCGATCCCATGTGGATCGGCATGTTCTCGGCCTGGGCGACCAGTTTGCCGCGCTCGTCGAACAGCGCGGTGGAGCAGTCCGAGCGTTCCTTGATGTTCGTGGAGTAGCTGGCCCGGCGCAGCACCGCGCCCATCTCCTCCGCGATGGTCACCAGGGACGCGCCGATAACCTGCACGGTGATCGGGTCGGGAGTGTTCAACGCTGCTCCAGTTCGATGACGAGGTTGCCGTAGCGGTCGACGCGCGCGGTGGCCGATGGGGTGATGACCGTGGTGGTGTCGAGCTGTTCGACGATGGCGGGGCCGGGCAGCGCGGTGCCCGCGCGCAGGCCCGACCGGTCGTAAACGGGGGTGTCGACCTCGCCGGTCTCGTCGAAGTCCACCGGTCGGTGCCCGAGCAACGCGTCGGCGGGGTCGGTTCCTGCTTCGGTGGCGGGCAGTTCGGGTTTGTCCACCACCGCCGCCGGGGTCAGCTGCACCTCCACGATCTGCACCCGGGCGTCGCGGTGGGCGAAGCCGTAGCTCTTGGTGTGCTGGTCGTGGAAGGCGGCGGCGAGCGCGGTGAGCGCGGCGGCGTCGAACCGCGCCGCGTCGATCACCTGCTGCGGAAGTGATACGGAGAGCTCGAAGTTCTGCCGGGCGTAGCGCATCCTGGCCACACCGGTGATGGTCGTGTCCACATCGGAGGGTGCTTCGGCGGTCAGCCACTCCTGGGCCGCGCCGTGCACCTCGTGCAGCGCTTCGTTGAGCTTGTCGAGGTCGCTGTCGGCCGCGTCGGCCAGCACCGCCTTGGCGAACTCGGTGCGGATGTCGGTGACGAGCAGGCCGAGCGCGCACAGCGTTCCCGGGTTCGGCGGCACGAGCACGGTGCTCATGCCGACCTCGCGCGCGACCTCGACGGCGTGCAGCGGTCCTGCGCCGCCGAAGGCGACCAGCACGTAGCCGCGCGGGTCCTCGCCGGCCTCCACCGAGACCTTGCGCACCGCACCGGCCATGTTGACCGCCGCGATCCGGCCGATGCCGCGTGCGGCCACCGCCCGGTCGGCACCCAGCGCGGCGGCGATGCCGTCCACCGACCGCGCCGCCGCCGGGTGGTCGACGGCGAGGGCGCCGCCGAGGATGTGCTGCGGGTTCAACCGTCCACGTAGGACGTTGGCGTCGGTGACGGTGGGCTCGACCCCGCCGCGTCCGTAAGCGGCGGGTCCGGGCTGGGATCCGGCGCTGCTGGGGCCGACTTCCAGCGCCCCACCGGTGTCGACCCGGGCGATGCTGCCGCCACCGGCACCGACGGTGTGGATGTCCAGCGACGGCGTGCGCACCGGGCGGTCGTTGATGCGCCGCTGCGCGGACACCAGCGCGCGACCGTCGCGCACCAGGCAGACATCGGTGCTGGTCCCGCCCATGTCGAAGGTGATCAGGTTCTCGAAGCCCGCCTGGCCGGCCACCTGCGACGCGGCGACCACGCCGGCCGACGGGCCGGACAGCAGCGTCGTGACCGGGTAGCGGCCGACCGATGCCAACGACATCATGCCGCCGCTGGAGCCGATCACCTTGGGTTCGACCGGCACCCCGGTGGCCCGGATCCGCTCGGCCAGCCGCGACATGTAGCGGTTGATCCGCGGCCCGACGTAGGCGTTGACCACAGTGGTCGAGAACCGCTCGAACTCGCGGAAGACCGGTGCGATCTCGGCGGAGGCGCACACGTAGACCGAGGGCAGCGCCGCGCGCAGCCGTTCCGCGACCTCCAGCTCGTGGTGGGCGTTGCGGTAGCTGTGCAAGAAGCACACCGCGACGGCCTCGGGTTCGTCGGCGCGCACCCGGTCGATCACCGTCGCGAGGTCGTCGGCGTCGAGCGGTTCGAGCACCTTGCCCTCGGCCGACATCCGTTCCACCACGGGGTGCACTTGGGACCGCGGCACCAGCGGTGGCGCCTTGTCGGCGTCCAGGTCGTAGAGGTCGGGACGCTGCTGGCGGCCGATCTCCATGATGTCGCGCAAGCCTGCGGTGGTGACCAAGGCGGTGCGGGCGCCGTTGGATTCCAGCACGGTGTTGGTGGCCACGGTGGTGCCGTGGCCCAGGTAGCCGACGTCGGCGGCGTCGGCGCCGGCCAGGCGCAGCACCTCGCGGACACCGTCGGCGACCGCGACCGACTGGTCGTCGGTGGTGGAGGGCAGCTTGTGGATGTGGAACCGGCCGGTGGACGTGTCCAGCGCGGTCACGTCGGTGAACGTGCCGCCGACGTCGATACCGATGCGCAGCATGGCATTCCTCAAGGGTCGTGTGAGCAAGCGGAGTGGACGTCCCGTACCGGGACGGCGGCCGAGGCGCCGCTGCACCGCTACGTGGATCGTTCGATCCGCCTCTAGCGGAGGCGGGACAGCGACAAGTGGTCGATCGGCACGTCGGTGCGGCCGGTGCGGAGCAGCTCTGCGGCGGCTCTGGCGAACACCGGTGCCAGCTTGAAGCCGTGACCGGAGAAGCCGCCCATCACCAGCACGTTCGGCCGGTGCGGGTCGCGGCCGATGATGCCGTGGTTGTCCGCGGTGTAGCCCTCCATGAAGGTCCGCACCGCGGTGGGGCGCGGCGCCAGCCCGCGCAGGCAGCTCGACACCGCCTCGGACACCCTGGTGACGTAGTCGGGTGCCACCACCGGATCCAGCAGGTCCGGATCGTCCACGGTGGACTTCGGCACGTGCAGGTTGATCTTCACCCCGCCGCCGACGTCCGGGAAGAAGGAGAAGGTGTTCTCCCCTCCGCTGCGCCGTATTCCCACCGGGAAGGACTCCGGGCCCCAGTTCTCCGCGGTCTCGAACCAGCACAGCACCGCGCGCCGGATCTCGACGTCGCGGGCGAGCATCGGCACGCTTCGGGTGATCCACGGCCCGGTGCACACGACCGCCTGGTCGAACTTCTCGACCTGGATCTCCTCGCCGCGGCGGAAGTGCACGGCGACGCCGTTGCCGTCGTCGACGACATCCTCGACGGTGGTGCCGGTGTGCAGCCTCGCGCCGGCCTTCTCCGCGAGCAGGGTCGTTTCGGCGATCGCGCGTTGCGGATGCAGCAGGCCGCCTTGGCGGTCGAGCAGCACGACGTCGTCCGGGAAGAGCCGGTGTTGCGGGAACCGGCGGACGGCCTCGCGGTGGTCGAGCTGTTCGACGTCGAGGTTCCACTGCTCGGTCACGTCGACGACGGTGCGCACGTCGGGATCCTCGGGCGACCCGATGGTCATCGCGCCGCAGGGTTCGAGCAGCGGGACACCCGCACGTGCGCTGAGTTCCTGCCACGCCGAGCGTGCTTCGCGCAGCAGCGGGACGTAGTCACCGCCTTCTTTGTAGGCGACGCGGAAGATGCGCGTTTCACCGCCGGCCGCGCCGCGTTCGTGGCCGATGTCGTACTGCTCGAAGCCGGTCACCGCGAGACCGTCGGAGGCGAGCCGGTGCAGCAGCTGGCTGCCCATCGTGCCCACCCCGATCACGGCGACGCTCGACTGCTGAACTGGTTTCATCACCGTCTCCGCAGGAGGTCGGGAGCATTGGCTCCAACAGGCCAGAAACGTAGCATTCACTTCGCGGTGGCACAATGGACGACGTGAACACTTCACGTAGCGAGTCGCTGGGCCAACGCATCCGAAACCGGGCGGGCAAGCTCGCAAGCGGCGAACGAGCGGTGGCCGACTACCTGCAACGGCATCCCGAGGAGGCAGCGATCTCCTCGGCCGCCAAACTCGGCGAAGTCACCGGCACCAGCGACGCGACCGTCATCCGCACAGCGCGCAAGCTCGGCTTCGACGGGCTCAACGACCTCAAGCGCAGCCTCGTCGACCACCTGGCCCGCCGGCGCGACCCCGCGCAGGTCCTCGACGACCGGGTGCAGCGGCTGCGCCCGGAGCACGGCGTGTTGCAACCCGTGATCGACGCCGGGCTCACCCTTCTCGGCGAAGTGCCCGCACTCATCGACAGCGCCGACTGGTCTCGCACCGTCGCAGCGCTCAACGACGCCGAGCACATCTGGGCCTACGGGATCGGCCCCAGCGCCGCCATCGCCGACCACCTGGCGCTGAGCCTGCGGCGCGCGGGCAGGCCGGCGGATTCCTGGACCGCGACCGGCTTCCGCCTCGCCGACGAACTCCTGCGGCTGCAACCCGCGCACGCGGTGGTCGTCATCGCGCCGCTGCGGGTGTTCCGCGAGATCGGCATCGTTCTCGACCAGGCGCACCGGATCGGCGCGCGCAGCGTGCTGCTGACCGAGGCCATCGACGAGGCCCGGGAAACCCGGGCCGACACCGTGCTACCGCTGCCCGACTCCACCGAGGGCGCGGCGAACGAGCTCATCGCACCGCTGACCATCGTGCACGCCCTCGTGCTGGAACTCGCCGCCGCCGAACGCACTTCGGCGGTCGAGCAGTACCAGCGGCTCAACGAACTGCGCACCGAGATCGCCGGCACGGACCTCGACATCAGCCGGCTGCCCGAACTGTGAACAGGTCCGCCAAGGCTCATCACCGCCCGTGAGTGTTCTGGGGCGCCTGGAGTTTCGGGGTTTGTCCGCGGCATGGTGGCCTGGAACGACGTTCCGGCAGGCCCGGAGCCGTGCGTACTTTGTGCTGCCATAGCCCGGATCCGCCGGTGGTGGGTTGGGTTTTGTGGTGGTGGGGGTCGTGTCGTGGTGGGGCAGATGCCCTCTGGCCTGGGATGATTGTTCTT
>NZ_JBWKKU010000061.1:0-62267 GCF_056431445.1 Saccharopolyspora sp. NPDC045941
AACGCCGCGACGACATCCACGAAGCGTTCCTCGGCCTGGCCACATGCATCATCTGCTACCGACACACCAAAACCCTCTGTTAGGAACTCTTAGGGGTTCGGCATCTTTTGGGGCCATCCCCGCGATGGGCGGATTGTGGGGGCTGCGGGACGGAGGTCAAGCCCGGCCTCGCGGCCGCCCCTACGGGGGTAAACGGCTTGACATCCGACCCGCAGCCCCAGAGCGGCTTTGTATCGCGGGGATGGCCCAGAGCGGGCTAGCTCGTTCGCGGCTTGCGTTGCGGGGTGGGCGTTTTCGGGTTGGTCGGGGCTGGTGGGGTTTTGGCTTCGGGTTGATCCGTCACCGGGGTCGGGCCGTTGCCGGGATGGAGCGACTTCGCGGGAAATCAGCCCTGGTCGCCGGGTGCGGCGCGCATGACTGATGGCGGCGCGGGTTTGGCGGTGGATAGGGTCGCCTTCGGCGTGTCGTGACCGTTTCCCTTGACACGACTCGGTTTTCACGACCCGCGGTCGGGTGTTTCACCTGATCAAGCGACCATAAAAACAGTGCGAACACTCGTTCGAATCAGGAGAATGGAGGTATGACACCGCTGCTGAACACCCAGGACTCGACTGTGCAGGCCATGCCTCAACAGTCGGCGATGTCATGCACCGATTCTGAACTCGCGGCCCGCATCCAAGAACTGGAAAAGGAGATGCGGGTGCTGATGTGGGAACAACTGCAATACATCGCCGAAGCCGACCATCGGGCAATTCACACCGAGACCACCGCCCGATCACTGCAAGTCTGGCTGCAAGGACTGCTCAACATCGACCCGCGCGACGCGAAAACCCGCGTCACAGTCGCCCGCAACGTCGAAGACCGGCAAACCTTCCACGGCGAGCTCATGTCTTCCGACCTCCCCGACACCGCCGCCGCCTTGTCGGAAGGTGCGATCGGGCTGGAGCACGCGCGGGTCATCGTCAACAGCGTCCGCCGTTTGCCCGACTACGCCCGCTGCCACCAGGTCGCCGAGGTCGAATCAACCCTCGCCGGGTATGCGCGGGCGATGTCGCCGAGGGAACTGGAGAAACTCGCCGAACGCATCCGCTACCTCCTCGACCAAGACGGCGCGCACCGCGACGAGGAAACCCAGCACGAAGCACGCGAGTTGTACTACGGCACCACCCGGGACGGCATGACCGTCATCAAAGCCCGACTGGACCGGGAGACCGGGGCGAAATTCGCCGCGTTGATCGAGCCCCTCGCCGCACCCCGGCCCGAGGTTGACGGGGAGAAGGATCCTCGCACGGCCGGGCAGCGGAATGCCGATGGGTTCGCGGCGTTGCTGGATTTGGCGTTGGACCATGACGGGATGCCGCGCACCGGTGGGCAGCGGCCGCAGATGACCATCGCGATCGACTTCGACGATTTGAAGCGGGGTTTGGAGGTCATCGGCGAGGACGGCATGCCCGGCACGCTGAACACCGAACGCGCCATCACCGCCCACAACGCACGACGCATCGCCTGCGACGCCGAAATCCTGCCCATCGTCCTCGACGGCGACAGCCTGCCCTTGGATGTCGGCAGGGCGAAACGAACCGCACCCACCCACATCCGCGTCGCGCTACTCCGCCGCGATGGCGTGTGCGCGTTCCCGGAGTGTGACCGGCCGCCAGGGACACCGGAAGCGCACCACGTCCAACACTGGGTCGACGGCGGAGCCACCGACCTGAACAACATGGTCATGCTCTGCGCACATCACCACCGCACACTCCACAACCAACGCTGGGACATCACCATGCGCGACGGGAGGCCCCAGTTCGTTCCACCACCCACAGTGGACCCCAGACGAACACCCAGACCAGGCGGCACAGCACTACCCACCCAACACCGCGAACACCTCCGGGAACTCATCCCCGCACCACGGGACCCGGCGGGCGAACCATGACGCCTGAATGCAGTTCAGATCGTTTCAGTTGACGCTTGAGGCTTACTAGAGCGCCACTTGAGCCAATGACGCCGAGAACAGCAATGGGCCGCTCAACAGCAGTTAACGCTCCGTGATTCGAACGTAGTGACGAGAAGATCCGCGTCGTGATCAATCCGAACCGTCGCGCCCTTGCAAGATCGGCCGACACTGTTGTCGTGGCGATCTCGTCGCCCGCGCTCTTCTCCTTGATCAACGGCCGGTTCATTCGCCACCGCAATAGAAAAACGATCTCTGCGACCGTCCGGGCCCTGTTTTGCGGGCCTCAAGCGGCACCGTCGCACTGCCGATGTTCGGGAGCTTGGGGATTGCTCGCCCCCGCCCCGAAGCGACTGGGCGGGTGACGGTCAGCGGCGGGGTCCGGGACGGCCACCTGCGGGGCGCTGCTGCTGCCTGGACCCCTGACCTGCCGGGTTGCGTCGCGGTTGGTTGGCGACGCGCGTTGCGTTGTTTCGGGCCGCGCCTCCGCGCGGGGCTGCCGCGCGCTGGGGCGGGGCCTGGCGCGCCGGCCTGCGGGCAGGCTCTCGGGCGGGCTCGCGGCGGCGGGGCGGTTCCGGCTCGCGGCGCGGGCGGTAGGACTTGCGGCGACTGTTCACCCACAGGTCGAAGCCCACCAGCACCAGTGCGCCGATCAGCAGCATCAAGCCCAGCAGTGGCACTCCGATGAGCGTCGTCACCAACGCCAGGACCAGCATCGGCACCACGGGGATCCAGACGAACCGATCGATCCGGCTCAGGACCCCCGAAGAACCGCCACGGTCCCCATCACGTGCCATCAAGACTCTCGCTTCCACTCTTCGCCCCTGGCCGGGGAAGTCTACCGGAGCCCGTCCGACCTCAGCCCCGACGCCATCGACTGTTCGCCGCCGCAGTAATACCGTGCCCGCATGGGCAACGAGATCAGCAGGTTCGGGTCGGTTCCGCTGACAGACCTCCCCGAGGACCTCCGGGACCGGATCGGCGCCATCGCGGAGAAGTCCGGGTTCGTGCCCAACGTGTTCCTCGCGCTCGGCCACCGGCCGGCCGAGCTTCGCGCGTTCTGCGACTACCACGACGCGCTGATGGAGCGCGACTCCAGCCTGTCGAAGGCCGAGCGGGAACTCGTCGTGGTGGCCACCTCGGCGGCCAACCACTGCACGTACTGCGTCGTTGCGCACGGCGCGATCCTCCGGGTGCGGGCGAAGGACGACCAGCTCGCGGACCTGGTGGCCGCAAACCCGTGGGGAGCGTCGCTGAGCGACCGGCAGCGAGCCATCGTCGACCTCGCCCTGTCCGTCGCGCAGGACTCGGCGCGCTTCGGCGAGCGCGAGCTCGCTGCGGCCCACGCTGCGGGATTGTCCGACGACGAGATCTGGGACATCGGCGCGATCACCGCGTTCTTCGCCATGTCCAACCGGCTGGCGCACCTGATGGCGCTTCGCCCGAACGACGAGTTCTTCCTGATGGGTCGCGTGCCCCGGGAGAAGTGAGCTCGCCTCAGTCCCGGCTCATCTGGGCCAGCAGGTCGCGCAGCAGCCCCTCCAGCTGTCGCTGATCGTCGGCCGGCATCCCGGCGAGCAGCTGCCGCTCCCGGCCGATCAGCACCTCTATGTTCCGTTCGATGACCTGGTGCCCTCGCGACGTCAGCTCGACCGTCACCGTCCGCTTGCCGGACGCCGACCGCTGCGACCGCACCAGGCCCGACTCCTCCGCCCTGGTCACGCGCTGCGTGATCGCCCCTCCGCTGACCAGGCAGTTCTCCGCGATCTCGGCCGGGCTCAGCCGGTACGGCGATCCGGCGCGGCGCAGCGTGGCGAGCAGGTCGAGGATCGCGTTGTCGATGCCCAGCTCGGCCAGCACCCGGCGCCGCTCGTCGGTCAGCAGCTTGGCTATTCGCAGGATCCTGGCGACCACCCCGATGGAGTCCACCGGCATGCCCGGGCGTTCTCGCGCCCACTGGTCGACGATCTCGTCCACGGCGTCGCTGCTCATGCGCCCAGTCTAGATCGGTTGTCTTTAGGTCTAAAGAAGAGCTAGCATCGGGTCCTTCTTTAGACCTAAAGAACTAGGAGGAAGCATGCCTCGCAATGCAGTGATCACCGGCGGCGGGACCGGGATCGGCCGCGCCGCCGCCTCCCGCCTGGTGGCCGCCGGCGATCAGGTCGTGCTGCTCGGCCGGCGCCCCGAGAGGCTCGCCGAGGCGGTCGCCGAACTCGGCCCGGCCGCGCAAGCGGTGCCGGTCGACGCCACCGATCCGGCCGCCTTGCAGGCCGCGCTGGGCGAGCTCCCCGAGCGGGTCGACGTGCTGGTCAACGCCGCCGGCGGGAACACCGATCTCGTTGACGGCGCTCCGGCCTCGGACGACCTCAAGGCCGTTCGCGACTCGTGGTCCGCCAACTTCGAGGCGAACGTGCTCAGCGCCGTGCTCGTCACGCACGCCCTGCTGCCCCGGCTCGCCGACGACGCCCGCATCGTCAACCTGGGCTCGGTCACCGCGCGATCCGGGCAGGGCAGCTACGGCGCCGTCAAGGCCACGTTGGAGCCCTGGACGTCCGAACTGGCCTTCCAGCTCGGCACCCGCGGCATCACCGCCAACGTCGTCTCCCCCGGCCCGACCGAGGGCACCGACTTCTTCCGCGGCGGCGACTTCCCCGCCGCGCGCCGGGAGTTCGTCGCCTCTCGGTCCGCCGACGGCCGCCTCGGCCGCGTCGACGAGGTCGCCGCGCTCATCGCGTTCCTGGCCTCGGCCGATGCCTCGCACATCACCGGTCAGGTCCTGCACGTCAGCGGCGGCATGCACCTCGGCCGGTGACACCGGACGCCCCGGCGGGCGGGCCCACCACTCGCCGGGGCCGACCCGGATTCCGGTTCGCAATTGTCGAGATTGTCGACATTACGACCAATCCATTGTTGATTTAGCCAACCAATCGGACGTGAACACGGTCTCCCCGAACAGTCAAGTCAGGATGAACTTCGAAATAGTTACCGGCCGTGATTAGCGAGAGTTCCAATTGGAGTCCCTAGCAGTTTCAATCCGCTTCGTGAACCTTCGTTTCATTACAAGTTGATCTCGGAGATGTGTCCACAAGCTGCCGTAACGCTACGTATTCGCGTCGAGTTCCTTCAGGTGGATTAGGGGATGCGAAAGATCACCCCGCGAGGGGTGGCGAGCCTGCAATCGGCGTATTATCGTGACCGGCCGTCACTTGAATCCGAAACTTGTCGCATGACGAAATCGCACGGATCGGGGTTCCAATGCGCGCTGTCGATGCCACGCTGGGTGAAGTAGCCGGAAACCAGTTGCAGAACCTCTGTCGCATAGTGGGCATCGATGAGACCGATCCCGTCCGCTTACTCGGGGACGTCCTCTCCGCCACCCGGTCCAGACCGCTGTCCCAGCCTCCCCTGTGGCCGTCCGATGTGGCCGACGACAACACCCCCGTCGAGTTCTCCGTCCAGTTCGAGGACAACGGCTCGCGGCACCTCCGGATCCTCGCCGAGACCATCCCCGCAGTCCCCGGCCCCGCCGCGAACCTGCAGGCCGCCCGCGACCTGATCGACGCCCTGGCCGGCCGCTACGACCTGTCCCTGGACCGGCTGCGCTCCGTGCAGGACCTCTTCTCCAGCGCCTCCCCGCAGGGCAAGTTCTCCTGGTGGTTCTCGCTGATCTTCACCCCCGACGGCGCGCCGAAGTTCAAGGTGTACTTCAACCCCGAGGTGTGCGGCGCGGAGTCGGCCCCGCACCTGGTGGAAGAGGCGTTCGCCCGCCTCGGGCTGCCCGAGGCCTACTCGACGATCAGCAAGTACGCGCTGCGGCGCGGCGAGCTCGACCGCCTGACGTTCTTCGCCGTCGACCTGGATCACAGCCCGCAGTCACGGGTGAAGCTCTACGTCAGCCAGCACGCCGCGCGGCCCGCCGATGCCGAGTTCGCCGCCTCCGCCGTGCCCTGCATCGACCCGGCGCTGGCGCGCCACCTGTGCTCGGTGCTCGCCCCCGGCACCGAGGTCTTCACCGGCCGGCCGCTGATCTCCAGCTACTCCTTCGTCGAAGGGGACCACGAGAAGCCCAGCAACTACAGCCTCTACCTGCCGATCCGCGACTACGTGCCCAACGACGCCGTCGCGCGGGAACGGGTGCAGCAACACCTCCGCATGCACCGCATCGACCCGGCCGTGGTCGACGAGGTGATCGATGCGGTCACGGATCGGCGGCTGGAGGACAACGCGGGCCTGCTCGCGCACGTGTCGCTCCGGCTGAGCCCGAACCGGACCGGGACCACCGTGTACGTCTCCTCCGAGGCGTACGGCGGGACGCCCCGGCGGGACCGGTAACCCACTCAAAATCCATTGAGGAGCAACGCCAACATGCCGCACCTCCGCCCATTCGTCGCCGCCGTCGTGCGGCCGATCCCGATCACCACTCGGGAACAGCGGATCCAAGAACTGGACCGCGCCGGGCACAACCCGTTCAACATCCAGGCCGACCGGGTCAGCATCGACCTGCTGTCCGACTCCGGCACCGGCGCGGTGTCGATCGACCAGCAGGCCTGGGCGCAGCGGGCGGACGAGCGGTACGCGGGCGCGGAGTCGTACTACCGGTTCCGCGAATCGGTGCGCGACATCGTGCCGTACCGGCACGTGATGCCGGTGCACCAGGGCCGGGCCGCCGAGCGAGTGCTGTTCACCGCGCTGCTCGGCCCCGGCAAGATCAGCCTCAGCAACACCCACTTCGACACCACCCGGGCCAACGTGGAGCGGCTGGGCGCCGCGGCGTGGGACCTGCCCTGCCCGGAGGCGCAGGACCTCGACGCCGATCTGCCGTTCAAGGGCAACATCGACGTCGAGGCGGTGCGCAACGTCCTCGCCGGGCCGGACGGCCACCGCGTCGGGCAGATCCTGGTCACCATCACCAACAACGGCGGCGGCGGGCAGCCGGTGTCGATGGCCAACCTGGAGGCGATCAGCGCGGTCGCCCGCGCGCACGGCGTGCCGCTGATCCTGGACGCCGCCCGCTTCGCCGAGAACGCCTGGCTGGTCACCCAGCGGGAGCCCGGGTACGAGCAGTGGAGCCCGCGGGCCGTGGCGCGGCGCGCGTTCGAGCTCGCCGACGGCGCGGTGGCGAGCCTCAAGAAGGACGGCCTGTCGCCGGAAGGCGCGTTCATCGGCCTGCACGACACCGACCTGGCCGACCGCTGCGAGGTCGACATCATCGCCACCGAGGGCTTCCACACCTACGGCGGCCTCACCGGCCACACCCTGGAGCAGCTCGCCCAGGGCCTGCGCGAGGTGCTGGACCCGCACTACCTCGCCGACCGCGAGCGGGAGGCCGCGTTCCTGGCCGACCGCGCGCGCGAAGCCGGGGTGGACACGGTGCGCCCGTCGGGCCTGCACGGCATCTACCTCAACGCGGGCCGCCTGCTGCCGCACCTGCAGCCGCGCCACTTCCCCGGCCACTCGCTGGCCTGCGCGCTGTACCGGGAGGGCGGGATCCGCGCCGCCGAGCTGGGTTCGCTGTACCTCGGCGAGCTGGACGCGAACAACGAGCTGGTCACCCCGGCGCCGTTCGAACTCGTCCGGCTGGCGCTGCCGCGCCGCGTCTACGACCACAGCCACCTGGAGTACGTGGCCGACATCCTCGCCGGGATCGCCAAGAACCCCGAGCGGGTGCCGGGCTACCGGATCAGCCACGCGCCGCAGGTGCTGCGGCACTTCCGCTGCCGCACCGAACCGATCGCGGTCTGAACACCGAAAAAAGGGGCGTGGCCGGGAAGATCCCGGCCACGCCCCTTTTTCACCGCACACCTCAGCCGACGTCCGCCGGCGCCCGGTCGATCGCGTGGCGCACCAGCGTGATCAGCGTGTTCTTCGCGAGCTCGCGGTCGCGGGCGTCGCAGATCACGATCGGCACCTCCGGCGGGATGACCAGCGCCTCGCGCACCTCCTCCGGCTCGTAGTGGTACGCGTCGTCGAAGATGTTGACCGCCACCACGAACGGGATGCCGCGCCGCTCGAAGAAGTCCACCGAGGCGAACGCCTCTTCCAGCTTCCGGGTATCGACCAGCACGACGGCGCCGACCGCACCGAGCGCCAGGTCGTTCCACAGTGGCCAGAACCGGTTCTGGCCCGGCGCGCCGAACAGGTACAGCACGATCTCTTCCGAGATGGTGATGCGCCCGAAGTCCAGCGCGACCGTGGTGGTCTCCTTGCGCTCGACGCCGGTGAGGTCGTCGACGCCTTCGCTGGCGACGGTCATCTCCTCTTCGGTGGTCAGCGGCGGAATCTCGCTCACCGCACCGACGAGGGTCGTCTTCCCCACCCCGAAACCGCCCGCGACGACCAGCTTCACGGGAATCGGCGCCGCGTTGGACTCGCCGCCGCGGTCGGACGACGAGCCGCCGTCTCCGTTCTGGGGTGACCGGCCTCCGGCCAATCTAGAGTCTGCAAAGCCCACGGTAAACCTGCTCCAAGATGTCTCGGCTGACTTCTGTACGAGGCGAGCGCACGAAGACGGCGCCATGGTCGAGCAGGTCGCCGCACAGGACCCGGACCACGCCCAACGGTTGGGTCAGCATGACGCTCAGCTCCGCCAGCGACACCGGACGCATGCACGCGTCCAGGATCAGCCGGTGCTCGGGGGCCAGCTCCAGCCTCGGTGCCTCCGGACGCGGCTCGGCGGTGATCACCTGCGTCGCCGTGTCGAGACGCGTGTGCTTGCCGGGGGTGCGACCGCGCGTGATCGTGTACGGGCGGACTATCGGGCCCGCTTCATCGTCATACCACGCCTCGTCCACGGTCAGAACCTTTCCGCCGCCACACCGCGAAGTTCCCGCGGAGCGGCCGACAAGAAGGTGCCGACCCGGGTGATCAGCCGGCCCATCTCGTAGGCCACCAGCTCGATGTCCGCCTCGGACGCGCTGAGCACGGCCAGGCAGGCGCCGTTGCCGGCGGCGGAGATGAACAGGAAGCCGCGCTCCATCTCGACGTGCGTCTGCGCCACCACGCCGCGGCCGAAGTCCTTGCTGACGCCCTTGCCGATGCTGCGCATGCTCGACGACGCGGCCGCCAGCTTGTCGGCGGAGTCGCGGTCCAGCCCGGCCGACTTGGCGATCACCAAACCGTCGTTGGACAACACCACGGCGTGGTCCGCACCGTGCACGCCCTGCACGAAGTCGTCCAGCAACCAACTCAGTTTCGAAGCTGTTTCCGTCATGCCCACCTCACACACACTTGCTTTTTGTCTGGTCTGCTCACGAGCGGTCGTCGGGCGTGTCGCCGAAGCCGCCTCGGAACGCCCGCCGGAAGCCCGCCAGCTTGCTCGGAGAGGCGACGATGGCCTGCTCCTCCTGGTCCGGGTCGTCCCGCAGCCCATCCGCGAGGTGGGTCTGCGGCACGCGCTTGGGCAGCGGCGGACGGCCACCCGCGGCCCGCCGCCGTTCCGATGAAGGCATCGGGGCCGGGGCCGGAGTCGGCTCCGGCGGCAGGGGCTCGAACTGCGTCGTGGCTGGGTTCGCTTGCGGGATCGGCTCCGACGCGGGCCACTCGTAAGTGGTTTCAGCCGGTTTCGGCTCCGGTGCCGAGGGCGCTTGGGTGGGCTGGTCGGTCATGACACCATTCCAGCTCAACTCCCGCGGCCGCGGCACCACCGCCGGTTCGGCGAGTTGGTGTTTGCCGCCACTGTTGATGTGACCGCTGCCACTCCCGTTGCCGTTCAGCGCGCCGTTCCCACCATTGCTGGGCGGCGGGAACGCGCCGCCACCGTTGCTGGTGGTGACCGCCGTGTCGGCCTCCAGGATGCGGTCCGGGAACAGCACCGTGGCGCGGGTTCCGCCGTAGGCCGAGATGCCGAACTCCACGGCGATATCGCGGCGGTGCGCCAGTCGCGCGGCGGTGAACAGGCCCAGCTGCTCGGCCTTGTTGTTCTCCAGCACCAGCCGGTCGAACTCCGGCGGCTCGGACATCATCGAGTTGGCCCGGTCGCGGGTCCCCGGGTCCATGCCGAGGCCCTGGTCGGCGATGTCGACTGCGACACCGCGCGCCACCGCGGTGGCGTCCACGTGCACCTGGGTGTTCGGCGGCGAGAACGCGGTCGCGTTGTCGATCAGCTCGGAGATCAGGTGGATCGCGTCGCCGACGGCGGCGCCGTTGACCATCACCTCCGGGACGTGCCCGATGACCACGCGCGAGTACTGGTCGATCTCGGAGACCGAGGAGCGCAGCACGTCCATCAGCGCGACCGGCCGGCTCCACCGGCGGCCCGGCTGCTGGTCACCGAGGACCAGCAGGTTCTCGACCGTGCGCCGGGCGCGGGTGGTCGAGTTGTCCAGGTCGAACAGCTTCGCCAGCTGCGCGGAGTTCTCCTCGTTGCGCTCCAGCTGGTCGATGGTGCCGTGCATGTGCCGCAGTAGCCGCTGGATTCGGTGCGCCATGCCGACGAACACCACTCGCGCGCCCTGCCGGGCCCGGGTTTCACCGACGGCCGCGTGGACCGCTTCCTCCTGGAACAGCTGGATGGCTTGCGCCACCTGGCCGACCTCGTCGGTGCCGTAGTGCGCCAGCGGGGCCATCTCGGTTTCCACGTTGACGGACTCGCCGTCGCGCAGCCGGCGCACGACGTCGGGCAGCTTCTCGGCCATCGCCAGCGACTCGGTGCGCAGGTCCTGCAGCCGGGTCAGCAGCGCCTCGTCGACGACCGTGCGGTAGACGCGGCGGGCGAAGAGGAACGACACGACCGCGACGGCGAGGGCGGCGAGGCTGCCCCACAGCACGTTCCACAGCGTGTCCGTACCGCTGGCGACACCGCCCTGCGAAACCTCGTCGGCCTGCTTGAACACCAGGTCGGACATGCCGGCGCCGACCTCGTTGGTGATGCGCTGCCATTCGTCCGGCCGCACCGGCGGGTTGCCGCCCTTGAACGAGCCCCCGGCGATGATCCGGTTTTCGGCGTCGACCAGCTGCTTCCAGGCCGGGCTTTCGACCAGGCGCTGGTAGTCGGCCCGCACGCTGGGCAGAACGCTGTTGGCGTTCACCGCCATCGTCGTGTGGTGGGCGTCGATGTAGTTCACCAGCAGGCGGTACTGGTCAGGCGTCAGCTCATTGGCGGTCAGCGCGGTACCGACCAGCGCCGCCTCCCGGGAGAACATGTCGGAGGCCCGGAACAGCGAGGTCGCGGCGAGACCGCCCTGCAGCGTTTCGGGGTCCGGCACGATCCGGGACTGGACGTCGAACAGGCCGGTGGCGGTGTCGAACAGCCCGTTGTAGAACTCGTTGATCTCGTTGGCCGAGGCCTGGCCGTTGGAGATCCGGGCTCGGAGGTCGGGCAGCCGCTCGAAGTAGCCGGTCAGCTCGCGCATCGGCTGCTGGACTTCCACCGGGGCCGAGTCGATGAGCGAACCGGCCTCCGCCTGCATCGCGGCCAGCGCCTCGTCGGTTTCCTTCTGCTGCGCAGCGAGTTCGGCGCTGCCGGTGCCCGGCCGCGTGATCATTTCGAGGCTGCGCAGGCGTTCCCGCTGCACGTGGTCCAGGGCCGTCACCGCGGGCAGCGACATCTGCCGGACGCTGGCGGCGACCTGCTGGGTGTAGATGGCCTCGAAGGCGAACAGCGAGCAGCCGAAGACCCAGAGGACGCCGACGACGACCCACGGGATGGCGACCGCCCACGTGAGCCGGGATCTGATCGAGGTGTCGGAGCGTTTCGCCCGGCGTCTCCTCGCTTCTCCAGGGGGTGCGAAAGACTCGTTTTGGGTTGTCACTTCCAAGCACTTTCCATCGTCTTGTCTCGCCCGCGCCCGGGCGAGGCGATTGAACGTCGTGCGGACGCGTGTCATGGCGCAGTGGTGTCGGCGGGGCGCTCCTCTCCACTTCCACGTCCGTGTCCCCCTGGTGCGAACGCACTGTATCGGATCAAGATCACTCGATCGAGATCGGAGTCACGCGTTCTAGCCGTAACTCCGAGCACATCGCGTACGGAACGTAAAAGTTCACCGAACCGGCCCTGTTTTGTAACCGGATCGGTGGCCTATAGACGCCCCGGCGTTGAGCACCGTGTTGTCCCGGTAGACCTCGTTGCGCCGGTCGCCGCACCGCTCGTCGTGCGGCAGCTGGAAGCCGCAATCGGCCGTCTGCGGTCGGGCTGCCCGGGCGTGTCGGAGCCGGTGGCCCGGCCACATCGTCGATCACGTTGTTGCTGGATCGGTCGAGCACGATGCCCTTCGCCGCCGGAACCGGTCGTGCGGCGGTCGGCCACTGCCCGGGAAAACCGGTCGACGCCGAACAGGGTGGCGCAGCGCGGAAAAATCGTCAATGCCGCGATCACATTCTTGAACGGCACCGGAAATTCGGGGCGGAAACCGTTGCCGGGCTTGACCGACCGCCCTTTTCTGGTGTCTGCTTTGCGATTGCGGGGATTCTCCCGGCAGACCGTACCGCCGCCCGGTCGACGTCGAATCGGATGCGAGGTGTACGACGTGATGAAACGACGTGCTTTCCGGCGGATGAGCGGTCTGGCCGGGTTGTCGCTGGCGGCCGTGCTGGCGCTGGCCGCCCTGCCCGCGGCCGCGGCTCCCGGCGCGCCGGCGGCCGAGCCGTGGACCGGCGGATTCGCCGACTTCCCCGGTGATTCCTGGAAGCAGCGGTGGGGTTTCGTCGCCGAGGGCGACTGGGGCTTCGACCGGATGCGGCCGCAGGGCGAGGAGCTAGACGTGTTCTACGGCAAGGGCTCGTCGGCGCCGTCGTGCGGTGACTGCCCGAGCGAAGGCGGCGGGCAGTTCTACACCGACTTCCGCTCGATCGGCCGCGACGACCTGGCCGACGCCGCGGTCCTGAACCTCAGCTACCAGGTGCGATTCCCGAGCGACTGGGACTTCGGCGAACGCGGCGGCAAGCTGCCCGGCCTCTACGGCGGGCCGCCCGGCCAGGCCAGCGGCGGCCAGCACGGCGACGCGTGGTCGACCCGGTACATGTGGCGGCTCCGCAGCGACGAGCCGAAGGCCACGGTGTACGTCTACGACCCGTCGCAGGGCGACGGCTACGGCAAGGACGTCGGGCTGGGCTCGTGGGCGTGGCAGGCCGACGGCCAGTGGCACACCGTGGAGCAGTCGGTGGACCGCAACAGCGGCACCATCGCGATCCGGTACGACGGCCAGGAGGTGCTGCACGAGCAGGGCATCCAGGACGTCGCCGGAATCCCGTTCTCGGGAATCTTCTTCTCCACGTTCTTCGGCGGTCACGACACTTCTTGGGGCCCGAGCCGGGATGTGCACGCGCAGTTCCGCGACTTCCGGGTGGCCGCGGGCTGATTCGCAATTCGCGCGGCAATTCCCGAATTCGCGACCGGTGTCGTTCCCGCCGCGCCCCCGCGGTTCCACGACATCGCTGCTCCTCCCGGTTCATTCCGACCGGCCGTGGGCCTGCTCGACGGCTCTGCGCAGGTCCGGCCAGCGGGCGGGCCCGGCCAGCCCGAGGTGGTAGAGGTGCAGCTCGGTGGCGCCGGCCCGCCCCAGTTCCCGGACGTACCCGGCGATATCGGGCACTTCGGGCCCGGCCGCCGTCACGTAGGCGCCGATGTCCACTGTGCCCGGTATCGATCCGGCCGCGGCGGCGACGTTCCCGACCGCCGCCGCGCCGGGCACCCAGCAGGGCAGCACGACGGCGTCGACGTCGTGGGCGGCCTGCGGGGTGAGCCCCGGCAGCGCTCCCGTCACCCACGGGTCGATCGCGCCGTGCAGCACCACGCGCCGGTCGCCGCCGATCTCCTTGAGCACGTCCTTCCGCAGCCGGTCGGTCGCTCGCTGCCGGGTCGACAGGAACGCCGCGCGGAGTTCGCCGGGCAGCCGGTCCTCGGTGGCGGTGAGGTCGCCTTCGGCGATGAGCCGCCGGATCTCCTCGCGCAGCAGCGCGCGGGCGGCCTCCGGCAGCACGTCGTGCTCGGCCCAGCCGGCGGCGCACGCGGCGCAGCAGCACACCGAGAGCAGCCGGGCCGCGGCGGGCGACCACACCGCGTCGGTCTTCTCGTGCTGGTGCTGGTGGATCGCGCCGAGCTGCCCGCACGCCTCCAGCACGACGGACCGGACATCCAGCTCCGCCAGGGATTCCGCGGTCAGCCGGGCCGCGAACGCCCGCACCTCCTCCTGAGCCGGGCACAACGCCCATGGATAGGTCTCCCCGAAACAGTTCTGCACCGCAAATTCGGGAAACTCGGTTCCCAGCAAGGAGTTGTGCGTCAGCACCAGCCACACGGCGGCCGGGATCCCGGCCGCCGCCAGAGCGCGGATCGCGTCTCCGGCGCTGTCGGCGGAGTCGACCCAGTCGGCGGGCGCGGGCCGCAGCCTGCCCCACCCGTCGCGGATCGGCCGGTAGAGCGCCGCGTGCCGGGCGGTGACGCTGGCGCCCTGCTCCGACCACGGCGTCGCCGCCCGCGCGCTGTGGTAGGACACCGCGACCGCGACCTCGTCGATGCCGAGATCCCGCACCCGGTCGGCGAACCCCGGCCCCACGTCCCACGGATAGGCGTAACCCGTCACGTGCACGTCAGCCCACCTCCGCCGGTGCGGCCGCGGCCGACTCCTGGTCCAGGGCTTCGAGCATCTCGTCGATCTGCTCGGTGCGCTCCGAGGCGATCAGGCCCAGGCCGACGTACAGCGCCAGCGACACCAGGATCGGGGTGGCGACGGTGGCGGTGGGACCGGCGTCGAGGCCGTAGTAGAGGACACCGTAGGTGAGCAGCCCGCCGGCCCAGGACACGATGGCCGCCCGCGAGCCGCACCGCCGGAACCACGGCAGCATGCCCAGCAGCAGCGGCACCGAGATCGGGCCCATCAGCGCGGCGACCCAGGAGACCACGATGGACAGCACGCCGCCGAGGTGCTCGGCCTGGGTGGCCACGACCATGCTCAGCGCGATGAAGCCGAAGGTGGCGATGCGTCCGGTGCGCAACCGCTGGAACTCGTCGAACCCGCGTGCCTTCCGCCACAGCACCGGCAGCATGTCGCGGGTGATCACCGAGGAGATCGCGTTGGCGTCCGAGGCGACCATGGCCATGGTGTGCGAGAACATCCCGGCCAGCACCAGCCCGATCATGCCCGGCGGCAGCAGCGCCTGCGTCATCGCCGCGTACGAGGTGGTCGGGTCGGCGAGGTCCGGCACGAACAACGGCGCGGCGAACATCGGGAACATCAGCACCAGCGGCCAGACCAGGTACAGGGCGGCGGAGAGCACCGCACCGCGCCGGGCCGCGCGGGAGTCGGGCGCGGCCATGTAGCGCTGCGCCAGGTTCCACATGCCGCCGTTGTACTCCAGCGTCTTCACCAGCACGTACACCAGCAGGAACACCGTGGTGTACTGCCCGGTGACCGGCGAGGTGTGCCCCGCGGGCAGCCGGTCCCAGAGCGTCCACAACCCGGAGACGCCGCCGAGTTCGGCCAGCACCGCCCAGATCATCACGATCCCGGCCGCCGCCTGGATGACGAACTGGCCGAAGTCGGTCAGCGCGTCGGCCCACAGCCCGCCGGCCGTGCAGTACAGCAGGGTGACGGTGCCGGTGATGACGATGCCCCAGATCAGCGGCAGCCCGGCGAAGGAGTGCAGCAGCACCGCCACCGCGAACCACTTGGCCGCGACGTCGAAGACCTTCAGCGACGAGCCGCTCCAGGCCAGCACCTGCTGGGTGGGGATGTTGTAGCGGCGGGCCAGGAATTCCAGCGGCGACGCCACGCCGAAGCGGGCGCGCAGGCGGTTCCAGCGGGCGGCGAACAGCCACGATCCGATGGCCACGCCGATGCCGATGCTGGCGAATCCCCAGAAGTAGACCGTGATGCCGTCGGTGTAGGCCACGCCCGCGTAGGCGACGAACAGCACGGCGCTGTAGCCGGACATGTGGTGCGAGATCCCGGCCAGCCACCAGGGCATCCGGCCGCCGGCGATGAAGAAGTCCTTGTCGGTCTTGACCCTGCGGTGCGACCACCAGCCGATGACCAGCATCAGGCCGAAGTAACCGCACACCGTTGTCCAGTCGAGAGCATGCACTGGGCCGATCCCTCCGGCGTTCACATACTTGAATGGAGAATGGATTTGTGAATTAATTCGACTATCGGAAATCTGCCGGAGGACGCTAGTATGACCGCGATCACATGTCAACCGGCGTCTGGGCGCTGCGGGCCGGCATGCCGACCAGCAGACGCAGAAGGGAAAGCCACGTTGCAGCAACGCATTCTGATCACCGGCGCGGCCGGGATCGTCGGCACCATGATGCGGTCCCGGCTGCGCCGCGAGGGCCGCGTCCTGCGGCTGCTCGACCGCGCGCCGCTGGCGCCCGCGGAGCCCGGCGAAGCCATCGAGGCGGTCACCGGAACGCTGACCGACCCGGACGTGATGGCCGCCGCCTGCGAGGGCGTCGACGCGATCGTGCACCTCGGCGGCCACAGCCGGGAGAACTCGTGGGCGGAGACCCTCGCGGTGAACATCGACGGCACGTGCACCGTGCTGGAAGCGGCCCGGAAAGCCGGTGTCGGCCGGGTGATCCTGGCCTCCAGCAACCACGCCGCCGGGTTCCGCCTGGTCGCCGACGCGGGGCCGGACGGCCTGCCCGCGGATTCGCCCGCGCGGCCGGACACCTACTACGGCGTGAGCAAGGCCGCGATCGAGGCGCTGGGCAGCCTGTACCACTCGCGGTTCGGCATCGACGTGATCTGCATCCGCATCGGCGCCTGCTTCGAGCGCCCGGCGGACGTGCGCGCCCTGTCGCTGTGGCTCTCCCCCGACGACGCGGGCCGCCTCTTCGAGGCGTGCCTGGACCATCCGTCGCCGGGCTACCGCGTGATCTGGGGTGTCTCGGCCAACACCCGCGGGGTCTGCTCCCTGGCCGAGGCGGAGGAGCTGGGCTACCGCCCGCAGGACGACTCGGAGCGGTTCGCCGCGGAGGCCGCCCCGTCCGACGCCCCGGCCCGCTACCTGGGCGGCCCGTTCACCACCGCCGCCCTCGGCGAGCCGAACTGAACTAACTGTTTCCAGGCTCGTTCTGCTTGGCGGTGCGGGTGGCGGAACCTCAGGCGCCTTCTCGCTGTGGGATCCCCGACATCATGAATGCCAATTCACCACGTCGGGGCTGTCCTCGCGAGAAAACACCTGAGAACCCGCGGCGGTGCCGGTTGCTCAGGTGGGCTAAGCGGCTGCGCCGCTTCAAAGACAAGAACGAAGAGGAACCACCTCAGCTCAGGCAACTGCCTGAACAGTTTCATGTATGCGAACGGATCGTTCGGCTGGCTAGGATCGTGGCACTGCCGTCTGCGAAGGAGGATGCCGGGATGCCTCAGCCGGCCGATGTTTCCAGCGCGGCGGGCGGTACCGACGCCGCCGGCGTGAAGTCCGCCCGCCGCGCGATCGACCTGGTCGAGACCTTCGCCGCGCAACCGTCCTGGCTGTCGCTGTCCGATCTGCACGTCCAGACCGGATTCCCGCGCTCCAGCCTGCACGGGCTGCTGCGCACGCTGCTCGACGCGGGCTGGCTGGAGGCGGATTCCAGCAACACCCGGTACCGGCTCGGCGTCCGCGCGCTGATCTGCGGCACGGCCTACCTCGACCGCGACCCGGCGATCCGCTACGCCACCGAAGCGCTTGAAGAGCTGCGCGAACGGACGGGCTTCACCACGCATTACGCCCGCCTGATCGGAAACCAGGTGATCTACCTGGAAACCCGCGAGTCGGCGAACTCGACGTACCTGACGTCCAAGATCGGCCGCACGCTGCCCGCGCACGCCACCGCCCTGGGCAAGGCACTGCTGGCGGAGCTGACCGGCGAAGAAGTGGCCGAACTCCTCCCCGACCCGCTCCCCGCGCTCACGCCGAACACCCTGGTGTCGCTGGACGACGTCCTGGAGGCGTGCGCGACGGCGCAGGAACGCGGCTACGCGGCGGAAATCGAGGAGGGCACGCCCGGCATCCGCTGCGTGGCGGCGGTGGTGCCCTACCGGATCCCGGGCACGGACGCGATCAGCTGCTCGATGCCGATCGAGCAGACGACGGACGCGAAAGCGCGGAAGGTGGGCGAGCTCCTGGTGAAGGTCACCGCACAGCTCGCCCAACGCCTCCGCCGCGAAGGCATCCGCTGACGCACGACGACCTCGCGCTCAGATCCCTTGCCAAGCCGGCTCGGCCACGCCCAGCTGGACGAACAGCTCCGTCGCCCGCCGGTGGTGCTCGCGGTCGTTCCGGCCGAGGGCTTCGAGGCTCTGAGCGAGACCCCAATGCGCGCGCGCCAGCTGGTAGGGATCGCTGGCCGCGGCAAGCGCCGACTCGTGCCGCGCCAGGGCGGCGCGATGCTCTCCCAGCTGCCGGAGGGCTGCGCCGAGATCGTTGAGCAGCCCGCTGTCCGAGGCGGGGCTGCCGAATTGCGCGATGAGATCGAGAGCTTGGGCCACCAGTGCCCGGGCTTCGTCGTCGTTCCCCGTTTCGGCGTGGACCAGGGCGAGGTTGCCCAGGGTGTCAGTCTCCTGCGATCGGTTGCCGATCGCCCGGCAGGCGGCGATCGCGTTCCGGCAACGCTCGATCGCGTCGTCGTACCGGCCTGTTCGCCTGCAGACCTGGCCGAGCGTGTCGTTGGCCGCGGCCGCCCCGTACTGGTCGCGAGATTGCCCGTACAGCCGCAACGCTTGCCGGAGGTGCTCCTCGGATCGTTCGTAGTCGCCGAGCCTGGCCTGGACGATTCCCAACGTGTTCAACGCGTTGGCCTGCCCGATGATGTCGCCGAGCTCCCCGGAAAGGCTCGCAGCACGCAGCGAATGCTCGACGGCTTCGGGATAACGCCCGCGTAGCACGCAGGCGCTGCCGAGGTTGCCGAGCGCATTGGCTTCGCCGCGGCGGTTACCCGAGTGGCGCCAGAGCGGCAGTGCCCGCTGGAACTGGACGATCGCCTCGTCGAGCCGCCCCGCCACGGTGAACGCGGTGGCGAGGTTGGTTCGCGTCTCGGCCTGGAGATCGGCGGGCGCCGAGTCGCCGGCCGCGTCCAACACCGATTGGTGCGTTCTGATCCAGTCCGCGAGTTGGCTCCTCATCAGGAAGAACCGTCCGAGCGGCTGGGCCAGCTCGGCGGCGTGCGTCGGCCATCCACCGACGCACGCGAATTCGATCGAAGCCACCAGGTTGCGGTGCTCCGCTTCCAGCCACTCCATCGCCGCGCCTCGATCCGCCATCCTCGGCAGCGGGACAGCCGGGGCCGTGGCAAGACCGCCGATTCTGCGTCGATTGGGGTGCACCAGGTCCATCGCAGCGCGGGTGGCATGCGTGTACCAGTCCAGCATGCGGGGCAACGCCGTTCGGATTTGTTCCCGTCCCGCGCGCTCGGTGGCGAAGGCGCGAAGAAGGTCGTGCATCCGGAACCGGCCGGGCGACCGCTGCTGCACCAGGTGCGCGGTCTCCAACTCCCGCAACAGCAGTCGCGTCCGGGAAATGGGTGCGGCGGCGAGAGCCGCTGCGGCCGGCAAACCGATATCGGCGCCGGGCGCTGCACCGATCAGCTGGAACAGCGACGCCGCCTCGGCGCGCACTGCCTGGAACGACCAGGAGAACACCGCGCGTAAGTCGGTGGCGAGCTCACCGGCGTCCAACGCGTCCAGGCGCTCCGAGGTGTCCTGCAGCTCCGCGGCGAGGACCGACAGCGGGAAGTCCGGATTGGCTTCCGAACGAGCGGCGACGATGCAGACGGCCAACGGGAGTCCACCGCAGGCCCGCAGCAGTCCGGCGACCGCGTCGGGTTCGGCGGCGACCCGCTCCCTGCCGATGTGGACGGCCAGCAGGTCCATCGCTTCCGCGTCGGTGAGGACGTCGAGGTCGAGCACATGCGCGCCGCGAGTGCGCAGACCGGTCATCTTGTGCCTGCTGGTGACCACTGCCGTGCAGGCCGGGCCGCTCGGCAGCAACGGCTCGACCTGAGCGGTATCGCGCGCGTTGTCCAGCACGACCAGGATTCGCTTGGTGGCCACCAGGCTGCGGTACAACCCCACCTGGGCCTCGAAATCCACCGGCACGGCACCGGAATCGACGCCGAGGGCGTCGAGGAACCCGCGCAACACCGTCGACGGCGACATCGGCTCGCCGCTCGGGTCGAAACCGCGCAGGTTCACGTAGAGCTGCCCGTCGGGATACCGGTCGGTGTTCTGGTGCGCCCAGTGCAGCGCGAGGCAGGTCTTGCCCGCGCCGCCGATCGCCGAGATCACCGCGATGGCACCGTGATCGGGCCGGGATTCCACCGTCTTGGTGAGCCACCTGAGCTCGTCGGCGCGGCCGGTGAAGAGGCGCAGCGGCGGGGGCAGCTGGCGAGGTGCCGGTGTGCGCGCGTGTTCGGCCGTCGGCGCTGCGAGGTCCGGGTCGCCGGTCAGCATCTGCTGGTGCAGGTGCCGCAGCGCCGGACCGGGATCGGCGCCGAGCTCCTCGGCGAGCAGCAGCCGGGTCTGCTCGAAGCACTCCAGCGCCGTCGCTTGGCGACCGCACCGGTACAAGGCGCGCATGAACTGGCCGATCACCCGCTCGTCCAGCGGATATCTGGCCGCCCTCGCCGACAGCTCGGCGAGGATCTCTTCGTGCTGCCCCAAGCGGAGCGCGACATCGACGCGATCCAGTTCCGCCGCCAGCCGCTGCTGGTGCAGCGCCTCTCGCTGGGTGTTGTACCAAGGGGTGTCCAACTCGCCGAAGGCTTGGCCCCGCCACAAGCCGAGCGCGCGGTCCAGCAAGCCGACTGCCTGCCGATCATCGCGCTCCTCGCGGGCCTGCGCGACGAGTCGGCGGAACAGGTGCAGATCCACCGATCCGGGGTCGATGGCCAGGACGTACCCTCCGGAACGTGCGCTGAGGGGCATGCCTCCGGCAACGGCCAAAGCACGTCTGAGCCGCGACAAGTAGCTGTACAAGGTCTCGCGGCCGCGGCGCGGTGGATCGTCCCCCCAGACCCGGTCCACCAGCTGATCGGCCGGAACCGGCTTGTTCGCATCGACGGCCAGGGCTGCCAGCACCGATTTCTGCCGGGCATGACCGATATCGACGGGCTCTCCCGCAACGACCACCGCTATCTCGCCGAGCACGCGGAACTCCACCGCGAAGACCCCCAATGGCAGACCGGCCGAACACCTTGTATATAGGCACCGACCAGCACGTTCAAGGTCGTTCGCAAGGTTCTCCCAGGACCGGCCGAGCACGGTTACCTGTACGGCGTAATCGCCGAACCGGCGATCCGGGAAACTGCGGGGAAGGAATTGCGATGCGAAACGGGAAACGAAGCAAGGCGAGGCTGGCGACGGTGGCCGTGGCGGCGAGCGCCCTGTCGATGGTCGCCCTGACCGGGGTCGCGCCCGCGGCGGAGTCCGCGAGCAGCAAGATCCACAAGAACCGCGTCATGACCTGGAACTCCCACGGGCAGGAGTGGTCCACGCCCGAGATGATCGCCGACGAGGTCGAGCGGATCGGGCCGCAGGTCGTCGCGTTCCAGGAGACCTGCGGTTCCGAGGTCACGGAAGCCAGGAAGCTCCTGCGCGCGAAGGGGATGTACTACCGGATCGCCTCCGGGCCGATGACCAAGGACCCCCGGTGCGGGATCTTCGACCCCGGCATCGGCCTGGTGGTCATGTCCGCCGCCCGGATCACCGATGAGCGCGACGTCGAATACTCCGAGGACGAAGGGGAGACGCGCGGTTACCAGACGTTCACGACCGAGGTCGCGGGCAAGAAGGTCCGGACGTTCAACACCCACCTGACTGCCGGCGCGTCCGGGCCTGAGGACGACCGCCTGCGGGCCTCGCAGGTCAACCAGTTGCTGCGAGACGCCGGCCGCCACGATCGGGCGCTGGTGTTCGGGGACTTCAACGCACAGCCGTGGCAGAAGGAGATGCACCCCATGTGGAATGCGGGGTTCAAGGACGCCGACCTCGACTGCCGGCCGGCGAACGACCGGCCGATGATCCAGGCACCTGACCACCACACCAACGTGAAGGAGCCGGACGGCGTGTGCCGGCCGACGCTGGCCAACAACGAGGCGCGCCCGCCGGTGATCAGGAAGTTCGACTACATCTTCCTCCGCGGCCTCACCTCGAAGAAGATCCAGATGCACACCTCGCACCCGACGGACCACAGGATCTTCGTCAGCGACGTGAAGTGACCGACCCGACGGCGTGGTGACCGGATCGACTCGCGACCCGGGCACCACGCCGTCCTGGATTCAGGCGCCCTGCCAGCCCGAGCCTCGGGCGGTGGTCACGTACTCCGGCCACGGGTAGTCGTGCGGGGCCTCGAAGTCCTTGGGCAGCAACGGATCCGGGGCCTCCGCGCGGCGCTCCTCGAACTCAGCCTTGGCCGCCGCCAGGATCTCCGGGCTGCGGGCCAGGTCCAGGAGGGTTCCGGCGATCGTTTTGGCCGCGCAGATGATCGTCGGGTCGATCGTCGCCGGGATGCCGCCGAGAGCGTTCATCGCCCAGCTCGGCGTGGGGCGGCCGTCGGTCGGGGCCAGCGCTGGGCGGGCGATGTAGAGGCGGGCCGTCGGGGCGTAGTGGGTCATCTCGACGTAGTCGTCGGACGTCCAGTTCCGTTGTGACGGCGGGATGTTCTCGCGCAGCAGGCGTTCCGCCTCGGCCGGTTCGATCAGCCGGGAGCACTCGGCGAGCAGCGGGTTCTCGGTCGGCTCGACGCCGAGCGAGCGCTGCACCTCCCGCGCCACCTCGACCGCCTCCGGGCCGTACTTCGGCGGCCCGACCTGCGCCAGGTTCCGGTAGGTCAACTCCGCCATCGCGTGGTTGGCCAGGCCCGGCCGGTTCCGCGACACCCAGCGGGTTTCGAGGCGGCAGTGCGCCGTGCGGGCTGCCGCCTCCGCGTTCGCGTCGAGCACCCGCAGCACCTGCTCGGCCGTGGCGATGTCCGGGCAGCGCCAGGAGTACTGGATCTGCGCGATCCCCGCCGGGAGGTTGTCCGCGGTGGCGTTGCCCGCGCTCAGGATCGCCTCGGACAGCGACCAGCCGCCGAACGCCGGGGCCATCGAGTCCTGCGTGAACTTCGTCAGCGAGTACATCGTCATCAGCGCGGCGTTCGCGCCGGGCGCGCGGGCCGCCGAGTGGGACGCCGGGATCGGGCTGCCCGGGTCCGCGACGCCCCAGGTCTCCGGTTCGTCGCAGCGGAAGCTGTAGATTCGGCTGTAGTACGCGCCGCAGTGCGTGTCCCACCGGACCGTGTTGCACAGCGGCAGCATGTAGAACGGGTGGAAGCTGATGATCGCGTCCACGTCGTCGTAGTAGCCGCGCAGCCCGTGCACGACCTTGGAGCCCTGCACCTTCTCGGCCGGCTCCCCGGTGTAGCGGATCGTGCCGCCGATCCCGTTGCGCTGCATCGCTTCCTTCGCCGCCAGGACGGCGCCCAGGGTGCTGATGCCCAACGCCGAGTGCGGGTCGGTGTGCCCGGGCGCGTGCGGGCTGACGCCGGAGCGCGGTTCGGGGCGCGGCGTGCCTGCCTGGCAGTTGCCCGGCACCGCGTCGTACTCGGCGTAGGTCAGCAGCGTCGGGCCCGGGCCGTTGCGCCAGGTCGCGGAGAACGCCGTGGGCATTCCGCCGCTGCCTTCCTCGACCTCGAAGCCCTCGCTCCGCAGCAGGTCCACGTACCAGGCCGCCGAGCGGTACTCCCGCCACGCGGGCTCGGCCAGCTCCCAGATCCGGCCGTGCCACTCGGAGAGCCGGGACCGGTTGCGGTCCACCCAATCCCACGCGGCGGATTTCGCGGTGTCGCTCATGCCCGGTACGCCACCTCTCCGTCGAGGATCGTGCAGTGCGCGTCGACCTTCCGCAGGTCCTCGTCCGCCGTGGTGCGCAGGTCGTGGTCGAGCACGACGAGGTCGGCGAGCTTGCCCGGCGCGAGCGAACCGAGGCGGTCTTCCAGCCGCAGGGCGTAGGCGGCGTCCAGGGTGTGCGCGCGCAGCGCCTCGTCCAGGCTCATCGCCTGCGCGGCACCGATCTCGCCGCCCTCCCGGGTGCGCCGGCAGACCGCGTTGGCGATGGTCTCCATCGGGCGCAGGCTGGAGACGAACGAGTCGCTGGAGAGCACCGGCACCACGCCGGCGTCCAGCTCCTCCCGGATCGGCTGCAGCCGGTGCGCGCGCTCGGGACCGAGGCGGCGCACGAAGTCGGTGCCGCTGTCGTAGAGGAAGTTCGGCTGGTTCACCGCCACCGCGCCGAGATCGGCGAGCATCCGCACCTGCTCCCGGGTCGGGTAGCCGCAGTGCTCGATGCGCGGCCGCGGGTCGTCGCCGGCCACCCGCACGGCCTCGACGAGCCCGTCGATGGTGTTCTGCATCGCGAGGTCGCCCTGCGTGTGCACCGCGACCTGCCAGCCCGCCTCCGACGCCCGGCGCAGCAGGTCGGTGAGCTGATCGGGCCGCCAGTACGAGCTGCCGGTGAACTCGCCGCGCTCCCCGTACGGCTCGCGGAAGAGCGCGGTGCCGCCGAGCAGGCTGCCGTCGGAGTAGAACTTCATCGCCCCGAGCCGCAGCCAGTCGTCGCCGAACGGGCCCGCGAGGCCGAGCGCGGTGAGGCCGTCGAGCTGGTGCGACAGCGGCATGCAGACGGTGCGCAGCGGCAGCACGCCCGCGGCCTTCGCCGCCCGGTAGACCAGCATCTCGCGCCGGGACACCTGCGGGTCGCACACCGTGGTGACGCCGGCGGACAGGTAGTTGTCGCGGGCATCGGCGAGCCAGCCGAGCAGCTGCTCGTGCGGCAGGTCGGTGTGGAAGTTGGGACCGTGGCAGCCGATGTCGGCGGCCAGCGGCAGCAGCAGCTCCATAGCGCTGTCCAGCACCATGCCGGTCAGCCGGCCGCCCTCGTCGCGGACGAACGCGCCGCCCGCCGGGTCGGCCACGTCGGTGGCGATGCCGCGCCACTTCAGCGCGGCGCTGTTGACGACCGCCTGGTGGCCGGAGACGTGGTAGATGATCACCGGGTGCTCGGTGGTCGCCTCGTCCAGCTGGGCCCGGGTGACCCGGCCCTCCGGGTACTTCGCGTCGTCCATGCCGAACGCCCGGATCCACTGGCCCGCCGGGGCGCTCGCGGCCGCCTTCGCGATCGCCGCCACCAGGTCGGCCGCGCTGGACACCCCGGGACTGCGCACGTTCACCGCCGCCAGCGACTCCGCGGTGGACAGCAGGTGGTTGTGCGGGTCGATGAACCCGGGCACCACGGTCCGGCCGCCGGCGTCGAGCTCCACCGCGCCGGGGCCCGCCGCGGCGCGGACCTCGGATTCCGCGCCGCAGAGCAGGATCTTGCCGTCGCGGATGGCAACGGCCTCCGCGCGCGGCCGGCGCTCGTCCACGGTGCGGACGTCGGCGTGCGTGATGACCAAAGTGGACACGGTTGACCTTTCGAATCGTTCGGGAACTTCAGGCGCGTTGGGCGATGGCGGCCGGTTCGTCGTCGACCTGCCGGGCCTTGGCCGTGCAGGCGATCGCGACCAGGCACATCACCACCAGCAGCACCACCACCGGCATCGGGGTGCCGAACGCCGCCAGCAGCGCGGTGCAGGCGATCGGCGCCAAGCCGCCGAAGACCGCCCCGGCGATCTGGTAGGACAGCGAGATGCCGGTGTAGCGGACGCGCGGTTCGAACATCTCCGCCATGATCTTCGGCAGCGGGCCGTAGGTGCCGGACATGCCGACGCGCATCACCAGCAGCAGTGCGACGATCAGCGCGACGTTCCCGCTGGGCACCACCAGGAACTGCGGCGCGGCCAGCACGGCCACCGCGATCAGCCCGCCGATCACGATCCGCCGGGCGCCGACGCGGTCGCCGAACCAGGAGGTGATCAGCGTCGCGACGATCTCCAGGAACGCGGCCGCGCTCAGCGCGTTGAGCATCACCGTCTCGGACACGCCGATCTCCGGCGTGGTGGCGTAGGCGAGCAGGAACGTCGTGACGATGTAGTAGCCGCCGACGGCGACCGGCAGCGCGCCGATGCCCATCAGCACCGACCGCCACGAGGTCCGCAGCACCTCCTTGACCGGGGTCTCGTTCGAGGTGTCCTGCTCCCGCAGGGCCTCGGCGAACACCGGGGACTCCTCCACCCGCAGCCGGATCACCAGCCCCACCAGCACCAGCACCGCCGACGCCAGGAACGGGATCCGCCACGCCCAGCTCAGCAGCGCCTCCTCGCCGAAGGCCGACACGATGCTGAACGCGCCGGTGGCCAGCAGCGCCCCGGCGGAGTTGCCGATCTGCGGGAAGGATCCGAAGAAGGTCTTGCGGTGCTCCGGCGCGTGCTCGACGGCGATCAGCGCCGCGCCACCCCACTCGCCGCCGACCGCGAGGCCCTGGATGAACCGCAGCACCACGAGCGCGATCGGCGCGAACGGCCCGATGGTGTCGTAGGTCGGCATCAGGCCCACCAGGAACGTCACCGAACCCATGATCAACAGGGTCGTGACCAGCGCGGACTTGCGGCCGACCCGGTCGCCGAAGTGCCCGAACACGATGCCGCCGAGCGGCCGGGCGAAGAACCCGACGGCCAGCACCGCGAACGAGGCCATCATGCCCACGAACGGGTCGGCGGTGGTCGGGAAGAACAGCTTGCCGAGCACCAGCGAGGCGGCGGTGGCGTAGACGTAGAAGTCGTACCACTCGATGGTCGTGCCCACGAACGATGCGAACGCGGCCCTGACGGCCATTCGCGGTGACGCGGTCGAATCGCTCATGAAGTCCTCCGTCGGCGCTGGGAGCGAGTGCAGCGACTGTAGGACCGCAGGCGGAAAAACACCCTGGGCGAACCGTACACTTTCGCGGTCTGAGTTGGGCGATTCGCACAAGGGTTGATCTATGGCGCTGCGGATGGCGGATGTCCTGGGCCTGCCGGGACTGGACCTGCGCCTGCTGGCCGGGGCGGGCGGGCTGCACCGGGAGGTGCGCTGGGCGCACGTCATCGAGCTGACCGATCCGGTGCCGTGGCTGCGCGGCGGCGAGCTCGTGCTGACGGTCGGCCTCGGCCTGCCGGACGACCCGCGGGGCCAGCGCGACTACGTGCGGCGGCTGGCCGACGCGGGGTGCGCGGGCCTCGGCTTCCCGCCCGGCGAGATCCGCACAGAGCTCCCACCCGCAGTTCTGGAGGCCGCCGACGAATGCGACTTCCCGGTGGTCGCGGCCATCGAGAGCACGCCGTTCATCGCGATCACCGAAGCCGTCGCCCAGTGGTACGCCGACCATCGCTCCCGCCAGGAGCGGCAGGCGCTCAAGGCGCAGGACGCGATGGCGCGGGCCGCACTGCGCTCCGGGCCCGCCGGGATCGTGCGCGAGCTCGCCGCCGGCACCGGTGGCGAGGTGCTGCTGCTCGACTCCGCCGGTCACGTGCGGGCGACGGAGCCGCCGGAGCGACGCGACTGGCACGAGGCGGTGCGCGCGGCCGTGCGGCGCGGCACGCGCGGAGCGCTCGGAACGACCTTCGGCGACTGGGAGATCCACGTGGCGAGCACCGGCATCTCGGGCAGCCCGAGCGGCTGGCTCGCGGTGGCGTCCGCGCCGCCGGTCGCCGCGCACGTGCGGATCCTCGCCAACCACGCGGCCAACCTCGTCGGCGTCGGCGTCGAAGGCGTGCGCTCGGCGCACGCGAAGACCCACCAGCAGCGCGCAGCGTTCTTCGCCGCCGCGCTGGAGGAGAACTCGGCGACGCTGTGGGACCGGCTGGAGGACGCGTGCCCGCTGCCTCCCCCGCCTTACGAGGTGGTGGCGCTGCGCGCCGGCGGCGCCGAGCCGCCGAAGCTGGCGCGGATCGTGCTGGACACCCTCGCCGAGGTCATCGACGACACGGCGCTGGAGGAACGGCTGGTGGTCTGCCCGCTACCGGAGGCGCTGGTCGTCGTCCTCCCCGACGCGAACCCCAGGACGGGCCGCGCACTCGCCGAGCGGCTGAGCACACGAGCCGGGCAGGTTCACGCGGGAGCGGCGACCGCCCGCGATCGGGCCGAGCTGCCCGCGACGATCTACCGTGCCACGAGCGCGCTTTCCCGCTCCGGAGACGTCTACCGGCACGCCGACGAGCTCGCCGCGAGCGCCCTGTTCCAAGGTGTCTTCGACGGCCCGGCGGTCGACCGCTTCGTCGACTCCGTGCTGGAACCACTGCGCCGCCAGGACGAACGCCGCCGCGCGGGCACCCCGAGTCTCGTGAAGTGCGTGCGAACGTTCCTGGACGAAGGCCAGAACCTTGAGGCAGCGGCGCGAAAACTCGACATCCACCGCAACACGCTGCGAACCCGCCTGCGCACCGCCGAACGCGTCACGAACCGGTCTCTCGACGAACCCCAGGACCGCCTGGAACTCTGGCTCGCGACCACCCTGGAACGTCCGGACGCGACGGCCGATTACCGCCAGACTTGATCCGCGTTCGCCCGGAAGTATTGGGCTCGTCCGAGAAAACGGCGAAGCGATCGAGGAAGAAATGAACACGGCACGTTTCGAGTCCAAAGTGGTCGTGGTGACCGGGGCGACCTCCGGGATCGGCGAGGCGACGAGCCGGCGGCTGGCCGCCGAAGGCGCGGCGGTGGTCCTGGGCGCGCGGGGCAAGGAGGCCGGCGACCAGCTGGCGGCCGACATCCGCGCCGCCGGGGGCCGGGCGCTGTTCGTGCCCACCGACGTGACGGTGGAGAGCGAGGTCGCGGCGCTGGTGCGCGCGGCGATGGACGAGTTCGGCCGGCTGGACGGCGCGTTCAACAACGCGGGCGCCGTCAGCGCGTTCGGCGCGGTGCAGGACATCGACGACAACAGCTGGCGCGCGGAGATCGACCTCAACCTGAGCGGCGTGTTCTACGGGATGAAGCATCAGGTTCCGGCGATCCTCTCCTCGGGCGGCGGCGCGATCCTCAACAACGCCTCGAACCTCGGCGTGGTCGGCATGGGCAGCGTTTCGCCTTACGTCGCGGCGAAGCACGGCGTCGTCGGTCTGACCAAGGCGGTGGCACTGGAGAACGCGGCGCAGGGCATTCGCGTCAACGCGATCGCCTCCGGCGCGGTGGACACCCCGGCGTTCCGCAACAGCATGGGCGCGACTCCGGAAGGAGAGGCGCAGATCGCCGGTCTCCACCCGGTGGGCCGGGTCTCCAAGCCCGAGGAGATCGCCGCGTTCGCGGCGTTCCTGCTCAGCGACGAGGCCAGCTTCATCACCGGCGCCAACCTGTCGATCGACGGCGGCTTCACCGCGCAGTGAGAAGACGGCCGTGGTCGGCGGCGACCCCCCGCGCCGCCGGCCACGGCACCCGTCATTCCGGCTTGCGCAACCGGTGCTTGGCGGAGCGCCGGAGCTGCAGGATCCGCGCCGTGCCGACGAGTGCGATCAGCAACGCCCCGGCGAGCACGGCGAAGATCATCGCCACGCCCAGCGGCAAACTGCCCGCGGTCCACAGGAAACGCACGGTCACGCTCTCGAAGTTCTGCACGATGAAGACGAGCACGAACACGAGCACGACCACCGCGATGACGGCGGAAACCCAGATCCCGCCGGTCCGGGTCCGCTCCAGCCGCTCTTCCTCCGACCCGTGCCGGGCACCACCGGCTCTCCCGTCCTTGCCAACTCCGTTCTCAACCATGCGGATCATCATCAACGCCGGTCGGCCCGAAATACCCTGCGCGCGCCGACCCATCCCCCGATCGAGTAAGCACGAAAGCCGACCGTCGCAGCGCGTGACGCCCGTAGGCTTCGGCTTCCATCTCCCGCTGCCGCTCCGCAGCAACCTGCGCACACAGCTGCCAAACGCCTGTCGCGCCGTCACCTGATCCACCGTGCTGGCCGGATTTCCCTCTGCGCCAGCAGAGGATTCCCGTTGCGAACAGGAAAGCGGTGATGGCGGATCCGAGGAGAGCGGCCATGCCGAGAGTCCCTTCTGGAGTGTCCGGCGGGGGCGAGGACGGGGGGAGGGAGCCCGCCCCCGCCGGACGGGCCTCGCCGCGCCGGGGAAAACACTGCGGCGAGGCCGGACTGGGGGTTGATCAGAAGTCCCAGACGGTGGAGGGCGAGCCGCGCAGCCGGTATTCCGCGACGCAGCCGTCGCACTGGATCGTGACGCTGGCGGTTCTCGGTGTCGCGGGATACGGAGTGGCGAACGGGATCTTCACGCCTTCTCCGCACAGCGCAACGACTTCCGCACCGGCGGGCCAGCGACCGGGCTTGTCGGTGATGCCGTGCCGAACCTTCGCACCGGACGGCACGATCCAGTACACGACGTCATCCCGCCGAGCCAACAGAGAAGCCGCATCGAACTCCGCCCACCACGCCACGCCTGCCTCCTGAGCCGTCGATCTGTTACCGATAACGGTCCCAGCTGCGGTAACGAAGAAACAATTACCTGCTTGCGTGATCGATTTCGGGGGACACGCTCGGTACGGTTTGCTGCATGGCCGGAAACGCCGGGAAGACCCCGAAGGCTCGTGCGCTCGGTGCCGAACTGCGAGAAATACGAGAACAGAGAGGAGTCAGCCAGCGATCGCTGGCGAAGCTGGTAACAATCTCCAACGCATCACTGTCACGCTACGAAACCGGCGACCGCGTCCCTAGCCCGGAAGACGTAGCCAGCATCGTTACCGCACTCGGACTTGGTGGCGCGTTACGGCAACGACTCGTCGACATGGCCAAGGACGCCGCCGAACCCAACTGGCTCGCCACCGGCGCCGCCGGACTCCGCAAAGAACTGACCACCCTGATCGAGTTCGAGCGGACTGCGACCCACGTCATCGAAGTCGCTCCCATGATCATGCCCGGACTGCTGCAGACAGCGGACTACGCGCGAGCGATCATGAGCGGGCTCCCACCGGCTGAGCGCGAAGCACATGTGACGATGCGCGTCGGCAGGCGCGATGTGCTGACTCGTCGGCGACCGGTCAGGTTCGAAGCGTTCATCGCAGAACACGTGCTGCACATGCGGATCGGCGGCAACGAAGTCATGGCCGATCAGTTGCACCAACTCGTGAAGCTCACCGAGCTGGACAACGTCGTGATCCGGATCATCCCGACGAACGCGCAGCACTGGCACTTGGCCCTGGAGGGTGCGTTCATCCTCTTCGAGTTCGAGAAGGCTGCTCCGATCATCAACCTGGAGCACTTTCGATCCAGCGCCTTCCTGTACGACTCCCGAGATGTGAATGACTATGTAGGTGCGGTGGCTATCCTCCGGGAGACCGCGATGAGTCCCACCGAATCGGTGGAACTCGTAACGGCCCGTGTCGACGAGTTGGAGGACATCGCATGACCGGACACCCGAGGGATTGGCGGAAGTCGTCGCGTTCCAAGAGCGGTGGCCAGTGCGTCGAAGTCGGGCGGGTTGAGTACCTGCCGGAAGGCTGGCGGAAGTCCAGCCGGTCAGGACAGCAGTCTGCATGCGTCGAGGTCGGCCGCGTGGCGTTCGGTGCCGCGGTACGGGACAGCAAGGACCGCGCCGCCGGGTACTTCACCGCAACTCGCGCGCAGTGGTCGGTGTTCATCGCCGCAGTGAAGGACGACCGCTTCCCCGGCTGAACCCGATCGTATTTGGGTGAGGGGCACCCGTGACCAACTAAGCGGGTCACGGGTGTCCCTCACCTGTTGAACAGCACCGAGCGGATCAGGTTCCAGAGCTCGAAGAGGACCATCAGGTCGACGATCGCCAGCGTCAGGTGGGCGCGGACCCAGTTCCGGCGGTCGTTCTCCTTGAGGAGCTTGAAGGTGCGGATGCTCTGGATCACGCTGCGCGGTGCGCAGGATGCGAGGCCGACCAGTGCGCCGACCGTGGCCAGGTCGCTGATCAGGCTCGTCACCTTGACTCCCGCCGCTTCCGCTCGGCCGGCGACCATCAGTGCGAGAAAGGTCCCGGCGAGGGTGCAGATCGCGGTTCGCGACAGCATCAGTTCGACCAGCTGGCGGGTGGAACACACCTCCGCCGTTGGTTGAACGCGGGATGCGCCGAGCCACTGCGTGGCGCACAGGCCGCGCAGGATCAGCCAGATCGCGACGAGACCGACCGCGAGCGCGCCGGTTTGGGCCCACACCGGTGCCTGGTCCCGCGACCACGTCAGCCAGATCTCGGGCTTGATGACGGCGAAACAACCCAACGCCAGGACGAGGACAAGCCACGGTGGTTTCGGGCTGGACGAACGCTCTTCAGCAACCTCGTCATGTTCCGGAACCGACCGGGCCGGAGCAGTGGTCGTCCGGCCCGCAGAGCCGCGCTTCTGTTTCTTCCGCTTGTTATTCGCCACGTGCCCCGCTATTCACCGGCCCCGATCATTCCGACGACCGAACTTACCAGTCACGAGTGCTTGCTCTGGCGAGAATCAGGCACGCGCTCACGAGCGATTTTCCCAGCGCTGCAACCGTACTTCGCCAGGTCGGGCCAGAAGAGGTTTCATAGCACGCTAGCCGGTTGCGCCTGGTCCCGATGTGGTGCCGTCGTCCAGTGTGTTGAGGTGGGCGCGAACGGCTTCGGCGTCAGGATGCCCAATCTCTTCAAAAACGGCAAGTGCCAACTGCCAGGCTTTCCGAGCTTCCTCCACATCACCGCTGGCATATAGGGCCGCGCCGAGGTCATCGAGGCTGGTCCCCTCACCCAGCCGGTGTCCCACACCGCGACAGTGCTCCACGGCCCGACGGGAAGTACGTACAGCGTTGTCTATGTCTCCTGCGCGGAGGTAGGCGGATCCGAGGTAAGTCAACGCGTAGCCCCGCGAGAACTCATCGGTAATGATCTCGAGGGAGCGGTGCAGATGGGCGAACGCTGCGGTGAAGTCGCCGAGGTGGACCAACGCGCGCCCCAGCACGTAATCAGCTGTACCTGATTTCTTGATCTTCCCATCGGAGTTGTCCTCCATACGTAGCGCATGGCGCGCGGAAGCCGCCGCGTCCGCGTAACGCCCCAACTCGTTGAAATTCGCCCCAAGTGCTGTATAGGTAGTGGCTTCCCAGGGGCGCTCGTCCAACTCGGCGAACAATTTCGCGGCAGCTTGTTGGTTGTGAATAGCTGCATCGAATTCCCGATGGAAATAGTTTGCCGTAGCGAGGTCGGCGAGTAGGCGCGCCTGTGCCGGGCGGTCTCCGCTTACCTTGGCGCCCTTGAGCCCAACAGTGCAGCTGATCTTCAACTCGTCGATCAGCCCACGCAGTTTGAACGGGTAGGTGGCTACGTGCGCTAACCAGGGGCCACGCGCCATTCCGAGTGCCACCGCGTGCCGGATGGTGGCCAGCACGCTGGTGTGCTCGGCATCCCACCAAGCTAGGGCTTCTTCGTAGGTGGTGAAGTTGCGGCGCAGATACTCGTCGGTGTGCTCCAGGTCAGGCAGCCAGCGGATCGGTTCCAGTCGTTGGCTGGCGGCGTGGGTGGTGTAGAGGTAGTGGTCGAGCAGGCGTTGTAACGCCGTCGTGCGTTCCTGCTCGCTGTCGTCGGTGTGTGCGCGCTCGCGCGCATAAGCACGCAGCAAGTCATGGAAAACGTAGCGGTCTCCCGCGCGCCGGGTGAGCAGGTGTGCCCGGGAGAGCTCGGCCAGCATCCGCCGAACTCGGGGCTGGTCCACCCCGGCCAGAGCGGCAGCCGCCCCGGAACTGATGTCCGGCGAGTTGGGTAGTCCGAGCAAACGGAACATCCGAGCGGCTTGCGGGGAAAGCGAGCGGTAGGACCACGAGAACACCGCCCGGATACCGGTTCTTCCGCCCACATCGAGAGCATCGAGCCGGTCGCGCTCGTCGCGCAGGTCGGCGGCGAGCTCGTCCAGTGGCACGTCGGGCTCGGCGGCGGCCTGTACAGCGACCAGCGTCAGCGCCAGCGGCAACCCCGCACAATGCTCCAGCAGTGCCGCGACCGCCTCCGGCTCATTGGCCAAGCGCTCTGCGCCGAGATGACGCGCCAACAACTGGCGACCTTCGTCGCGGGTGAACGTGGTCAGCGAGAGCCGCTGCGCCCCGTGATGGGCGACGAGCCCGTCCAGTCGCTGGCGGCTGGTGACGACTACAAGGCACCCGGACGAGCCTGGCAGCAGCGGCAGCACCTGCTCGGCATCGCGGGCGTTGTCCAGCACGAGCAGCATCCGCCGCCCATGCAACAACGTGCGAAACTGCGCCGCGCGGGCGTCTTCTGCGACGGGCACCGCCTCCGGAGCCATTCCCAGAGCGGTAAGAAACCCCGCCAAGGCCTCAGCTGGAGCCATCGGCTCGGCGGCCGGGTCGAAGCCCCGCAGGTTGACGTAAAGCTCCCCGTCGGCGAACTGCTCCCGCACCTGGTGAGCCCACTGCACCACCAATGTCGACTTACCCACCCCAGCGAGCCCATCAATGGTCGACACCAGGACGGTGTGGTCACTGCCAGCGCCCTTGAGCAGCGTCGTCAACGCGTCTTGTTCAACGGCGCGGTTGATGAAATACCGCACCGTCGCGGGCAACTGACGCGGCACCACACGTGAACCCGACGAACCAGCCGAGCCGTGAATGTGCACATCTCCATGCACGTTCTGGGCCTGGACAACGTTCTCAGCGGCCGACGCGTTGTTGCGTGTGCCCTCGTGCGGAGATCCCACGCTTGCCCCCGTTCGTTCCGGCGACCGAATTTACCAGTCGCGAGTGCTTGCTCTGGTGAAATTCGGGCACGCACTCACGACCGGTTTCCCCAGTGCTGCAACCGGATCAGGGGCGCGGCGGCAGCACTGCGTGCACTCGATCGCCGAGGAGCACGTCGTTGTCGCGGTCGATCCACTGGCGGCGCAGGACCGCGAGCGCGGTCGACATGTTGAGGCCGTTGATTCCGGGGAGCGCGCCGATGTCTTCGGTGACGAACCGGGACAGGTGGTCTTCGTCGCGGAACACGGCGTGGTGGGTGATCGATGACGGCCCGGCCGTCATCACGGTGAACCGTCCGGACGGATGCGCGCCCAGTTCGGCCAGCACCGCCGGGATGTGCTGCGGTTGGACGTCGAGGATGATCAGCGCCGTGAGCGGGAAGCCGAGGACCGCCGGTTCGATCTCCACCCGGGGACGGGCGGCACCTGCCTCCAGCACCGATTGGATCAGCCGGTACGCGGTCGACCGGCTGACGTCGAGCTCGCGCGCGGCCTGCGCCGCGGAGATCCGGCCGTCGTCGAAGAGCAGCCGCAGCGCGTTGAACTCGGCTTCGTTGAGCGGCCCGACGCGCTCCGGCGGCGAGCTGGGGTCGGCGTCGGCGTGCCCGCGCAGTGTCGCGGCCTGCTCGTCGGTGAGCCGGTCGAGGTGCCACGCCACGGCCTGCCTCGCCGTGCGCAGCACGAGGTGCGACTCGATCGACGCGATGCCCGGTATGGCGGGCAGCGTTCGGGTCAGCAGGCGGCGCAGGTCGGTTCCCGCCAGCGGGTAGATGGTGCAGTGGATGTCCGCGTCGCCGCTGGTGATCAGGATGGACTGGGCCTCCGGCACCTGCTGGATCGCCGCCGCGACGCCGGAGGTCATGCCGGGCTCGCACTTGATCCACACCACGTAGGGGTTGGCGGTGAGGATCAGCGACCAGTGCACGGTGGAGATGAAGCGCAGCAGCCGGCCGTCCTGCAGCCGCTGGATCCGCCGGCCCACCGTGCTGGCCGAGGTGCCCAGGACCTCCGCGACGGCGTTCAGCGGTGCCCGGGGCGTGAGTTGCAGCGCGGCGACCAGATCGAGGTCCGCGTCATCCAGAGTTTGCAAAACCTCACCTCGCGTTGAACGTTTTGCCCGTTGACTTCGCCTACGTTGACACAAGCCTGCACATGAATATTAGATGCGGGATCAAATCACCGTATTACGAAGGCGGAGGGATCCTGTGAGCGAGGTGACGACTCGACGACGTTCGGTGACGTCGTTGGTGATGCGCGTGCTCGACGTGGTGGACCGGGTCGGGAACAAGCTGCCGCATCCCTTCTGGCTCTTCGTGATCCTCAGCGCGGTGGTGGTGCTGGCGAGCTGGCTGCTGGCCGCGCTCGGCGTCTCCGCGATCTCCCCGGTGGACGGCAAGGAGGTCGGGGTCAAGAGCCTCATCTCCGGCGCCGGGGTCCAGATGATGCTCGGCGACCTGATCAAGAACTTCGTGAACTTCCCGCCGCTCGGGATGATCGTGGTGGTCATGCTCGGCGTGGCCATCGCGGACAAGACCGGGCTGCTGGCGGCGATGATGCGGGCCGCGCTGGCCAAGGTGCCCGCCGGGCTGGTCACCTTCTCCGTCGCGCTGACCTCGATGTTCGCCCACCTGGCCTCGGATGCCGCGTTCGTGGTGATGATCCCGCTCGGCATGATCGTGTTCCGGGCCGTGGGCCGCAGCCCGATCATCGGCGCGGTCGTGGCCTACGTCGCCGTCGGCGGCGCCAGCAGCATCAGCCCGGTGATCGAGGCGTCGGACGCGGTCTTCGCCGGCCTCACCACGTCGGCCGCGCACACCATCGACCCGGACTACCTGGTCACCCCGGTGTCCAACTACTACTTCTCGGCGGCGTCCTCGCTGCTGCTGGCGGTCTCGATCACCGTGGTGACCGAGCTCGTCGTCGCCCGCCGGGTCGCCGCGATGAACGCCGTCGAGCCGGAGCTGACCGGTGTCGACGAGCTGCCCGACATGTCCCTGTCCGCCGCCGAGCGCACCGGGGTGCGGCGGGCGCTGATCGCCGCGGCGCTCTTCCTCGCCGCGGTGGTGCTCGCCGTGCTGCCGAGCGGCTCGCCGCTGCGCGGCGAGGGCGGCTCCATCGTGGACTCCCCGCTGATGGAGAACGTCGCGGTGATCATGATGCTGTTCTTCATGGTCATCGGCACCGTCTACGGCCTGGCGGTGAAGACCATCAGCTCGGCCAAGGACTTCCCGGAGCTGATGGGCCAGGGGCTGCGCGAACTGGTCCCGGTGCTGGTGCTGTTCTTCGCGGTCTCGCAGTTCCTCGCGTACTTCAAGTGGACCAACATCGGCCAGGTCATCGCGATCTCCGGCGCCGGCGTGCTCGACTCGATCGACGCGCCGCCCGTGGTGATCTTCGTGAGCACGGTGCTGCTGATCAGCGCGCTGAACCTGCTGCTCACCAGCGGCTCGGCGATGTGGGCGCTGGTCGCCCCGGTGCTGGTGCCGATGCTGATGCTGCTGGACATCCACCCGGAGACCACCCAGGCCCTGTTCCGCGTCGCCGACGCGCCGACCAACAGCCTCACGCCGATGAGCCCGTACTTCGTCATCGCGCTCGGATTCATCCGCCGCTACCGCCCGTCCGCCGGGATCGGCACCCTGATGTCGCTCGTGCTGCCGCTGGCGCTCGTCAACCTGTGCGTCTGGGTCCTGATGTTCCTGGCCTGGTACGCGCTCGGCATCCCGCTCGGCCCCGGCGTTCCCGTCCGATGAACCACCCCCAACGCAGGAAGGCGCACGATTTGTCCGCGAAGCCGTTGTCCACGTGGTGCCGAGACCGGCTGGACGAGCTGCTCGGCGATGTGTCGATGCTGGTGCACCACGAGTCGCCGAGCAGCGAGAAAGCGTTGCTGGACGAGACAGCCGATTCGATCACGACGTGGCTGCGGGACCGGCTCGGCGCACCGTCCCGGCTAACTCGGCACGAACACGCCGAGCACGGTGACCTGCTGGAGGTGACCTACGCCGGCTCCACCGAAGCGACCGTGCTCATGATCGGCCACTACGACACCGTCTGGCCCGCGGGAACCGTGGACGGGTGGCCGTTCGCCGTGCGGGAGGACGGGACGGCGACCGGGCCGGGCGTCTACGACATGAAAACCGGCCTCGTCACCGGGGTCTGGGCGCTGCTGGCGCTGCGCGCGTTCGACCTGCCGTGCCCGACCGTGCGGTTCATGTTCAACGGCGACGAAGAACTCGGCAGCCCGATGTCCCGCCCCCACATCGAACGCGCGGCGCCGGACTGCTCGGCGACGCTGGTGCTGGAACCGGGGGTCGGCTGGGACGTCAAGGCGGAGCGCAAGGGTGTCGGGATCTTCACCGTCACCGCGCACGGCGTGGAGGCCCATTCCGGGAACAACGCCACCGACGGCGCGAGCGCGGTCCACGCGCTCGCCGAGATCATCCACCGGCTCGCCGGCGAAGCCGACCACGAGCGCGGCACCACGATCAACGTCGGCACGATGAGCGGCGGCACCGCCCGCAACGTCATCGCGGGCAGGGCGAGCTGCCTCGTCGACATCCGGATCAGCGACCAGGCCGAGGCCGACCGGATCGACGCGGTCTTCGCCGGACTCCGCGCCGGCGACCCGCGGGTGCGGGTGGAAGTCGACGGGAAGTGGAGCCGCCCGCCCATGCGGCTCACCCCGGAGAGCAGGCGGCTGTTCGGCCTCGCCGACGAGGTCGCCGCGTCCGTGCGCGCGCCGCTCGAACCGATCAGCGTCGGAGGCGGCAGCGACGCGAACTTCGTTTCCGCACTTGGCCTTCCGGTGCTCGACGGGCTCGGCGCCAGCGGCGACGGCGCGCACGCCCTGCACGAGCACGTGATCGTCGACGACATCCCGGACCGGGTCGCACTCGTCGCCGGACTGCTGCGGCGAATCGCCGACGACGCGTCTTGAGTTGTTGCGGGCTTGGCGCTGGCAGCCGGCGCCAAGCCCGCACGTGTCGCTGCAGCATGGGAACAACGTTTGACCACGGTGCTCTGCCGGGATGGCACTACCAAGCCCCGCGGGGACCACTACGCCGCTCTGATGGCGTGCAAGACCACCAGGCAGTGCTGGTGACGAAATGGGTGTCGTAGCGGTTTTGCTCGGTGAGCAGGCTGTCGCGGCCGGCTTCGCCCCGGCGGATCCGGGCGACCTGCCGAAGGTAGTCGAACCGTTCGACGCCAGGGGTGATCGCGATCAGGGCGTCGGCGGTGCTGTTCGGGTCGGCGCGGAAGGCGTGATCACAGCACGGTGGGACGACCAGGAAGTCACCCGAGCCAGCGGTGATGATCTCCGAGCCCACGAGCACCTCGAGCCTTCCGTCGACGACGAAGAACAGTTCGGACGAGTGGTTGTGCCGATGCGGGACCGCGCCGTCGGCACCGCGGGCGAGCTGGATGCGATGGGCGCTGAGCGCACCGTTGGTGGCACTGGCGTCAGCCAGTAGATGGTGACCGATTTCGGGCAAATGCTCGGCATCGCCGGCCCGGACGACAACCGGGGCGTGAGAGCCGGGCGCAAAAACAGACATGTGCAACCCTCTTCCAGGAAGCTAGCTCAATAGCTTGCTAGCATGCTAGCATCACTTCATGGGCGATGCGGAGGTCAAGCAGTTCAACGTGTACCTGCCGGTGGAGCTGATCAGGCAGGTCAAGCATCACGCGATCGAGGAAGGCATGTCCTTGTCGGCGCTGGTCGCCGACGCGCTGCGCGCCTACCTCGACGACGCCCACGAGCAGCGACAGCACACTTCCGAAAAGGAGTCATGACATGGCGACCGAAGGGATCGAGGCGGTGTTCCTGGAGACCCGCAACTGGGGAAAGGCCGCAAAGTTCTTCCAGGCACTGGGTTTCGAACTGGAGATCTCCACCGGCGATGGATCCGGCGTGTTCCGCAACGGAGAGGGGCCTTATCTCGTCGTTGCGGAGATCCCCGAGGACCGGGAGCCCGGGGTGCAGGTCGCGTTGAGGGTGCGCGATGCGGACCGGTTCAGTCCCGATCCTGCCGTCGATGTGGTCACCCCGTTCGAGGACACCCACTACGGGACCCGGGAGATGACCGTCCGTGATCCGGACGGGCGGCTGTGGAGCCTGCAGGCCCCCGCCAAGAACTGACACCTGCGTTGGGGATGCGAGGAACAAGACTCGAGGAGCAAATGGTGGGATTCGAATGAGTCGATGGCGCGGCAATCCCTGGGCGGTACTGCTGACGCTCAGCCTGGGATTCTTCCTGACGTTGCTGGATCTGACGGCCGTCAACGTCGCCATCCCCAGCATGATCGATGACCTGCACGCGTCGCTGGACGAGGTGTTGTGGGTCATCAACATCTACATCCTCGCCCTCGCCGCATTGCTGATCACATTCGGTCGGCTGGGGGATGTGCATGGGCCACGCACCATGTTCGTCGTGGGCGTCGCGCTGTTCACGGTGGCGTCCGTGCTGTGCGGCCTGTCGCAGGATCCGGTCCAGCTCATCGTCGCCCGGGCCGTGCAGGGCCTGGGCGCGGCGGCGCTGATACCGCAGACGATGACGATCATCATCGCCACTTTCCAGGCCGAGCGCCGGGGCACGGCGCTCGGCGTCTGGGGCGCGGTCGCGGGCGTGGCCACGATCGCCGGGCCCACACTCGGCGGACTCTTGGTCAGTACGGTCGGCTGGCGCTGGATCTTCTTCGTCAACGTCCCGATCGGCGCGGTCGTGCTCGCGATGGCCGTCACGCTCGTGCCCGATGTCCGGCACGGCGCCCGCCGCAGGCTGGACGTCCTGGGCGTCGTGCTCGCCGCAACAACGCTGGTGTGCCTGACCTTCGCGCTCACCGAAGGTGAGCGGTACGACTGGAACGCCGGGATCTGGGCGCTGCTCGGCGGGGCCGTGCTGCTGCTGGTGGTGTTCCTGATCCACCAGCGCATTCGGCAGCACGGCGAACCGCTGCTGCCCTTCGCGCTCTTCCACGACCGAAACTTCGCGGTCATGAGCTTCGTGTCCGCGACAGTCCAGGTCGGGATGCTCGGCCTGTTCCTGCCGGTGATGATCTACCTGCAGTCGGTGCTGAACTTCAGCGCGCTCAAGGCCGGTCTGGTGATGGCGCCGGCGATGGTGGTGTCGGCGGCCCTGTCGCCGGTCGCGGGCCGGATGGCGGATCGGATCGGCGGCAAGTACATCCTGATGAGCGGCCTGACCCTGTTCGCGGCCGGAATGGCCTGGCTCACCTGGGTCACCGATGTCGGCCGCGCGTGGTGGGAGTTCCAACCGGCCCTGATCACGGCCGGAGTAGGCATTGGGTGCGTGTTCGGTCCGATGGTCACAGTCGCGATGTACAACGTGGAGCCCAAGATGGCCGGGGCCGCCTCTGGCGTGCTGAACACGATCCGGCAGATCGGCACGGTCATCGGCAGCGCCGCGGTCGGCGCTGTGCTGCAGAACCGCTTGGCCGCCTCGCTTCAGGACGAAGCGGCCAAGCAGGCCGCCGGCCTTCCGGCGAGCGTCCGCGACCAGTTCGTGGCTGGTTTCGATAACGCCGCCAAGGGCGGTCTGGAGGTCGGCGCCGGGCAGGGCGGCGCGGCGTTCCAACCGCCGCCGGGAATGCCGACGAGCCTCGCCCACCACATCCAGCAGGCGGCGGCATCTGTGTTCGAGCACGGGGTCGTCCAAGCGATGCGGCCGACGCTGGTACTGCCCATCGCCGTGATCGCGGTCGGCGCCGTCTCGTGCCTGTCGGTGCGGCGCCGACAGGTCGACAGCCAGCGAAACGTTCAAGAATCAGTCGACGCCGGCACCTCGGCCTAGCAACTGCGGCGGATGCTCCGGGACGAACCACTAGGCCCAGCGGGAATGGCCCTCGTTCACGAGGATGTTGGCGTTGGTGGCGAGGAGCTCGAACGGATCCTGTTCGGTGGAGTCGATTTCGGCCACGTGCCACCGGATTCCCGATGCATCCCGGAGCGCTTCGGCAATGTCGACCGCACCCGTGCCGATCGGCGTCTGGGGCGCTCCGGGCAGGGCCGGGCCGTCCTTGAGGTGGACCGCGACGGCCCGGGAGCCCAGGGACGCCAGGACCGACGCCGGATCGGCACCCGCCGCGACCGCCCAGTAGACGTCGAGTTCCGCGAGGACGCCGTCGCCCGCGCGGGACCAGAAGCGGTCGAATCCCGTGGTGCCGTCCGGGAGTTCGGCCCATTCGAACCAGTGGTTGTGGTAGCCCAGGCGCAGATCGGCCGAGACCGATTCGGCGGCCGCGGTCAGGACCCCGGCGAGGGCGTCGACCCGGGCCGGGTCGGCGAAGGTCTCCTCGCCGAAGCCCGGGACCAGGCGCGGATGCGGGACGAACGCCGTGTCGGCGCCCAGGATCGCGCACTCCTCCACCAGTTCCGCCACGTCGCCGGGCAGCCCGGCGTGCACCGCCGACACCGCCAGGCCCGCCGCGTCGAGGCCCGCGCGCAGGGCGCGGGCCTCGGCCAGGCGATCGGCCGGCGGCTTCTCCGGGGAGCCGAGGCCGAACGGCTCGACGTAGCGGAAGCCGATCTCGGCCAGCCGCGCCAGGGTCGCGTGCCGGTCGGCCGCCAGTTGTTCGCGGACGCTGTAGAGCTGCACGGAAAGCAAGGCCACCTCCGGCTCAGCCGACGATCAGCGGGCGCAGGGTCCGGTGCGCGATGTTCAGGCCCTGGGTGATGCGCTCGTCGTCGCCGCCCCACACCGGGTCCTCGTGCTCCACCGACAGCGTGCCCGTGAAGCCGTGCTCGTAGAGGCGGTCCACGACGCGCGTCCAGTCGACCTGGCCCAGGCCCGGCACGCGGTAGCGCCACCAGCCCATGTCCCAGGGGTTGCCGCCCTTGTCGACCTTGCCGAAGAAGCCGTAGCGCTGCCGCGCCGCCGGGTCCAGCTCCACGTCCTTCGCCTGGGCGTGCACGATGCGGTCGATGTAGGGCGCGATGGTCTCGACCGGGTCGATGCCGATCCACGTCAGGTGCGACGGATCCCAGTTCAGGTACAGGCCGAGGCCGAACATCCACTCCCACAGCTCCGGCGAGTACGCCAGGTTCCCGGGATAGCCGTCCGGGTGCCAGCCCTCCATCACGCAGTTCTCGACGATGATCTTCACGTCCCGCTCGCCCGCGTACTCGACGAGTTCCGGCAGCACCCGTTCCGCTTCGGCGAGGTTGTCGGCCACCGGCTTCGTCCAGTCGCGGCCCACGAACGTGCCGACGTAGGGCACGCCGAGCGCCTGCGCCGCGTCGATCGCGTGCTTGAGGTGCGTGCGGATCTCCTCGCGCCGCGCCGGATCCGGGTGGAGGTTGTTCTCGTAGTAGGCGAACGCCGACAGCGTCAGGCCGTGCTTGTCGAACAGCGCGAGGGTCTCGTCGGCCTCGCGCGGGCCGAAGTCGGCCACCGGCAGGTGCGCGGCCTCGAAGTCGCGGCCGCCGGTGCCCGGCCAGACGGCGACTTCCAGCGCCTCGTACCCGGCCTGCGCGGCCCAGCCGGCGATCCGGTCCAGCGTCCACTGTGGAAGACACGCGGTGAGCATTCCGAGCTGCATGATCACACCTTCGTCCAGGAACCGTTGTGGGCGGAGCGGAGGACGGCGTCGACCAGCCGGGCCGATCGCAGGCCGTCCTCGAACGTGGGCAGCCCCTCCGGGCTGCCGCCGTCGATCGCGGCGTAGGTGTCCGCGACGAATGCTTCGAAGCACTGCGCGTACCCCTGCGCGTGCCCGGCGGGCAGTTTCGACAACCGGCGCTGCTCGGGCGAACCGTGCTCGGGGTCGCGGACCAGGATGCGGTTGCCGTCGGTGCCGCCGAGCCAGATCCGCTCGGGTTCCTCCTGGTCGAACACCGCGCTGCCCAGCGCGCCGTCCAGCTCGAACCACAGCCGGTTCTTCCGGCCCGCGGCGACCTGCGAGATCGTCGCCGAGCCGAGCACGCCGGCGGCGGTGCGCAGCAGCAGCGCGGCCGAATCCTCGGTGCGGACCTCGACCCGGTCACCCGCGACCTCGGTGGGCCCGGCGAAGGTCGGCCCGGCCGCCGCCGGACGGGCCGGGACCACAATGGACAATTCGGCGAGCACGTCCGTGAACGTCTCGCCGGAAACCCACTGAACCAGGTCGCACCAGTGCGACCCGATGTCGGCGAACGCCCGCGACGGCCCGCCGAGCCCCGGATCGACCCGCCAGCTCGACGCGTCCGGCGAGAGCATCCAGTCCTGCAGGTAGCTGCCGTGCAGCAGGTTCCAGGCGCCGAACTCGCCGGCCTGCCGCCTGGCGCGGATCTCCCGCACCACCGGGTGGTAGCGGTAGACGAACGGAACCGACGCCACCAGGCCGCTCCCCGCCGCCGCGGCGGTCATCCGCTCGGCCTCCGCCGTCGAAATGCCCAGCGGCTTCTCGCAGATCACGTGCTTCCCAGCGCGCAGGGCGGCTTCCGCGAACGGCGCGTGCGTGGCGTTCGGCGTGCAGACGTGGACCACGTCGACGCGGGCGTCGGCCAGCACCTCGGCGAGGTCCTGGTACGCGGCCACGCCCCAGCCCGCCGCCACCTGCTTCGAACGCTGCGGCGACGACGCCAGGACGCCGACCACCTCGGCGCCCGCGAGGATCGCCGCGCGGCGGTGCACGTCGCCGATCATCCCGGCGCCCAGGATCGCCACGCCTCGCCCGGAAGGTGCAGGGCTCACGAGGAGCCTCCTTCGGTTGGAACTGTTGACAACTACGGGTGTCTCACGCCCGAATTTCGTCGCGGTCAAAACTAGATCGCCCGTTTTAAGTCGGCAAGATCTGTGATTTATTTTCTTTTCGGTCATTAATCGAACGCATGGCACGACGGGAGCAGTGACGATGGGGTGGGAACCGGTCCGGTTGGCGGTGCCGAGGACATCCGGGCGGGCCGACGGCAACCTGGTGCACAGCGGGCTGGCCCGGCTGATCGCGTCGGGAGCTGCGGAAACGCGGGTCGAGCTGGTGCGCGCCACCGGGCTCGCGCGGTCCACGGTCAACAGCCACCTCGACGCGCTGATCGCGGCCGGCGTGGTCGTCGAACGCGGCCCGGTGGGCAGTGGCGGGCGCGGGCGGCCCGCGCACCGGCTGGCGATCGCGGCGCGCGCCGGCGTCGTGCTGGCCGCCGACGTCGGCGTGCACAGCACCCGGCTGGCGGTCGCCGATCTGGGTCAGGACGTGCTCGCCGAGCGGCAGGTGGCGCTCGACATCGCCGACGGCCCGGAGCATTCGCTGGACGTGCTCACCAAGCACCTGCACGACCTGCTGGGCGACCGCGGGGTCGCGCGGGACGAGGTGAAGGCGCTGGTGATGGGCCTGCCGGGGCCGGTCGATCCGCGGCTGGGCATGCCGGTGCGGCCGCCGATCATGCCCGGCTGGGACGGCTTCCCGGTCGGCGACGCGATGGCCGAGCGGTTCGCCTGCACGGCGTCGGTGGACAACGACGTGAACCTGATGGCCCTCGGCGAGGCCCGCGCGCTCCCGCAGGAGGAATCTCCCCTGCTGTTCCTGAAGATCGGCACCGGCATCGGCGGCGGCATCGTGTCCGCCGGCGGGGAGCTGCACCGGGGCTCCGACGGCGCGGCGGGCGACATCGGGCACATCCGGGTGCCCGGCGCGGACGACGTGGTCTGCCAGTGCGGCAACGTCGGCTGCGTGGAGGCCGTCGCGTCGGCCGAGGCGGTGATCCGGGCGCTGCGCACCGAGGAAGGCGGCCCGCAGAGCACCGAGGACCTCGCGCGGCTGTTGAGCGACGGCGATGCGACGGCCGTGCGCCAGGTCCGCTCCGCGGCCGCGACGATCGGCGAGGTGGTGGCGATGCTGGTGCACTTCTACAACCCGAAGCGGATCGTCCTCGGTGGACTCATCACCGCCGCCGGCGACGACATGCTCGCCGGCATCCGCAGCGTCGTCTACCGGCGCGCGCTGCCGCTGGCCACCCGGAACCTGTCGCTGGTCAACAGCGCGCTGGGACGCTCCGCCGGGCTCGCGGGCGCGGTCGTGGCCGCGATCGAGGCCGTGCTGTCGCCGGACGGGATCCATCGGCTGATGCTTGACACGCCGCATCCGCGCGGCTAACTATTTGAGCCGTCTCACGCCGCAGTTCTGCCCCGGAACCGGGACGCCGACGCGCGATCCCGATGTCCCGAACCGCGAAGCGGAGATGATCATCGATGAGGCTGAGAAGCGCCGCGTCCCAAGCAATCGCCGTGACCACCGCGCTCGCGCTCGCGGGCTGCGCGGGCGGATCGCCCGGCGGCCCGACCGCCGAGCAGGCGCCCGACGCGAAGGTCGTCGAACCGGCCGCCGCGCAGGGCGCCACGGGCGAGGTGACCGCCTGCGGCATCCGGGACACCGGGGTGTTCAAGACGCTGACGGATTCCTTCAACGCCGGGGGAGCCGGCGTCACCGCCCGCTACGTCGAGCTCGGCCAGGACACCGACGCCGCGCGGGCGCAGGCCATCCAGCGCCTCGAAGGCGGCTCGTCCGAGTGCGACGTCTACCTGATGGACGTCACCTGGGTCAGCGAGTGGGCCGCGCAGGGCTGGGTGCAGGACCAGACCAAGCTGGTCGAACAGCGCAAGGACGGCTTCATCCCGTCCACATTGGAAACCTCGCGCTACGCGGACCGCTACTGGGCCACGCCGTTCTACACCAACGCGGGCCTGGTGTTCTACCGCAACGACCGGGTGCCGCCGCCGACCAGCTGGAAGCAGGTGTACGAGCAGGCGAAGCAGGACCCGCAGAACAAGGTCGAGATCCAGGCCAAGCAGTACGAGGGCCTCACGGTGAACTTCCTCGAAATGCTGTACTCCGCGGGCGGTTCCGTGCTCGACGAGAACGGCACCATCACCATCGACTCGCCGCAGACCCGCGCGGTGCTGAACCTGATGGCCGACGGCGTGAAATCCGGCGCCGTCGACCGCGCCTCGCTGACCTACGACGAGGACGCCTCGCGGCGCGCCTACGAATCCGGCACCGCCGGCCACCTCCGCCAGTGGCCCAGCGCGTACAAGCTGATCCAGCAGACCGCCTCCGGGCCGGCCACCGCCGTCGCGCCGCTGCCCGCGTTCGACGAGAACAGCAAGCCGTCGGCCGTGCTGGGCGGCTGGAACTGGGCCATCGCCGCCGCCTCCGACAACGTCGGCGGGGCCGTGGCGTTCATCGACCACGCCACCGGCCCGGAGTTCCAGAAGACGATGGCCCTCAAGCACGCCCAGGCGCCCGTCGTGGCGAGCACCTACGACGACCCCGAGGTGCAGGCCGCGCTCCCGTTCATCACGCAGCTGAAGCAGTCCGTGATCAGCGCCAAGCCGCGACCGAAGTCGCCGGTGTACGCGCAGATCTCGAAGGCCATCAACAGCAACGTCTACCCGGTGCTGGCCGGGCAGGTCGACGTGGAGACCGCCGTGCAGAAGATGGCGGCGGACATCAAGACCGCCCAGGAAACCTTCTAGAGAGCATTTCAACAGTGGTTTGCATAGCGGTGCTGGTAGCGGTGCAAGCTGAGTCCCACACCGCAAGCGGCTACCGCCGCTTTTGAAACAGACGAGGTGTCATGACCACGGTGACGAAGCCGAAGAAGCAGCGCGTCGACCACCAGCAGCGGCGCACCGCCGTGCTGATGGTCGCGCCCGCGCTGGTCGTCATGTTCCTGGTGGCGGCGGTCCCGATCGGCTACGCGATCTGGCTGTCGCTGAACGTCTACAGCGTGCGGCAGGCGGGCCTGTCGAAGTTCGTCGGCCTGGGCAACTACCTGGAGGCGCTGGCCTCCCCGGCCTGGTGGCACGCCTTCGGGCAGACGTTCCTGTTCGCGATCGTCTCGGTGGGCCTGGAGGTGGTGCTCGGGGTCGCGATGGCGCTGCTGCTCAACATGGCGTTCCGCGGCCGGGGACTGCTCCGCTCCACGCTGCTCATCCCCTACGCCGTGCTCACCGTGGTCAGCGCCATCACCTGGCAGGCCATGTTCGAGTCGAACCTCGGCCTGGTGACCGGGATCCTGCGCGGACTGGGGCTGCCCGGCGGCGACATGGTGTGGCTGGCCGAGCCGGGCTACGCCATGGCGGTGATCATCGTCGCCGACGTCTGGAAGACCGCGCCGTTCGTGGCGCTGCTCGTGCTGGCGGGCCTGCAGGTCATCCCCGCCGACGTCTACGAGGCCGCCGACCTCGACGGCGCCGGCCGGTGGCAGACGTTCTGGCACGTCACGCTGCCGCTGCTGCGTCCGGCGATCGCGCTCGCCGCGATCTTCCGGCTGCTGGACGCGCTGCGGATCTTCGACCTGCCGTTCGTGCTCACCAAGGGCGCCAACGGGACGCAGACGATGTCCATGCTCGCCTACCAGGAACTCCGCGAGGGCAGGCTGATCGGGCAGGGCTCGGCGCTGTCCATCCTGACTTTCTGCACCGTGATGGTGGTGTCACTGGTGTACATCCGCTTCGCCGGGGGCAACATCCGCGACGTCTCCAGGGAGAACTGATGGCGATGGTCCTCGAAACCCCGAAACCCGCCCCACCGCGGCCGGCGCCCCGGCAGCGCGGGCGGGCGGACCGGAACCGGTTGCGGCCGGTGACGATGGTGTTCGTCGCGCTGGTCATGCTGGGCTCGCTGGTACCGTTCTACTGGCTGATCAACACGTCCCTGAAGACCGGCTCCGACCTGTCCTCGGGCAGCCTCTACCCCACCGATCCGTCGCTGCAGAACTACCTCGACGTCCTCCACAACGGCAACTTCCTGACCGCGCTGGGGAATTCGGTGCTGGTCGGCGTCGTCACCACGGCGCTGGCGCTGCTGTTCGCATCGTTCGCCGCGTACGCGCTGGCGCGGCTGAAGCTACCGCGCAAGGGCCTGATCCTGGGCCTGGTCCTGTCCGTCACCACGTTCCCGGTCATCGCGATCGCCGCGCCGATGTTCAAGATCTGGAGCGACATCGGCCTCTACGACACGCTGGCCGGGCTGATCATCCCGAAGCTCACCTTCGCGCTGCCGATGGCGATCTTCGTGCTCACCTCGTTCTTCCGCGAGATCCCGTTCGAACTGGAGGAATCGGCGCTGATCGACGGGGCCACGCCGTTCCAGGCGTTCCGCAAGATCATCCTCCCGCTGGCGGTACCGGGCCTGGCCACCACGGCGATCCTGGTGTTCATCTCGGTGTGGAACGAGTTCCTGCTCGCCGTCACGCTCACCTCCACCCCGGCGGCGCGGACCGTCCCGGTCGCCATCGCGTTCTTCGCCGGCACCAACGAGTTCGAGCAGCCGATCGGCACCATCAGCGCGGCCTCGGTGCTGGTCACCATCCCGCTGCTGGTCGTGGTCCTGATCTTCCAGAAGCGCATCGTCGCCGGACTCACCGCCGGCGCCATCAAGGGCTGAATCCACCTCTCACTAAGGAGCCACATCCAATGAGTGACCCCACGCTTCGGGTCGGAGTCATCGGCATCGGCTGGGCCGGCCAGCAGGCGCTCGCCGCCTACCAGGCGCTCCCGGACGTCGAGATCGTGGCGATCGCCGGGCAGGAGGCGGACCTGCTCGCCTCGCTCGGCGAGCAGTACGGCGCGAAGCACCTGTTCGAGAGCTGGGAGAAGCTCATCGAGCTGCCCGGTCTGGACGCGGTCAGCATCGCCGTCCCGACCTTCCTGCACGCGCCGATCGCCATCGCCGCGCTGAAGCGCGGCCTGCACGTGCTCAGCGAGAAACCGCTGGCGCGCAACGGCGTCGAGGGCCAGCAGATGGTGGACGCCGCGCGCTCGGCCGGCCGCGTGCTGGACATCGTGTTCAACCACCGGCTACGCGGCGACATCCAGACCCTCGGCGAGATCATCCACCGCGGCGACCTGGGCCGCCCGTACTACGCGAAGGCGTCCTGGATGCGGCGGCGCGGCATCCCGAAGCTGGGCAGCTGGTTCACCAACCAGGAGATGTCCGGCGGCGGCCCGCTGGCCGACATCGGCGTGCACGTGCTCGACTACTCGCTCTTCCTGCTCGGCGAGCCGCGCGTGACCTCGGTCAGCGCCGTCACCTACGCCGAGCTCGGGCACCGCGACATCGGCGAGATGAAGTGGAGCGCCAAGAGCGAGGCCGCCTCGAAGTTCGAGGTCGAGGACTTCGCGGCGGCGTTCCTCCGCCTTGAGGGCGGCGGCACGCTCGTGCTGGAGACCTCGTGGGCGGCGTTCCGGGACCCGCTCGACCTGATCGACTTCAGCGTCCTGGGCACCGACGGCGGCGCCGAGCTGCGGGCCGTCGGCGCGACCAAGGCCAAGGTCGGCGACCTGCGCGTGTACCGGGACGTCGACGGCGAGATCGCGGACTACACCCCGCCCGCCGAGCCGGGCCGCGCGCACGCCGGGGTCGTGGCGGACTTCGTCCGCGTGCTGCGGAACCCCGACGAGTGGGCCGCCAACGACGGCTCCACCGCGCTGAGGCGCGCCCGGGTGATCGACGCCTGCTACCAGTCCGCCGCCGAGAACAAGGAGATCACAGTCGAATGAGCCCGCTTCGCATCACAGTCTGGAACGAAGGCGTCCACGAGTCCACGCAGGACCCCGCCGGGATGGCGGAGTACTACCCCGGCGGTATCCACGGCGCCCTCGCCGCCGGGATCGGCGAGCAGCTGCCGGACGCGACGGTGCGCACCGCGCTGCTCAGCGACCCGGAGCACGGGCTGCCCGAGGAAGTGCTGGCCGACACCGACGTGCTGCTGTGGTGGGGCCACAAGGCGCACGGGCAGGTCGCCGACGAGGTGGTCGACCGGGTGCAGCGGCACGTGCTCGGCGGGATGGGCCTGCTGGTGCTGCACTCCGGGCACTTCTCCAAGATCTTCACCCGGCTGCTCGGCAGCACCTGCTCGCTGAGCTGGCGCAACGCCGCCGAACGCGAGGTGGTGTGGACGGTCGACCCGACGCACCCGATCGCCGAGGGCGTGCCGAACCCGCTGGTGATCCCCGAGCAGGAGACCTACGGCGAGTTCTTCGACATCCCGGCGCCGGACGAGCTGATCTTCATCAGCTCCTTCACCGGCGGCGAGGTGTTCCGCTCCGGCGTGACGTTCAACCGGGGCCGCGGCCGGATCTTCTACTTCAGCCCGGGCGACGAGCGCTACCCGGTGTACAACCAACCGGAGATCCGGCGAGTCCTGGCCAACGGCATCCGCTGGGCGGCCCAACCTGAGATCCCGCGCACGGCGCCCAGCGTCTCCAACCCACCCCGCGACTGGTACCTCGCGGAAGGGTGAACCGCGAAAGGCACCTTTCACCAACGCACTTGGTGAAAGGTGCCTTTCACCTTGCTTCCGAACCTCTCGCCTGGCGTTGGCTCAGATCTGGATCCCGGCCCAGCGCGCAAATCCGGCGAGGGAAGTCGTGGCGCGCCGGTCGGCGGTCGCGAGCGCACGAACAGTCTCGCGCACGGACGGGTGCATGCGAGTGTGGTGGGGTGAGACCCGGCGCGCCATGTTGAGTTCTCCGAGCGCTTTTTCCCGGTCGCCGTGCAGCATCCACGCACGTGCTTGGTCGATGTGGTGATGTCCCACGCGTTCCGGGCGCGTCGCATCCGCGACTGCTACGCGACTGGCGCGGGTCACGGCCTCGGTGCCGTCGTTGCGCTCCACCGGAACCGCGCACCAGTGGATCACGACATTGAGCTCGCTGGCATCGGTGTTGTAGTACGGGGCCGTCACCGCGCCCAGGGAGACTCTTGTCCGTGCTTCCCGGATGTGGTCGTCGGCGCGTTCGCCGTCACCGTTGCGCGCCGCCATGACCGCTGCGCGGAGATGCAGTGCCGCGACGCCATGAGCTGCGGCGTCGGGCCGTTGATCCTCGACGTGTCGCAGGGCGCGATCGAGCAACCGCAGCCCAGCCGCGTAGTGGCCGTTATGCAGGAAGTGCGTCGACCGGTGCCAGTCGGACACCGCACTCCGGAGCGGGTCACCGGTCGCGGTCGCGAGCACCACATGCCGCTCGGAGGCGGTTGCGGCGATGTCGGGGTGATCAAATCGCCCTCCAACGGTCGCGGCGAGCCGATACGCGTCGTGCAGCAGAGCGCGGTTCCGCTCACCCTGCCACGTCGTCGGTGATGTCTCGGCGACGTGCACGAAGAGATGGTGAAGCACCTGTGGGAGAACCATCGCCAGTTCGGCGTACTTCTGAGCCCGGCGAAGGGACTCGGCTCGATCGAGTTTCTTCCGGATGCTCTCCGGGTTCAGGGCCGGTTCCGCTGGTTGCGGGTCGTTGAAGCACTGAAGTGCTTCCCGCAGTTCGGAAATCACCGAAGCTTCACCGCGGAACCCGGAAATGTTGCCGGCGACCTGCGCGCCGTAGAGTTCGCGGACCTCTTGCGCTGGTGTCGTGGCAGTACCACGCTACCGCCGCGTGGACGCTGCGTGCGGTGCTGACGCTGCCGAATCCGGGCGATGTTCATGCACCGATCGCGGTGCTGAAACCTGATCCGCTGTGCTTCCTGCCTCTTGATCTCCAGCGGCGGTGGGGGCACCTTGGCCGACGCCCCGCCTAGGCCCGTGCCCCCACCGACACCAACCAGCTGCTCATGAACCTTGCTGCGGTCAGGCCCCTCGCCTCGTTTTCACGGGGTGACGCTGAGGATCTGGTCGTCGTCGGGGCCGGGACTGCCGTTGTTGTCCTGGTTGGACGTCGTCACCCAGAGGGTGCCGTCCGGGGCCGCGACGGCCGTGCGCAGGCGGCCGTACTCGCCCTGGAACAGCGCCTTCGGCTCGCCCAAGGTGCCGTCGTCGGCTAGCGGGATCTGCCACAGGCGCTGGCCGCGCAGCGCCGCGACGTAGACGTTGCCCTGGTGAATGGCCAGGCCGCTGGGCGATGCCTCCGACGTCTTCCAGGTGACCAGCGGGTCCACGTACTCGTCGTTGCCGCAGGTTCCCTCGCACACCGGCCAGCCGTAGTTCTTGCCGGCCTCGATGCGGTTGACCTCGTCCCAGGTGTTCTGGCCCAGCTCCGCCGAGAACAGCCGCCCGGCCGAATCCCAGGCGAGGCCCTGCGGGTTGCGGTGGCCCATCGAGTAGACCACCGAGTCGCCGAACGGGTTGTCCGGCGCGGGCTTCCCGTCGGTCGTCATGCGCAGGATCTTGCCGTTGAGGGAGTTCACGTCCTGCGCGTTGTCCGGGTCCTGGGCGTCGCCGGTGGTGGCGTAGAGCATCCCGTCCGGGCCGAAGGCCAGCCGGCCGCCGTTGTGGAACCGGTTCTTCTTGATGCCGGTCAGGATCGGCTGCGGTGCCTCGCCGAGGCGCAGCTTGGCGATCCTGTTGTCCTCGCTGGTGCTGTAGAAGACGAAGACCGTCTGGTCCGAGGCGAAGTCCGGCGACGCGGCGATGCCCATCAGGCCGCCCTCGCCGTCGGTGGGCTGGGAATCCTCGATGCGTTGCACCTCGGCGACCTGTCCGTCCTTCAAGGACATGATCTGGCCGGTGTCGCGCTGCGTGAACAGCGCCGAGTTGTCGGACAGGAACGCCAGACCCCAGGGGATGTCGAGCCCGGTGGTGACCGGGGTGGCCTCGGCCGCCGAGGCGGTCGGTGGGAACACCAGCGCCACTGCTGCGGCGCAGGCGATTAGCGCACTGGCACGACGGATCATCGCGCGGCCTCCTTCTGTCGGGGTGAGGCGGCGGATCACCAACAGCGATCCAAGCAAACCGCGACCACGCGCAATACCGCCACGAGGAGGCATCAACCAATCGCCGGCGAGTAGTGCTTCGGGTCGTCGCGCCGGTCGGGCGGCGGGAGGTTGTGGGGCGGCGTTTCGACGAGCGGGGCATCGGCCGGGACCTCGCCGCGCTCGCGCCGCCATCCGGCGCGGGCGCGCGGGTGGTAGCGGAGGTCGAACGGGACCAGCTTCCAGGCGAGGCCCAGCGCGCGGCCGAGCACCCGCAGCAGCCGTGCGTCGCGGGAAGTCCAGCGGTAGCCGAGCTTTTCGCGGATGGCGGGGTCGTAGACGCCGACGGTGAGCCAGACGAAGCCGCGGCTGATCGGGATCCGGGCGAGCCTCCACAGCGGATCCGGCAGCCACTTCATGGTGGGCGGCTTGCCGATGCGCGCGATGTCGAGCACGTCGCGGGTGGCCTTGTTGTCCTCCAACACGTTTCGGCACATGTGGTCCCAATAGCGCCGGAAGCTCGCCCAATCCGGCGGCACCGGGCGCATGCTCATGCCGTAGAGCCAGTACCACTGGACGCCTTCGGCGTAGACCTGCTCCTTCTGCGCCTCGGTGAGGGGCTTGCCGAAGTGCTCGTTGATCAGGATCGGCATCACCAGGAACGTCGAGTGCGCCCAGAAGTAGGTGTCGGGGTTCAGCGCGTGGTAGGGCCGGCCGTGCTTGTCGACGCCCTTGATCGTGTCGTGGTAGCCGCGCACCTGCCGGGCCGTTTCGCGGGCGCGCGGGCCGTCGTAGAGCACGCCGCCGATCGGGTACAGCGACCGGTAGAGCCGTTGCCAGCGCTCGTCGAAGAACCGCGAGTGCTCCTCGACGCCGGCGCCGAGCTGCGGGTGCATGTTCTGCATCGACCCCGCCCACAGCGCCAGCAGCAGCCCGCGCCAGTCGCCGAAGTAGCGCCACATCAGGGAATCGGGTCCCAGCGGGGTCGGCTCGGACATGGTGCTCCCTTCAAAACTGAGGACACCTGTATTCAAAATATGGCTGCCCCGGCAGGCCGTCAATCGTCCCTTCCGGGCCCGGAGCGGCAGGCCATATTTGACTGATCGTTCTCGAATCGGGTAGCGTTCCGGCCGTGGCGAGGACCAAGGAATTCGACCCGGACGCGGCGCTCCAACGCGCACTGGAGCTGTTCTGGGACCACGGGTACGAGGCCACCTCCATGGCGGATCTCGTCGCACACCTGGGGATCGCACGGGCGAGCATCTACGCCACCTACGGCGGCAAGCACGAGCTCTACCTGAAGGCTCTCGACCGGTACCTCCAGCTCAGGGACCCCAAGGTCGTGGAACGGCTGTCGCAGCCGGGCCCGGCGCTGCCCGCGCTGCGCGAGCTGATCGACTCCTACATCGCCGAGACGCTGGCCGACCGACGCGGCTGCATGGTGGTCAACGCGGCGGTCGAACTGGCGCCGCACGACCGGCAGGTGGCGCGCGGCGTCCATTCGAGCTGGGACGTGCTGGAAACCTCCCTGACCTCGGCGCTGACCCGGGCCCGCGCACAGGGCGAGATCCCCGAGAGCTGCGATCCCCGCGCGGCGGCGCGGCTCATCCTGGTCGTGCTGCAGGGAATCCGGGTGCTCGGCCGGACCGACCCCGACCCCGGGCGCCTGCGCGACGCCGCCGAGCAGGCGCTGGCCTCGCTTCGCTGAACCTCCGGACGCGGAGCGGTTTCGCGCGCCCGGATTCAAGACCGATCGATCCGAAAATAAGGACACCATGACATCCCGCTTCACCGACAAGGTCGCCCTCGTCACCGGCGGCGGCTCCGGAATCGGCCGGGCCGCGGCCCTGGCCTTCGCACGCGAAGGCGCCACCGTCGTGGTCGCCGGGCGAAACCCGGAGCCGCTGGCCGAGACGGTCGGACTCATCGAGGCGTCGGGCGGCAAGGGCAGCGCCGTCACCGCCGACGTGTCGGACTCCGACGACGTCGCGCGCCTCGTCGCGACGGCGGTCGAACGCCACGGCGGCCTGCACGTGGCGTTCAACAACGCCGGCGTCCTCGCCACCGGTCCGGTCGCCGACTTCGACGAGCAGGACTGGGCCAGGCTGATGGCCATCAACGTCACCGGGGTCTGGCTGTCGATGAAGAACGAGATCGCCCACATGCGCGTGCACGGCGGCGGAGCCATCGTCAACACCTCCTCCAACATCGGCGCGCACCGGCGACGCCGGGGAACGGGCGCGTACGCGGCGACCAAGGCGGCGGTGAGCGCGCTGACCCGCACGGCGGCGCTGGACCACATCGGCGAGGGCATCCGGATCAACGCCATCAGCCCCGGGCCGATCGAAACCACCATGTCCCTGCTGCCGGGCGAAACCGATGCGGACCGCGCGGAGCGCGCGAAGACGACGCAGCCCATCGGCCGGGTGGGCACGCTGGAGGAAGCGGCCGCGGCGGTGCTCTGGCTGGCCGCCCCCGAATCCGGCTTCACGGTGGGACACGACCTCGTCCTCGACGGCGGCGCCAGCGCCTAGCCCGGCACCGGCCCGTGAGTACTTTGTGCCGCTGTAGCAACACAAAGTACTCACGGTGACGGCTGTCAGCGGGTCCGCCCGCGGAACGTGGCCAGATCGGTCAAGAGCTGTTCGGCGACATGCTCTTCCGACACCGTTGCGCGGTGCTCGCGCATCGCTTCTGCCAACTCCGGATCCCAGGGGGCGTCGGTGATGTTGCCGGGATCCGGGCGGCCAGGGCGGACTGCCGCGAGGTAGTCCGCCCTGGACATGGCCCACAGTTGCGCACCGGCGCGGGCGACGACATGCGCGGCGATGCGCACTCCTTCGCCGTCGAAGTCGCCGTGATAGCGCACCTGCGCGCCTGATTCGGCAAGTCGGCGCAGGAGGTGGATGGCGGCGCTGTTCGGCCAGCCCGACGTCGTGACCAGTGGTGGGCACTGCGACCGGAAGCGGGCGGTCGCCATCGCGACTATCGCCGGGTTCTCCACCACGTGCACCACTGTCACGCCTCTCGGCGGGCCGAAGTCGCGGAGCTGGGCCAGCGTCACGACCGCCGCGTGCCCCGCGTCGGTCCACGCTTGCAGCGTGACCGAGAGCGGATCGGTCCCACTGGGCCGGAAACCGGCGGTGAGCACCGAGGTGGAAAGCGCGTCGCATTCCACTCCCGCGCGCTCCCAGCACGCCCGTCGCTCCTCTGCGTTCTGCGGCGGCGCCTCGTCGTGGATCGCCGCCAACGCCTTGAGGACCAGGGCCGACGTCCGGGTTCCGTCGTCGAGCGCGTGCGTGTCATCGCAGACGTCACCAGCCAATGTGGACAATGGGCGACCGTCCGAGGGTAATGCCGCCAGCACGGACAAGGCGTGCGCGATCACCTTCCTGGTCCGGGCTGTCGACCCGTCGATCAGGCCACCTCGTCTGATTCCCGCCGCCCAACCGGCCAGCGCCGGCTCGGCACGGACAACAGGGTGCTCATCGAGCCACTTCCAGAGCGCGGCCCGGGCGTTGGTTGCCGCGAGGCGGGTTTCCGCACGGTTCTCCAATCGGCCGACGATGAGTTCGACGACCTCCCTGGCCGTCAGCCCGGTGGCCGGTCCGAGCGCCTCGTCCAACGCTCGCACCGACACCGACGCATCCGCTCCCGGCAGCCGGTCCAGGCCGAGCAGGTCGGCGAGCGCCGCGCTCTGGTCCGGCTCCAGGCCGCGCAACCGCACGCTGCTGACCGCGCGTCCCGAGGACAACCGTTCCCACAGCACGCGCCACAACGGCGCGAGTTGCGGGGTGTCGTAGCGGGCCCGTGCATCAAGCATCGAGCGGCTCCTCGTCAGCGCGCAACTCGCGGCCGTCCCAGGTGAATCGGACGGCCGTCACCGCATCGTCGTCGGTTCCGGCGACGAGTTGGTGGATGGCGATACCGGTCAGCTCCCGGTAGTCGCACCATTCGTGGTCGGAGGTCAGCACCAGGTCCAGGTCGAAGCCCACCAGCAGTTCCAGGAGTTGTCCGCGGTTGGTGCTGTCGACCCCGACGAACACCTCGTCCAGCAGGATCAGCCGCGGCGCGAGCGGCGTGGACTGGTAGTGCGCGGCGGCCGCCGCGAACAGCGGGAGGTGCAGCACGATCGCCTTCTCCCCGCCGGAGAGAGCGCCGTGCAGGCGCTTGGTGACCGGCTGCCAGCCCTCGCCCCGACCACGGTCCACCTTCACCACGAACTGGTGCCACGCGGTGTAATCCAGCACCTGGTGCAGCTGCTGCTCCCAGCCGGTCGCGGTGTCGGTGGAACGCGCCTCATCCACCCGCTCGCGGAAGAACCGGTGCAGCGCATCGCGTTCCTGCTCCGCCAGCGTTGCCGGGTTGCGAAGCAGCAGCTCGCGTGCCTCCCTGGTGCCCGCCGGCAACTGCTGATCGACCTGCCAAACGAGGCGGACCCGCACGTTGGACGCGGTGCGAACGCGTTCCAGCCGGTGGTTCATCGTGTCGACGAGCTCGTTGGCGGCCCGGATGCGTTCGGCGATGTGCCGCCGGGTGTCCCCGGTCAACGTCTGGTCGAACAGCTGCCGCTCGTCGGCGGTGATCTGCTCAGCAGTGCGCTCCCGGTCAGCCCGCAGCAGCTTCAGCAGCGCCACCGCGCCGTGCCGCACGCCGTCCACCGTCGCGGTGAACAGGCTGATCTCCTCGTCCTGCTCCAGGTCCAGGTCGGCGCGGCCGGCCAACAGCGGCTGGGCATCGTGCACGGCCTGGGCAAGCCGCCCTTCTGCGTCGCGCACGTTCTTCGGCTCGTGGAGCACGCCGGAGAGCTGCTCGGCGAGTTTGCGCGCCGCATCCAGCGCGGGCCGCTTCCCGTTGAGCGGCCCGGGATCGAGTTCGACGCGCGCGTCTTCCGGCAGGCTCCCCGCGACCTGTTCGCGGAACCGCTCCTCCGCACCATCCCGGGCTTCGGTGGCATCCGCCATCCTCGACTCGTCTTCGCGCTGCCGTTCGGCCAGCGCGCCGATGCGCTCGGTCAGCCGCCGCTCGGCTCCGCGCAGCCGATCCCGCTCCTCGGCGATTTCTTCGTTCCGCTTCCGAAGGGCGGCGAGGTCTTCGTCCAGTTTCCGGAACTCGGTTCCGACCGATTCCTCGACGGTGCGCAGCTTGATCGTGGCGTTCTCGGCTTCCTGGGCGCGCTCGTCGGCGGTTTCCTGCGCGGCTGTGGCGTTGTCCGAGGATTCGGCCGCCCGATGCCCGGCGTCCCGCGCCTTTTCGGCAATGGTGTGTGATTCCGTGCGGCTGTCGAGCCAGAGGTCGGCAGCGTCGCGCAGGTTCCGCACCGCGGCGTCGACGTCGTCGAGCTTGTCCTCGCTGGTCGGCAGGCCGTGCGTAGCTGCTTCGCTGGTCAGCTCGCGCCACGCCGCCGCGACCTCGTTCTCCCGGGACTGCCGGTCCCGGACGGCGGCCGAAACCGCATCATCGCGGGCCGCGCAAAGCTGTTCCGCTTTGGTGAGCTCGTTCTCGGCGGCATCGACTCCGTCGAAACCGGGCCGCTGCGCGAGCTCCGCGACGAGTGCTTCGCGGTGCTGCGCGACGCTCTGCAGCCGGTCGTCGACTTCGTCGACGCTGACCTTCAGGGCCTCGATCAGTTCGTCCAGTTCCGCGATGCGCCGACCGCGGGCGCGTTCCCGGGCGGCGGCACCGATGAACTCCGCTTCCGGCTTGTGCCAGCGACCGTGCACGCTGGCCAGCCGCCAGGTGCCGTCGCCGCCGATGGCCGCGGGGTGGTTCGGTGCGGTGTCGCCGAAGGCGATCCCGTCCAGCAATCGCTGCACCCGGTCCGTGCTCACCGGGGAGTTCTCGTCCACGACGAGCAGATCGGCCAGGCAACGGCCGGGCGCGGACACCGAGAACAGCGTTTCGGCGAAGGTGTCCCGGTCAGGGGCGCTGAGTGTGCCCTTGGGCAGCACCCATGCGTCGAGCAGCCCGGCGGCCTCCAAGCCGGCCTCCACGGCCGCGCACACCGCATCCGGCACGTCCGCCCGGAACTCCAACAGCCGCCACAGCGGGGCACCGTCCGCGCTCGCCCGGTCCATGCCGCGAGTGCGAGGAGCGGGCGGTGGACGATCAACGCGCCGCTCCAGCTCACCGCGTTCCGCCGCGTGCCCGGCGATCCCGGCCAACAGCCCGTCCCGGGTGGCGCGCAACTCGGTCTCGGCGATCGAACAACGTTCGAGCACAATGGTTTCCGCCTCGTGAACGACGCGGAGCAAGGAAGCGCGATCGGTCACCAGCTCGGCGAGCCGTTCGGGATCTCGCACCGTCAGCTGCCGACATGCCTGCGCCCATCGCACCAGCTCCGCCGCCAGCTCCTCGAGCCGCCGCTCCAACGCTTGCCGCGCCGCTGCCGCGCCGCTCTCCGCCGCGGCGAGCTGCTCCCGCGTCGCCTCCACCCAGCGTTCCGCGTCGCTGCGGTGCTTCACCGCTTCGCGGTGCACGCCCGCAGCGCGCCGCACCTGCGCGACTTGCTTCGCCTTGCTGTCCACTGCGGCTCGCAGCAGCCTTCGGCCGCTCGCGGTGTCCGCGCTTCGCGCGATTTCGTCCACCACCGCTGGCATGCCGACTCGCTCCGCGGCTTGCCGCGCCTCGCCTGACCTGCGGGCCGTCTCCTGTTCTGCCGTTTGCGCCTCGCGCGCGAGCTCCGCTGTGCGTTCGGCGTCGCGCGTGGCCTGGGCACGCAGATTCGCCGCGTGTCTGGCGGCCTCGGCGGCGTGGCGCTCGGCTGCTTCGACAGACTTACGAAGTTGGGGCAGTCGGCTGCCTTCGCGGTAGGCGGACGAGTCGACGATTCCTTCGATGCGGGTGTCGGTCCGGCTTTTCTCCGCTGCCAGGGCCTTGTCCTGCTTGGTCACCGACGTGAGTTCGGCCTGCGCCTCGGTGTGTTCCTCGCGGCTTTCCCGGGCCTTGCGGGTGACCTCGGACATCTGCGACGTCGCGGTGATCAGTCCAGCCGCTGTGGACCGCAGGACGCGCTGGGCGTAGGTCTTCTGCCTGGCGGCGAGCTTTTCGGCCTCTGCGACCTCGCCGTCGAGGACCTTGAGTTCTTCGCGTTGCCGGTCGAGTCGTTCGAATCCTTCGGCGATTTCCGCGATGTCGGTGTGGTCCAGTGGCGGCAGGGCCTTGGACAGCAGGGTGGACAGCACACTGGGGTCCAGTCGCTCTGACAGTTTCGGCGTGCGCAGCTGCAGCAACGCGGTGATCAGCGCGTCGTAGCGCTGTTCGCTCACTCCGGGGAAGAGCGTCTGCCGGACCGCGCGCCGGTAGTCGGCCGGCGAGCCGTACACCTCGCCGTCATCGCCGATCTCGGCCGCGAGATCGCTCTTGATCAGCGGTCTGCCCGCGTCGTTGACCAGTCGCACACCACCCGGCAGGTCGATGCGCCGCGTGGTGGTGAAGTACGTGGGCGTCACGTTCTTGGTGTTGGCGGTGGCCTGCAGGCGGGCGCCGCAGCCGAACCAGGTCTGTTCGCCATCGATGACGCGGCCGAATTCCAGCCACACGTAGCCGACGCGGGTGCTTCCGGTGTTGCCCTCCCCCATCAGGTTCCAGTGCATCGTCCGGTCGCCGCTGCCGAACGTGGACAGCCGGTGCGGCCGCAGGCTGGCGTCGAACAGGTACGGCAGCAGCAGTTCGAGCGCCTTTGATTTGCCGGTGCCGTTGGGGCCGCGCAGCAGCAGCCGCCCCTGGTGGAACTCGAAGGTTTCCCCGTAGTAGCGCCAGATGTTGACGATCCCGGCGCGGGTCGGCCGCCAGCGCTGCTGGTTGTTCCGCCCGGGATTGAGTTCGGTCACGGTCATCGGTGTCCTGCTTCGTCGGTCCGGATGCGCTCGACGGCGTAGCGGGCCGCCGCCGGTAGCGCGCGGATCGCGCCGTCAGTGCGCCGCTCGGCCAGGCCGAAGGCGCGGAGGATTTCCACCGCGTCGTGGGCGAGTCGCTGGGTGCCGCCGTCGGAGCGATATGCCTTACCCCAGGAGCGGAACCGGTCGAGCAGTTCGGCAGCCGTGAGCGCCAGTTCGCCGGCCGGCAGCCAGTCCGCGGTCTCGTTGAGCTTGTCCAGCACCAGCAGCGCCGCGACCTTGGGGTGCGAGCTGTCGTCCGGGAACTTCGTGTCGGTCGCGATCGCGTCCGGGTCGATCACCAGGTAACCGTCGGAGCGTTCCTCCAGCACGCAACCCGCCTGCTGGACACCGCGGGCGATGATTCGCCGGCCGGTCGGCGATGCGAGGTAGCCGAGCTGTGCTGTGGTCAGGTCCGCTCGGTACACCACCGGGTCGTCCACCAGACGCCGCATGATCGAATGCCTTAGCCACAGGTTGCGCTGGTTCTCCGACACGGCTGCGTCGGGGTCCGCGGCGTCGCCGTAGCGGGTTTCGGCCAGCAGCGCACCGATCTCCAATTCGTCCAATCTGGACGGTGGCACGGGCGCGGCCAGCAGGCGCACCAGCAGCGTGGTGTCGATCTGGTACAGCACCTTGGCGTCCGCGTGGTCCAGATAGCTCTCGGTGCTGCCGTCCACCGGGCGGATCGCGCCGCAGCGCTCCAGCCACTTCAACGAGTCCACGTAGGCCGATCGCTCGTCGCGGCGGGTGGGGTCGAACGTCGGCAGCTCCGGCTCCGCAGCGGTCGCCTGCACCATCCGGTCCGCGAGCAGCCCGATCGTGGTCACCGGGGCGGCCAGCAGTTCCGCGGCAGCGACGCACAGCAGCGTGTAGCGGCGGCGGTCGAACGGTGCGCGCGAGGAGCGCAACCTGCGGGCCGGGCGGCTCGGGTCCGGGCGGTCGGTGACCTTGCTGAGCCGCGCGTAGCCGAGTCTGGGCTCGACGTGCGCGCGCCAGCCGCAGTAGTAGTCGAACCACTTCACGATCGGATCGCGCCGCCGCCGCACCAGGTCGAAGCCGTCCTCATCGGCGGCGGCGGTGAGCAGCGGCCTGGCCAGCAGCAAGCGGATGCCTCGGGCAACCTCCTCGGTTTCCTGCTTGACGAGCTGGTTGTTGAGATTGCTCATTAGGGCACCATCCCTTCCGCAGCCCTAATGCGTAGGGTTGTTACCTCTCGGTCCCGGTGGGCGCATGGCCTGGTTTGCGAGCCGTTCG
>NZ_JBWKKU010000062.1:0-59077 GCF_056431445.1 Saccharopolyspora sp. NPDC045941
CGCTGCTCCGCGGTCAACGAACTCGGCCCAGCCATACACCTGCTCCCCGGAAGCCAGAACTGAATTTCTCAGTCCAACTTCCGGGGACCAGTTCAGGCGGCGGGTGCCCCTCCGGGTGTGGTCGGCGTCACCGAACGATCGGCTGCTTCCGCCGATGAGTTCCTCCGGCGCGCGTGGTCTCCCCAAACAACAAGAGTTCAGGAGGAACCCGCGTGACCCAACTGCTGAGAGTGCAGAATTTCAACGTTTCGCTCGACGGATTCGGTGCCGGTGAGGGCCAGAGTCTCGAGAAGCCGTTCGGCCACGCCGACCCCGGCGCCATGTTCGGCTGGGGCGGCGCCACGGCGAGCTGGCCCACCCGGACCGATCCCGGCGGCAGCCGCGGGCTCGACGACTACTTCACGCGGGACTTCGCCCGCAACATCGGCGCCGAGATCATGGGCCGCGGCAAGTTCGGCCCGCAGCGCGGCCCCTGGGAGAACCACGACTGGCTGGGCTGGTGGGGCGGCGAACCCCCGTTCCACACCCCGGTTTTCGTGCTGACCCACCACGTGCGCCCGTCGTTCACGCTGTCCGACACCACGTTCCACTTCGTGGACGGCGATCCGGCGACGGTCCTCGAACAGGCGCGGGAAGCGGCGCGGGGCAAGGACGTCCGGCTCGGCGGCGGAGCCACCACCATCCGGCAGTTCCTCGACGCCGACCTCGTCGACACCATGCACGTGGCGGTCTCGCAGGTGGAACTGGGATCCGGGTCGAAGCTCTGGGAATCGCCGGACGAGCTGCGCGACCGGTTCCACCTGGACGTCGTGCCCAGCCCGAGCGGCGTGACCCACCACCTGTTCTGGCGGAAGTGACGCGAGCCGGGCCCGGTGGTGAAAGATCACCACCGGGCCCGGCTCCTCTCCGCGGCGGATCAGGCCGTGACGGCCTGGCGGGGCTTGGCGAGGTCCCAGCGGTGGCGGGTCAGCACCACCGGCACGCCTTCGCCGCGGGCCTCCGCCGCGAACACCTCAGCCCGTGCCCGCCGCCACCAGACCACCGTCCGGAACGCGCCGAACAGCAGCATCGCCACCAACGCCAGCATCGCCACCCGGTACTCCGAGCCGCCCGGCATGTCCTGCGCCAGGTCCAGCACCAGGCCCACGAACAGCACGCCGAGCGCCGTCGCGGAGTGCCCGCCCGCGTTCGCCACGCCGGTCGCGGTGCCGACCCGGGACACCGGGTTGTAGTCCCGCACCAGGGCGAACGCCACCGCCGAAACCGGGCCGCCCAGGGCGAAGACCAGGAACGCCGTCGCGATCACCACCAGCGGCGGGCGTCCTTCCGGCCAGCCCAGCAGAACCACCCAGGACAGGGCGTTGAGCACCAGGTAGCCCAGCACGATCCACATCCGGCACTCCGGGCGGCTGCCGATCAGCGCGCCCACCACGGGCCCGCCGACGACCTGCCCGATGATCAGCAGGCTGAGCATCACGCTCGCCGTCGCCGCCGGCACGCCCAGCCCGTTGACCAGGTACGGGAAGCCCCACAGCAGGGTCAGCGCGCCCGAGACGAACATCGTGCAGAAGTGCGCCCAGAACGCCAGCCGCGTGCCCGGCACCGACCAGGCCTCGCGCACCTGCTGGAACACCGCACCGCCGCTGCGCGCCTGCGCGCCGCCGAGCGAAGCGTCCCGCACGACCGTCGACGTCACCGCCGCGTAAGCCAGCGTCAGCGCACCCACCAGCAGGAACGTCGCCGTCCAGCCCATGTTCTGCAACGCCAGCGCGAGCGGGAACGTGGCCGCAACGCCACCCAGCGCCCCCAGCGCGCTGGACACCGTTGCCACCAGTGCGTAGCGGCGGGCGGAGAAGTGCGCCGCCACCAGCCGCAGGATGCTGACCCACATCAGCGCGTCGCCGAGGCCCAGCACCGCGCGGGCGAGCAGGCCCATCGAGTAGGAATCGGCGAGGGCGAAGAGCATCTGCCCCGTGCCCAACAACAACACCGCTACGGTGATCACCTTCCGGGAACCGAAGCGGTCCACCAGCAATCCGGTGGGAATCTGCATGCCGGCGTAGATGCCGACCTGCAGGACCGTGAACGCGCTCAGCGCGGCCGGACCGACGTCGAACCGGTCGAGCGCCTGCGTTCCGGCGACCCCCAAGCTGCCCCTGTGAAATACCGCGGCGAGATAGGCGATCACCGCCGCGCTCCAGATCCACCATGCCCGACTCTCCGGTCGGTCGGCAGCCACGAAAGACCTCCTTGTTCAGTTCTGTGCAGCGAAAGTCGAAATCAAGATCATCGATGATCGATCGTTCACCGGGTTTGTCGTCGCGACCCGACGCGGAGTTACGCGAAACGCACGTGCACTGCACCACACTTCGCGCGCGTGTCCGTTTTCCGCGCGGTCAACGCACATTCACGCGAACGTCCACAGTGGATCGAAAGATCAGAGCTCGGCGACGACCTCGTCGAGCAGCCCGACCAGGCCCGCCAGCGCGGGGTTCTGGTCGTCCTCGCGCCACACCAGCGCCAGCGGGACCGACGGGGCGTCGTGCACCGGCACCAGCACCACACCGGGAACCTTCAGGTGCCCGGCGGTCATCGGGACCAGGCTGATGCCCGAACCGGCGCCCACCAACGACAGGATCGTGTGGGTGTCCGGCGCCTCCTGCACGAAGTTCGGGTTGTAGCCGCGCTGCAGGCACGCCGCCTGCACCAGCTGGTTGACCACCGAACCGCGGTTGGTCGGGTAGCTGATGAACGACTCGCCCTGCAGGTCGTCCAGCCCCACCCGCCACTCGCCGGCCAGCCGGTGCCCGTCCGGCAGCGCCACCGCCAACGGGTGCTGCTCCAGCTCTCGCACGCAGAGACCCTCGGTCGGCACCGGCAGCCGTAGCAGCCCGGCGTCGACCTCGTGCTGGTTGATCTGGTCCACCAGCTCGCCGCCGTAGAGCGGGCTGAGGATGTCGAAGCGCACGTTCGGGTAGCGCTCGCGGAACTTCCGCACGATCAGCAGCATCACCCGGTACGACGTCTGGCCGCTGAAGCCCAGCCGCACCACGCCGATCTCCCCCGCGGCCGCCTGCCGCGCCAGCCGGGGCGCCGCCTCGGCGGACTGCAGCGTCTTGCGCGCCTCGCGCAGGAAGGCCTCCCCCGCCGCGGTCAGCGCCACCTGCCGCGTGGTGCGGCGCAGCAGCGCCACCCCGACCTCGTGCTCCAGGCGCTTGATCTGCTGCGATAGCGGGGGCTGGGACATGTGCAGCCGCACCGCGGCCCGCCGGAAGTTCAGCTCCTCCGCCACGGCGACGAACGCCTGCAGGTGGCGTAGCTCCACCGCTCCAACCTCCCGACCGCGAGCACCTTTGCCCAGGTCAGCGCCGATTATGTCGCGCGACCGAATCAAACCTACCCGAATTTGGTGTTAGACGGAACACACCCGCTGACCTAGCGTCGAGGAACCGCGTTCGCGATGCGGCGGGCGCCGGGCCCCGTCCGCCGCATCGGCGAATCCTGCGGTGTCCCAACGGGTTTCGACTCGCCGAGCAGCGCGGCGGGTGCCCGCGGTCGAGACGGAGCCAAGTGCGATGAGACGGCTTTCAGAGCAGGAAAGAATGGGGCGCAAGGCCGGGATCGCCTCGTTCGTCGGCACCAGCATCGAGTGGTACGACTTCTACATCTACGGCACCGCGTCCGCGCTGGTGTTCGGCAAGCTGTTCTTCCCCGTCGTGACGCCCGCGATAGGCGTCCTGGTCTCGTTCGCGACGTTCTGGGTCGGGTTCCTGGCCCGGCCGCTGGGCGGCATCGTCTTCGGCCACCTCGGTGACCGGGTCGGCCGCAAGAAGGCCCTGATCATCACGCTGCTGCTGATGGGTGTCACCACCGTCGGGATCGGCCTGCTGCCCACCTACGCCACCATCGGCATCGCGGCGCCGATCCTGCTGGTCCTGCTGCGCGTCGTGCAGGGCCTGGCGGTCGGCGGCGAATGGGGCGGCGCGGTGCTGATCGCGACCGAGCACGCACCCAAGGGCCGCAGCATCATCTCCGGCTCGTGGGCGCAGCAGGGCTCGCCGTCCGGGCAGATCCTCTCCTCGCTGGCCTTCACCCTCGTCTCGCAGCTGCCCGACGAGTCGTTCTACAACTGGGGCTGGCGGATCCCGTTCCTGGCCTCGGCGGTGCTGGTGGTGCTGGGGCTGCTGATCCGGCTGAGCATCGAGGAGTCGCCGCAGCTCACCAAGCTCAAGGAGACCGGGCAGACCGCGAAGTTCCCGCTGCTGGACACCTTCCGGCACCACACCGGGCTGGTGGTCCTCGGCGTCTTCGCCTGCGCGATCGTCTTCTCCGCCTCGTACTTCAAGAACACCTTCGCGGTGTCGTGGGCGACCAACGAGCTCGGCTTCCAGCGCGAGACGTTCATGACCGTGGTGCTCATCGCCAGCATCACCCAGTTCTTCGTGCAGCCCTTCGGTGCGGTGCTGGCCAGCAAGTACGGCGTCCGCAAGATCGTCACCATCCTGCTCGTCGCCGAGCTGCCGGTGATGCCGCTGATGTTCCTGCTGATCAGCACCGGCAGCTTCGCGTGGTCGGTGGTCGGCATGGTGCTGGCGACCGTCCCGCACGTGATGTTCTACTCGATCCTCGCCGGCGTGCTGGCCGACGCGTTCCCGGCCCGCGTGCGCTACACCGCCATCTCGCTGTCCTACGGCCTGGCCGGGACGCTACTGGGCGGCACCACACCGATGATCGGCCAGCTGCTGCTGACCGCCTCCGGCTCGATCCTGCCGGTGATCGGCTGGGCGCTGGTGACCGTGCTGATGTCGCTGATCGGCGTCCGAATCCTGTTGACCCGGTCCGCGCAGCGCGCGGACCAAGAAGCCGCCGAGCCCGCCGTGGCCGGGTGAACGAATGGCTCGAAAGCGGCTACCGCCGCTCGCAAGGCAAGACCTGGCGAAGGAGTGAGGAGAACGATGGACCCGAACGTGTTCGACGACGTGCTGCGCACGGTGCGCGACTTCGTCCGCAACGAGGTGGTGCCCGCCGAGGACGAGATCGACGAGACGAACGCGATCCCGCAGCGGGTGCGCGAGACCGCCGCCGAGATGGGGCTCTTCGGCTTCGCGCTGCCCGAGGAGTACGGCGGGCTGGGCCTGTCGATGAGCGAGGACGTCCGGCTGGCGATGGAGCTGGGCTACACGGTTCCGGCGTTCCGCTCCATGTTCGGCACCAACAACGGCATCGCCGGGCAGGTGATCGTCAAGTACGGCACGGAGAAGCAGAAGCAGGCGTGGCTGCCGCGGCTGGCCGCCGGAGAGGCGATCGCATCGTTCGCGCTGACCGAGGACGGCGCCGGCTCGGACCCGAGCTCGGTGCGCACCAAGGCGGTGCGCGATGGTGGGGGACAGTACGTGATCTCGGGCGCGAAGCGGTTCATCACCAACGCGCCGCAGGCCGACCTGCTCGTCGTGTTCGCCCGCACCGACCAGGAAGCCGAGGCGCACAAGGGCATTTCGGTGTTCCTCGTCGAGACCGGCTTGGACGGGGTCCGGATCGGGCCGCCGAACGCGAAGATGGGCCAGGCCGGGGCGCACACCGCCGAGGTGTTCTTCGACGACGTGCGCGTGCCGGCCGAGGCGATCGTCGGCGGCCAGGAGGGCACCGGATTCGCCGCGGCGATGTCGTCGCTGACCCGGGGCCGCCTGCACATCGCAGCGATCTGCGTGGGGCTGGCGGGCCGGATCGTCGAGGAGTCGGTGCGCTACGCCGCCGAAGCCGAGCAGGGCGGCAAGCCGATCAGCCGGTTCCAGCTGGTGCAGGCGCTGCTGGCCGAGTCGCAGGCCGAGCTGTACGCGGGCCGGTCGATGGTCCTGGAGGCCGCCCGGGAGTACGACTCGGGCGCGGACACCCGGCTGGCGCCGTCGTGCGCGAAGTTGTTCTGCAGCGAGATGGTCTCCCGCGTCGCCGACCGCGCGGTGCAGGTGCACGGCGGCTCCGGCTACATGCGCGGCGTCCCGGTGGAGCGCTTCTACCGAGACTCGCGGGTGTTCCGGATCTACGAGGGCACCAGCGAGATCCAGAAGCTGATCATCGCCAAGCAACTGCTCCGCCAGATCTCCTGACCCGGTTCCCCGCAATTTCAATGGAAATCGAAGGTCCGATTTCCATTGAAATTGCGGCACCACCGGTCACCCGGGCACGGATCCGGCCGAACGCGAACGATATTCGCTTCCCTTTGCTAGGAGGACTCTGTGGGCGCCGTCGACAACACGGCCATCCAGCGACTGCTGCATCCCCGATCGATCGCCATCCTGGGCGCCTCGGACAACCCGATCAAGTTGTCCGGCCGGCCCATCGAGCTGATGAAGCGGTTCGGCTACACCGGTCGGTTGCTGCCGATCAACGCGCGGCGCTCCGAGGTGCAGGGCCTGCCCGCCTTCCGCAGCCTCGACGACATCGACGGCGACATCGACCTGGCGATGGTGATGCTGCCCGCCGACAAGGTCGTCGACGGGGTGCGGGATTGCGCCAAGCGCGGCATCCCGGCGGCGATCGTCGGCGCCTCCGGCTTCGCGGAGGTCGGCGGGCGCGGCGAGGCGCTGCAGCAGCAGTTGCAGGACGTCATCGCCGAGACCGGCATCCGCGTGCTGGGCCCGAACTGCCTGGGCATGTTCAGCCTGCGGGACCGCGCGCTGCCCACGTTCACCTCGGCGATGGACGACGGCGGCGAGCTGCGCGAGGGCCCGGTGTCCTTCGTCAGCCAGAGCGGCGCGTTCGGCACCTTCATCTTCAGCGCGGCGCAGGCCGCCGGGCTGGGCATCTCGCACTTCCTCAACACCGGCAACGAGGCCGACCTGTCGGTGGCGGAGGTGCTCGGCGGGCTGGTGGAGACCGACGAGACCAAGGTGCTGATGGCCTACCTCGAAGGCGTGCACCACGGCCGCGAACTGCTGCAGGTGGCCCGCCGCGCGCACGAGCTGGACAAGCCGATCCTGGCGGTGAAGGTCGGCCGCTCGGAGGCCGGTGCGCGCGCCGCGCAGTCGCACACCGCGTCGCTGGCCGGCGAGGACGCCGTGTTCGACGGCGCGACCCGCCAGCACGGCATCGTCCGGCTGGACGGGATGGAGCAGCTGCTGGACGCCGGCCTGGTGTTCGCCGACGGCAGGCGCGCCCGCGGCAGGCGGCTGAGCACGCTGTCGCTCTCCGGCGGTGCCGGAGTGCTGATGGCAGACCAGGCCAGCAGCAACGGCCTCCAGGTGCAGCCGTGGGACGAGGCGTGGCAGCGGCGGATGGCCGAGGTCATCCCGCCGTTCGGTTCGCCGCGCAACCCGGTCGACCTGACCGCCACGCTGATCAGCGACCCGGGCATGCTGCGCCGCGCCCTGGAGATCACCGTCGAGCACCCCGGCACCGACATGATCGCGGTGCTGCTGGGCAACTCCGACAACGCGTCCGGCCCGCTGATCGACGCGATCGAGCAGGCCTACCGCTCCACCGACCGGCCGCTGGTGGTGGTGTGGACCGGCGGCAGCGGGCGGCCGCGCCGGCGGCTGCAGGACCTGGGCATCCCGTGCTTCACCGATCCCGGCCGGGCGGCGGCGGCGCTGGGGAAGCTGGCCGACTTCAGCCTGCGCCCGCCGCTGCCGGCGGCCGAGCGCCCGGTCGACATCGACGACCAGGTGGTCCGCGGGATCCTCCAGGACGCCCGGGAGCAGGGCCGCGTCCAGCTCAACGAGTACGAGTCGAGCCGGTTGATCGCCGCCTACGGCGTGCCGTGCTCGGGGGCGTTCCCGGCCGACGACCCGGATGCGGCGGTGGCCGCCGCGCGGGACCTGGCCGGTCCGGTGGCGGTCAAGCTGCTGTCCGACCGCATCGGGCACAAGTCCGACATCGGCGGGGTTCGGCTTGGCCTGACCGGTGACGCGACGATCCGCACCGCCGCCGCGGAACTGCTGGACATCGCGCGGGAGGCCGGCGATCCGGCGGCGCGGCTGCTGGTGCAGCGGATGGCCGGCGGCGACACCGAGCTCATCGTGGGCATCAAGCGCGACCCGGCCTTCGGGCCGGTGGTGGTCGTCGGGTTCGGCGGCGTGCTGGTGGAGGTCCTCGCCGACAGCCAGGTCGGCGTGGCGCCCCTGGACGCCGACGCGGCGAAGCGCCTGCTGACCTCCCTGCGCGGCAGCCGCCTCTTCGGCGAGGTCCGCGGCAAACCCGCGCGGGACCTCGACGCCGCGGCGGACGTGGTTGCCCGGCTGTCCTGGCTGGCACACGACCTGGCGGACGACATCGCAGAGCTCGACGTGAACCCGCTGCTGCTGGACCAGGTGGGCGAGGGCGTCGTCGCGGTGGACTGCCTGGCGGTGCTGACGAAGGCCGAGAAGTGAGTGCGGTGCCGCAATTTCAATGAGGCTTTTCCAACCTCAATTTGCGTGGCGGTGCAGGTAGCGGAACCTCAGAGGCTCCCTGGACTGTGGGTGCCCCTCCTGATGTATGCCCAATACACGGCAGAGGGGCCGTCCTCGCCAGGAAACCTCTGAGAACCCGCGGCGGTGCCAGTGTCGTAGGTGGGTTATGCGCCTGCGGCGCATGCGACAGCCCATCGACGCACAGCTTTGCGACCCGCAGCTGCGGGCCGACCAGGATGAAAAACGTTCAATGGAAATCGAACCTCTGATTTCAATGGAAATTGCGGGCCGGCACGGCGCCGAGAACCAAGGAAGGTACGGAGATGAGTGAAGTGACGCCCCCTGCCGGGGCGGCGCCCGAGGCGGTGTTCCGCGACGGCCTGACGGCCGGTGAGCTGCGGTTCCAGCGCTGCGGCAAGTGCGCGGCGGCGGTGTTCCAGCCGCGCGTGCTGTGCCCGGCGTGCGGCAGCGACGAGTTGGACTGGGAGCGCAGCAGCGGCCTCGGGACCGTCTACTCGACGACCGCGGTGCGCGGGCGCGAGGGGATGCACAACGTCTCGCTGATCGACCTCGACGAGGGCTTCCGGATGATGTCGCGCGTCGACGACGTCGACGCCGATCAGGTCGTCATCGGCACCCGCGTCGGATTCACCACGGTCGAGCAGGACGGGGCGCCGGTCGCGGTGTTCCGGGCCGGAGGACGACACGTCCAACAACCCGCCGCCGCGCGTGACGGCCGACGGGGTGCGGGTGTCCCGCAGGACAAGGAGCAGTCATGACGTTGCGCGGCACCACTGCGGTCGTCGGCGTTGCCGAGTCGGACCTCGGCCAGGTCGCGCCGGGCCTGACCCCGCTGGACCTGGTCGGGCAGGCGACGGTGCGGGCGCTGGCCGACGCGGGCATCCAGAAGTCCGAAGTGGACGGCCTGTTCACCGCGTCGTCCTACTACCCGATGTCGGGCATGGACACCGCCGAATACCTCGGCATCCGGCCGAAGTACGTCGACGGGTCGACGATCGGCGGCAGCTCGTTCGTCTCGCACCTGCTGCACGCGGCCGCGGCGATCAACGCCGGGGTGATCTCGACGGCGCTGATCGTCTACGGCAGCACCCAGCGTTCCGACGGCGGCCGGCTGGTGTCGCCGTCGAAGGCGAACCCGTTCGAGGCGCCCTACCGCGCGCGGCACCCGATCAGCATGTACGCGATGGCGACGGCGCGGCACATGCACCAGTACGGCACCACCCGCGAGCAGCTGGCGGACGTGGCGGTCGCGGCGCGGCAGTGGGCGCAGCTGAACCCGGTGGCGTTCGCCCGCGACCCGCTGACCCGCGAGGACGTGCTGGCCGCGCGGATGATCAGCGATCCGCTGACCAAGCTGGACTGCTGCCTGGTCACCGACGGCGGCGGCGCGGTGGTGCTCACCAGCGCCGAACGCGCCCGGCAGCTGCCCGGCAAGCCGGTGTTCCTGCTCGGCGCGGGCGAGGCGACCTCGCACCGCAGCATCTCGGCGATGCCCGACCTGACGGTCACCGCGGCCGCCGAATCGGGCAGCCGCGCCTTCGCGATGGCCGGGCTGTCCCCGCAGGACGTCGACGTGGTCGAGCTCTACGACGCGTTCACCATCAACCCGGTCCTGTTCCTGGAAGACCTCGGGTTCTGCGAGAAGGGCGAAGGCGGCGCGTTCGTCGCCGAGGGCCGGATCGCGCCGGGCGGGAAGCTGCCGGTGAACACCAACGGCGGCGGGCTGTCGTACTGCCACCCCGGCATGTACGGGATCTTCACCATCATCGAGGCGGTGCGGCAGCTGCGCGGCGGATGCGGAGCCCGGCAGATCGAAGGCGCCGACGTCGCGCTGGCCCACGGCAACGGCGGCGTGCTCTCCAGCCAGGTCACCGCGATCTTCGGCACCGAACGCACCCTCTGACCAACCAACCACAGTAGACGGTCCGGAACTTCCCGCAGTTTCAATTGAAACTGTGCGGGTGCACGGCACGTCCGGGCGCATCGGGGGGACGCCCGGACGTGCCGCACCGGCAGTCATCTTTGAAGCGGCGAAGCCGCTTAGCCAACCCTCGCAACCGGCACCGCCGCGGGTTCTCAGGGGTCTTCTCGCGAGGACAGCCCCGACGTGGTGAATTGGCATTCATGATGTCGGGGATCCCACAGCGAGAAGGCCCCTGAGGTTCCGCCACCCGCACCGCCACGCAAACCAAGTTCAGGACAATTCTTAGGAGGATTGCAGATGTTGCAGGGCAAGGTGGCCGTCATCACCGGCGGCGCCAAGGGCATCGGGTTCGCCATCGCGGAGAACTTCGTCGCCCAGGGCGCGAAGGTCGTGCTCGCCGACATCAACGCCGACCACGCCCAGGAATCCGCGGACAAGCTCGGCGGCAAGGGCACCGCGCTCGGCGTGGCCTGCGACGTCACCGACCCCGACGCCGTGCAGGCGGCGATCGAGGCGGCCACCGGCGAGTTCGGCTCGCTGGACGTCATGGTGAACAACGCCGGCATCACCCGCGACGCCACCATGCGCAAGATGACCCTCGACGACTTCGAGGCGGTCCTCGACGTGCACGTCAAGGGCGCCTGGCTGGGCACCCGCGCCGCGGCCGCGGTCATGCGCGAGCAGGGCAGCGGTTCGATCGTGAACATCTCCTCGATCTCCGGCAAGGTCGGCATGATCGGCCAGACCAACTACAGCGCCGCCAAGGCGGGCATCGTCGGACTGACCAAGGCCGCCGCCAAGGAGGTCGCGCACCTGGGCGTGCGGGTCAACGCGGTCCAGCCGGGCCTGATCCGCACCGACATGACGGCGGCGCTGCGCGAGGACGTGTGGAACGCCAAGCTCAAGGAGATCCCGATGCAGCGCGCGGGCGAGCCGGAAGAGGTCGCCGACGTGGTGCTGTTCCTGGCCTCCGGCATGTCGTCGTACATGACCGGCTGCGTCCTGGAGATCACCGGCGGCCGCCACATCTGACGCCGCACAACGACGAGGGCGCCGCCTCCTGCGCGAGGCGGCGCCCTGTCGCTGCTCAGCCGCGCAGCGCGACCGGGAGCCCGGTCAGCCTGCTGCTCTGGAGACCACCGAGGCCGGTCTGCCGGAGCTCGCCGAACGGGACCGCGAGGCGGGCGTCGGGGAAGTCGGTCCGCAGCACCGAAGCCACGGCGCGCAGTTCGAGCTGGGCGAGCTGCGCGCCGATGCAGAAGTGCGGCCCGGCGCCGAAGGACAGGTCGGGGCCGGCTGGGCGGGCCGGGTCGGTGTTGATCCCCAGGACGTCCACGAGCACGGGTGCCCGGGCGGGCAGCCGCGCACCGGCCAGCTCGACCTCCTCATTGGTGAACCGCCAGAGCGTGAACGGCGCGGGCGGGTGCATCCGCAGCGTGTCGCGGACCAGTTCGTCGACGGCGTCCTCGTCCGCCGGGATCCCGTGCGCGCCGTCCGCGAGCAGGCGCGCGATCAGGAAACCGAGGGCCGCGTCGGTGGTGAGCTGTCCGGCGAAGATCAGTCCGAACAGGTGGTACCGCAGCTGGTCCCGGGTGGTCTCCGGGGCGACCCGGTCGCGCAGCTCGGCGGCGAATCCCGTGCTGTCGTCGCGGATTCCGTCCTCCGCGAGCCCCGAGAGCTCGGCGATCGCCCTCCCCTGCGCGCCCGGCTCGGCGCTGAACATCAGCCGGCAGGCGTCGGTTGCGCGGTCGAGGTGGTCGAGCGGAACGCCGAGCAGGTCCAGCAGGACGGTGAGCGGGTAGCGGGTGGTGAAGTCCGCCACCAGGTCGACGTCCGCGCCGCCGGCGGCGAGCTCGGCGAGCAGTTCCCGGGCGATCGCATGGATCCGGTCGGAGTGCTGGTGGATCCGCTTCGCCGCGAAGATCGGTGCGTGCGCGCGCCGCAGCTCCGCGTGCTCCGGCCCGTCGAGGGTGGTGAGGGACGGCTGCTCGGCGGCGGTCCGTTCGAGCCCGGCGCGCTGCGGATCCCAGTCCAGGGGCGCGAATGCGGGGTCCTTGACTATTCGCGGGTCGACCAGAACTGCGCGGGCCAGCGCGTCGTCGGTCACTATCCACGCTCGCCCTCCGGCGGGCGCTTCCACCTGGACGATCGGCCCGGCCGAGCGCAGCGCGGCACGCCTGGGATCCGGCTCGTCCAGGCCGCGGACGAACGGGGCGAACGGGTCTACGCCATCGGGGTGCGGCGCGTTGGTCATCGGGCTCTCCACGAGGTCTGGGGGTTCCCACTAGCTTCATCAACAAATTACTTCATAATGAAGCTAAAGTTGATAGGGTTGGATTGTCAACGCACCAACCACGGCAGCGACGCGGGAGAGCGAACGACCCATGACCGAGGCACGGCAACCCGACGACACCGCGGCGCGCAGCGCGCGCCTCCTGGACGGCCTCCGCAGCTTCGGCGCGAACTACACCGACCTCACCGGCCGCTTCGCGACGTGGCTCGGGCTGCACTCGACCGATGCCGCCGCCCTGGTAGAGATCCTCTACGCCGAGGACAAGGGAACCCCGCTGTCGCCGACCCGCCTCAGCGAACGCCTCGCGCTGACCACCGGCGCGACCACGAACCTGCTGAACCGCCTGGAAAAGCTCGGGCACATCGTCCGCACCCGCGAGCACGCCGACCGGCGCAAGGTGACCCTGCGCAGCAGTGCGCGCATCGAGGAGCCCGCGCGCGAGTTCTTCGGCCCTTTCAGCGAGCGCTTCAACGCCCTGGTCGCGCAGTACCCACCGGAGCAGCTGGAACAGTTCGAGAGCTTCCTCGACCAGCTATGCGCCACGATGGGCGAACTGCCGGACGGGGCGGAGTAGTCGCGGTCAGTCGCGGGGCGCGTCGTCGACGTCGGCGAGTTCGGCGAGGATCGCGCTGGTGTGCTGGCCGACCTCCGGGATCGGATCCATGCGCGGCTCCCGGCCCGCGACGGTCACCGGCGGCAGCAGGGTGCGCAGCGGCCCGGCGGGCGAGTCGACCTCGCGCCACCGGTCGCGGGCGGCCAGCTGCGGGTGCTCGGCGAACTCCGCCATCGTGCGCATCCGCGCGTTGGCGATGCCGACCTCCTCCAGGCGGGCTTCGATGTCCGCGCTGCTCAGCTTCGCGAACACGGCCTCGATGACCGCCTTCAGCTCGCCGACGTTCTCGACGCGCTTGGGGTTGGCGTCGAACCGGGGATCGGCGGCCAGTTCCGGCCGGTCGAGCACCTGCTCGCAGAACTTCACCCACTCCCGCTCGTTCTGCACGCCGAGGAACACCTGCGCCCCGTCACCGGCCGCGAACGGGCCGTACGGCGCGATGGCCGCGTGCCGCGCGCCGGCGCGCTTCGGCGCGGTGCCGCCGTATGCCGCGTAGTAGTACGGAAAACCCATCCACTCGCCCAGCGCGTCGAACAGCGAGACCTCGAACGCCGTTCCCTTCCCGGTGCGCTCGCGCTCGTACAACGCCGTGAGCACGCCGCTGTAGGCGTACATGCCGCCGGCGATGTCCGCCGTGGAGATCCCCGTCTTGGCCGGTTCGGCCTCGGTGCCGGTGATGGAGACGAGCCCCGTCTCGCACTGGATCAGCAGGTCGTAGGCCTTCTTGTCGCGGTAGGGACCGGAGCCGCCGTAGCCGGAGAGGTCACAGACGATCAGCCGCGGGTGCTTCGCCGTCAGCTCGGCCGCCCCGAGCCCGAGCCGCGCCGCCGCACCCGGTGCGAGGTTCTGCACGAACACGTCCGCGGTCGCCAGGAGCTTGTCCATGATCAACCGGTCGGCCAGTTCCTTCAGGTCGAGCGCGATGCTCTCCTTGTTCCGGTTGAGCCAGACGAAGTGGCTGGCCAGGCCCTTCACCGAGGTGTCGTAGCCGCGGGCGAAGTCGCCCGTCGGGCGCTCGACCTTGATCACCCGGGCGCCCAGGTCGGCCAGTTGCCGGGTCGCGAACGGGGCGGCGACGGCCTGCTCCAGCGACACCACGGTCACGCCTTCCAGCGGAAGCATCGACCCTCCAGGCGAGTATTTGTACGGCCAATTGCCCGCCAACATTGCCCCGCCCGACCAAAAGTTGTCAATGCCCACGATCACACCATGCGAGAGCAATGGCCGTACATATGCGCCGAGGCGACGCGACGACGTACCGGTTTCTGCGACAATCCCGGATGCCCGCGTCCGAGTGGCGACAAAGGGAACATGCCGGACGAGATCGCGCGCAACGAGGCCGCCGGGGAATTCACCCATCTCCTGCAAGCGGGAACGGTCAACGGCGAAGTGCACTTCCACGCGCCGCACACCGCGCGATCCGGCCGGCCGCCGAGACCGGTCACCGAGTCTCGATGCCCACCACCTCGGCCACCGCAGACCGCTGTCCCGCCCGCTCCTCGCCGACGCTGCTCCCGGCTACCTCGACGAGCAAGATCGCATCGATGCGCCCGCGGATTGGTTCGAACGCGGAATCCAGTGCGCCGCCGAAGAAAGCCTGCACGGCATCACAGCACTCATCCCCAGGCGTCGCCAAGCGGGCACCGGCGCAGCGGACGGCTACGAGCTCCACGACTACCTCAAGCAGCATGGCCAGGCCGTACGCCGAGCGGCTCTGGTCGCGGACTCGCTCTGGCAAGCGCTGCTGGCCCACACCGCTGAGCCGGAGGACCTGGAACGCCTGAGGTGAACGGCCTGTTCGCCTCGATAGACGAGGTGAACAGGCCGTTCGCTTCACCAGGTCAGGTGAGGTGGCGGCGGAGGAAGTCGAGGGTTCTCGGCCAGGCCGTTCGGGCCGAATCTTCGTGGTACGTCGCCGGGTTCTGGTCGTTGAAGAACGCGTGTCCCGCCGGGTAGACGTGGATCTGCGGGCGGACTTCGGACTGCTGCTGGATCTTGTCGCGCAGTTCCGCTACCGCGTCCATGCTGATGGATCGGTCGTATTCGCCGAAGTGGCACAGCATCGGCGCCGTCAGTCCCGCGAAGTCCGTGTCCGCCACCGACGGCAGGCCGTAGAACGGCACCACCGCGCCGACCCGGTCGCCCTGCTGGGCGGCGAGCACGATCGCGAACTTGCCGCCCATGCAGAACCCGACCGCCCCGACCGCCGAACCCGTCACCGAGTCGTGCGCCAGCAGGTAGTCGACCGCGCCGGAGAGGTCCCGCGCCGCCTGGTCGACGGGCAGCTCCTGCATCAGCCGCGCCGCCTCCTGCGCGTCGTGCGTGGTGTGCCCGCCGTAGAGATCGGGCGCCAGCGCGACGAATCCCTCCGCCGCCAGCCGGTTCGCGATGTCGGCGACGTGGTCGGTGAGCCCCCACCACTCCTGGATCACCACCACGCCGCGGCCCGAACCGGACGGCGTCGCCAGGTAACCGTGCGCCGTGCGCCCGTTGCTGGCGAAACTGACGTTCTGGTGCGGATTCGTCACGCTGGTACTCCTTCGTCCGGCCGACCCCGACCGGCCCATCGTCGCGCTCGGCCGGGCTGATCGCACACGGTCACACCGCGCTGCCGGGCGAACCGCCCGGCGAAGATCGACAACGTACCGAGGACCGGCGGCACCTGCCAAGGCCCGGCCCGGTGATCCGCGACGGGGTCAGACGAGGACGCCCGCGATGGTGGCGCTGAGCAGGTTCGCCAGCGTCGCCGCCATGATCGCCCGGACGCCGTCCTTCGCGATCCAGCCGCGGCGGCTGGGAACCAGGCTGCCCAGGCCGCCGAGCAGGATCGCCAGCGAACCGAAGTTGGCGAACCCGGTCAGCGCGAACGTGATGATGGTGGCGCTCTTCTCGCTGAACTGCCCGATCTGCGGGCCGAAGTCGGCGAACGCGACGAACTCGTTGATCACCAGCTTCTCGCCGACGAACCCGCCGGCGGCGACCGCCTCGTGCCACGGCACGCCGATCACCCACATCAACGGCGAGAACACGTGGCCGAGGATCTGCTGGAGCGTGAGGTCGGGCAGCCCGAACAGCCCGCCGACGCCGCCCACGATCAGGTTGACCAGCGCGATCAGCGAGACGAACGCGAAGAGCATCGCGCCGACGTTCATCGCCAGCTTGAGGCCGTCGGCGGCGCCGCCGGCGGCGGCATCGATGATGTTGCGCGGCTTCTCCTCTGCCTCGGCCTCCACGGCGGTCTTCGTCGCGACGGCCGCCTCCGACTGGCCTTCGTCCTCGGCGGAACCGGCGGAACCGGCCTCGGCCGGGGCGGACTCGGCCGGGGCGGGCTGCTCCTTCGCCGCGGGCATGACGATCTTCGCCATCAGCAGACCGGCGGGCGCCGCCATGAAGCTCGCCGCAATCAGGTTCTCCAGCTTCGCGCCGAGCAGCGCGTAGCCGACCATCACGGTCCCCGCCACGGTCGCCAGCCCGCCGACCATCACCGCGAAGAACTCCGAGCGGCTCATGCTCTTCAGGTACGGCCGGATGGTCAGCGGTGCCTCGGTCAGGCCGAGGAAGATGTTCGCCGTCGAGTTCAGCGACTCCGGCCGGGTCGTGCCCAGCACCTTCTGCAGGCCGCCGCCGATGATCCGCACCACCCACTGCAGGACGTTCAGGTGGTAGAGCACCGCGGTCAGCGCCGAGATGAAGATGATGATCGGCAGCACTTGGAAGGCGACGACGGTGCCCTGCGACGGCAGGATCGGCCCGACCATGAACTCGATGCCCTCGGTCGAGGCTCCGATCACCTTTCCGACCGCGTCGGCGGCGGCGCTGAGCACCTGCTTGCCCAGGTCCCAGCGCAGCACGATCACCGCGAAGGCGATCTGGATCAGCAGCGCACCGATCACGGTGCGGGGATTGATCGCGCGCCGGTCGGTCGACAACGCAAACGCGAGCAGCAGCACCACCAGCATGCCGCCGATTCCCCACAAGACCTGCACCTGAACCGCCCCTCCCGGTGCCGCCGCGAGAATCCGCGGCGGAGTACTCGAACGCGGGAATTCTCGCTTCCCGCGAATTCGAACGACGAGGCGGGCGGCCGCTCCGGGCCGGGCGCGCAACCGGTCGATCACGGTCCGTCGCGCCCGGCAGGCCGGTCAGCGGTCGGCGAGCAGCGGGATCGTCCGGCGGCGTCCCCAGGCGATCACCAGGAACAGCAGCACCAGGGCGAACGGCATGAGCGCGACGACCGGCCCGTCGAGCACGAACACCTGGGTGATCGTCGCGCCGACCATGACGCCGGCGAGGCCGAGCGCCGCCGGCCCGGCCAGCCGGGGCACGAGCAGGCCGATGGCGCCCAGCAGTTCGAGACCGCCGGTCAGGTACCGGAACCACTGCCCGAGCCCGATCAGGTCGAACATCTGCACCGCCGTCGGGTCGCCGAGGAGCTTCGGGGCCGAGGCGAACACGAAGAACGCCGCCAGGAGGATCTGGAGCACCCAGAGCGCCACGTTCGCGCCCCGCCGCTGGGAAACCGCCGCATTCGAACCGATCGTCATGACTGGCACACCCTCTCCGCACCGGATGGAAGTGTTCACTACTCCCATAGACCGGGAGCGCGACGAGAACTCATCGGTGCCGTGCGACAGGCCACGACCTGATCCAGATCCCGCTGCCGGACCCGGCTCAGGAGCGCGCCGGCTGTTCGATCGGGATGAGCCGCGTGAAGAAGAGCGAGACCCCAGCGATGAGCGCGAGCACCGCGTCGGCTGCGCGCAGGGCCTGCAGCCGCGCGACGGCGTTCTCCTGCACGATCGCGGAAGCGGTACCCGACGGCAATCCGGTCGCGGCGAGGGCCTGCTCCAGTGCGGCATCGGACAGGAAAGGAGCACCGCTGACGAGCTCGACCTCGGCTTGGGAGGTCACCTGGGGCGGCACGCTCGGGTTCTGGCTGATGCCCTGCAGGAACGATGTGGTCAGGGCAGCGATGAGCACCGAACCGGCCAGCGCGGTGCCGACCGACACGCCGAGGTTCGTGGCGGTGTTCTGGAGACCACCGACCTCGCCGGTCTGTTCGTCCGGGACCGCGGAGACGGTCACGCTGCCCAATTGCGAGGCCAGCGAGCCGATGCCGAGCCCGGCCAAGAGCATGGGCACGGTCGTGACTTCGGGGCCGGCACCGAGCTCGACCGCCGCCAGCAATGCCACCAGCCCGCCGAAGAGGGCGACCAGACCCCACTGCACCACGCGACGCGGTGATGCATCCGGCCACACCTTCGGGATGCCGACCGCGGCGAGGAGCAGGGTGATGGACAGCGGCAGCAGGCGCACGCCGGTCTGCAGGGCGGTGAGTCCGAGGGAAACGGACAGGAACAGCGGCACGATGAAGAACAATCCGGCCTGCAAGAGGAACTGGAAGAAGAAGATCGTCAATCCCCCGCGAAGCTGCCGATCGCGCAACATGGCGGGGGCGATGAGCGGCTCCAGGCCGTGTGCCACGCGCCTGCGCTCGCACGCGAGGAACACCCGGAGCACGAGCACGCCGGCCAAGATCAGCCAGATGGTGGCGGAGACGCCCAGCAGAGCTGGTGCGTCCGGCTTGGGCGCCACCCATCCCCAGCTGCTCGAACGCAGCACCGCGTAGACGACCAGCCCGAGCCCCACCGCGGACAGCACCGTGCCGACGAGATCGAAATCCGGGCGGCGGTGCGGCGGTGCGTCCGCTACGCGGCGTGCGAGCAGGACGATCACGATCACGATCACGACCTCACCGGCGAAGACCCACCGCCACGAGAAGTACGTGGTCACGAGGCCACCGACGAGCGGCCCCACGGCGACGGCTATCGCGCCGGCGGACGCCACGAGCCCGTACGCCCGCGGCCGCTGGGCCTGCTGGAAGTTCGCGGCCACGAGCGCGACGATCGCCGGCATGATGAGCGCGGCGCCCAGCCCTTCCAGCAGGGACCAACCGAGGATCAGCACCCCCAGGCCGGGGGCGAGCGAAGTGGTCAGGGAGCCGCAGCCGTAGATCACGCAGCCGACCGTGAACGCGCGGCGTCGGCCGATCAGGGTACCGATCTTGCCGCCGGTGATCATGAACATCGCCATCACCAGGGCGTAGAGCGTGATGGCGGCCTGGATGCCGCTCACCGTCGTGCCAACGTCCTCGGCGACCGTCGCGATGGACACGTTCATCACCGAGGTGTCCAGCGTCATCAGGAACTGCCCCACTGCCAGAGTTCCCAGCACCGTCCCGCCGCCGGTCCCCCTCCTCACCTGCATGCGGCAATCATCTGCGGAGGACGACGTCGCGGCAGCGCGGCCCGTTCGAATGATCAAGGGCGGCAAGGGGGTTTCGCGCCGGCTCAGTCGGCGACGACCTGCTCCAGCACGGTGGTGAACGCCTCGCGGTCCACGCTCGCCGGGTCCTGCGCGAGCCATCGCCCGATCTCCCGCACGAACTGCGCCGGGGTCATCGGCGACACCGGATCGCCGTCCTGCTCGACGGTCGTGACGTCACCGGCACGGCTCGGGTAGATCAGGACCACGCCGCGCACCTCGACGTCGGGCAGCATCTCGGCGAAGGTGTCGACGCCTTCCGGCAGCCGGGTCGCGCCGCCGCGGAAGAGGTGGCCGTTGCGCCACAACTCGCCGTCCTCGTCGGCGGTGTAGTGGCCGGGCAGCCAGCTCTTGGACTCCACGAGCACCAGCCGGCGCCCGCACAGCACCGCGTGGTGCACGTCCTCGAACACCGAGTCGGGCCAGGCCAGGCCGTGGAACACGCGCACGCCCGGCAGCCGGGTCAGGTACTTCGCGCACAGCTCGGCGGTCAGCTGCTGCGCGCGCTCGTGCTGCGCGTCGGGCAGGCCGAAGATCCGGCGGCCGCCGAACTCGGAGACGAACGACCGGTCGATCCGGTGGGCCCGGATGTGCCGCCGCAGCAGCAGCACGATCACCACGCCGGAGGCCACCAGCAGGGACAGCCAGGCGGCCAGCAGCATCGCGGTCAGCTCGACGGCGAGCCCGGCCAGCAGCAGCATCGACCAGCCGCCGACCAGCGCCAGCGTCGGCGCCCGCTCCGGGCCGGTGACCGGCAGGTAGCGGACCCGGGTGCCCGGGTCGACGGTGTCCCACCAGGGAATGTCATCCGGGCGCAGCCGGGGGATCTTCGGCACGTAGTCCGGGTCTTCGCCGAAATCCCGCCGCCGGCGCCGTTGCGACGCGCGCGGCCGGGGCGCGGGCTCGTCGACGCGGTCGTAGTCGGCGCGGCGCACCGGATCGTTGAGCGTCTCGTAGGCCTCTTGCAGCAACCGGAAGGTTCCCGCGGTGCCGCCGACATCGGGGTGCATGCTGCGCGCCAGCGACCGGTAGGCGGACTTGATCTCGGCTGCCGTCGCGTCGCGGTTCACGCCCAGCAGCTCGTAATAATCGACCCCGCGCACGGCCCTCCCGCCTCCCACCACTGCGCGGTCATGATAGGGCTTGCGCGGAATTCAAGATCACCCGCGTCAGGTGTTCTCGTCGGCGAGTTCGGCGATTTCCTGCCCCTGGGCGACTTCGGTGCCGTCGGCGAGCAGGAACCGGGTCACGGTGCCGGCGGCGGCCGACTTGACGGGGTTGAAGGTCTTCACCGCTTCGATCACCGCGATGGTCTGGCCGGGGTCGACGTGGCCGCCCTCGCGCACGTACGGATCGGCTTCCGGGGCCGGACGCCGGAAGAACACGCCTGACTGCTGTGCCTTGACAGTGGACATACCCGGTACCGTGCGCCTCCCCCGGCCGGGTCGCCAGTCGCGCGGACCTGGAAGCGAAAAAACCCGCTGACCTCCCGGTCAGCGGGCTCTTCCACGCGGGCGGCCGAGACGGCTGGCGCCGTCCCTCCCTTTTGACCACCCGGGACAGCCGTGCGGCCTGAGGTGGCGCCTTGGACCGGCACGGCTAGTTCTGCGGTCGCACGCCGGGGCGACGGGCCGTGGAGCGGGAAGGCTCCGGCGACCCACCCGGCACCGCCAGGTCGTTCGCCGGTGGGCGCTGGGGCCCACCGATGCCGCTGCCACCTTAGCCGATGTTCCCGGCTCCGCGGGGCGAAACGTGACCCAGCGCTCCTCACGCGCCACACCCCGCGCACCCGACGCGTGCGGCACACGGGATCGGCGAATTCGCGATCCGTCCCAACGCGACACAGATCGGTCCACAACGGACAGTGCCCGATTCCGGCACGCAACCAAATGATCTTCCGGCCTGAACCTCGTCATTCCGCGCAACCGAAAAAGCATTCGAACATTTCGGACATGTATCGGAAAAGTAGCCCAAAACCACCGAAAACGACCGCATCGACCCAGGTCAACAGCGTGTCGCAGGGTTCACAACCATTTGACACGAAGGTGAGCCTTACCTATGTTCTCCATGCCTCGCCGGTCGCCGAACAAGGAAGATGCGAATGCTATTCAGTAATGCGTTGATCGGACTGCGAGAAGGGCTGGAGGCCGTTCTCGTGGTCAGCATTCTGGTCGCATTCCTCGTCCGGACCGATCGCCGCCGCGCGCTGCCGCAAGTCTGGCTCGGGGTCGCCGCGGCGGTCGCGCTCTCGGTGGCCCTCGGAGCGGTGCTCACCTACACCGCGGCGACGCTCAGCTTCGAGGCGCAAGAAGCCTTCGGCGGGATCGCCTCGATCATCGCGGTCGCCTTCGTCACCGGCATGATCTTCTGGATGCGCCGCGCCGGCCGCACCATGGCCGCCCAGCTGCGCGGGCAGCTCGACGAGGCGCTGCGGCTCGGCCCGGTCGCCGTGGCCACCGTCGCGTTCCTCTCGGTCGCGCGGGAGGGCATGGAGACCGCGGTGTTCTTCTTCTCCAGCGTCCAGTCCGCCGGCGGCGGCACCGTGCTGCCACTGGCCGGTTTCCTGATCGGCATCGCGATCTCGATCCTGCTCGGCTGGCTGCTCTACGCCGGGGCGATCAAGGTCAACCTGTCGAAGTTCTTCACCGTCACCGGCGTGCTGCTGGTCTTCGTCGCCGCCGGGGTCTTCGCCTACGGCGTGCACGACCTGCAGGAGGCCGGGATCCTGCCCGGCCTGAACGCGCTCGCGTTCGACGTCAGCAACATCATCCCGCCGACGTCCTGGTACGGCGCGCTGCTGAAGGGGATCTTCAACTTCTCCCCGCAGACCACCGTGGTCGAGGCCGTCGTCTGGGTCGGCTACGTCGCGATCGTCCTCCCGCTGTTCCTCCGCCCCCACCGCCCCGCCGAAACCCGCACCGGAGACGCCAAGTGAACCTCAAAGCCCGCACCCTGGTGCCCGCGCTCGGCGCGGTCCTGCTCGCCGCCGGATGCGCCGGCCAGCCCGGCGGCGGCGCGCCCGGCGCGATCACCGTCGAGGCCTCCGACGACGCCTGCAAGCTGTCCGCGACCGCCACCGCGGCCGGCACGATCCGCTTCGACATCACCAACAAGGGCAGCCAGGTCACCGAGTTCTACCTCTACGACGAGGGCGGCCGGATCGTCAGCGAGGTCGAGAACATCGGCCCCGGCCTGAGCCGTCAGCTCGTCGCCGAGGTGCCGCAGGGCGGCAAGTACACGACCGCGTGCAAGCCCGGCATGAAGGGCGACGGCATCCGCGGCGAGTTCACCGTGACAGGCTCCGCCGCGCCGCAGGGCGGTGCCGCGGCGCAGGCCGTCACCGAGTACAAGCAGTACGTGGACGGGCAGGCCGACGAGCTCAAGGCCAAGACCGCCCAGTTCGTCGCCGCCGTGAAGGCCGGTGACGTGGCGCAGGCCAAGCAGCTGTACGCGCCGGCCCGGCTGCCGTGGGAGCGCATCGAACCGGTCGCGGAGAGCTTCGGCGACCTGGACCCGAAGATGGACGGCCGGGAGGCCGACCTGGAGCCCGGCCAGGCGTTCACCGGTTTCCACCGGCTGGAGAAGGACCTCTGGGTCACCGGCCCGCAGCCGGACACCCCGGCGATCGCCGACCAGCTGCTCGCCGACGTCGACCAGCTCGTCGCGCAGACCCGCACCGTCGAGCTGACCCCGGCGGGCATCGCGGGCGGCGCCAAGGAACTGCTCGACGAGGTCGCCACCGGCAAGGTCACCGGCGAGGAGGAGATCTTCTCGCACACCGACCTGTGGGACTTCCAGGCCAATGTGGACGGTGCGAAGCAGGTCGTCGCCGTGCTGCGCCCGGTGCTGGCCGAGAAGGATCCGCAGCTGGTGGCCACCCTCGACGAGAAGTTCGCCGCGGTGGACGCGCTGCTGGCGCGCTACCAGGTCGGCGACGGGTTCCGGCTCTACACCGAGCTGAGCCCGGAGCAGGTCAAGGAGCTGGCGGCGGCCGTGGACGCGCTCGGCGAGCCGCTGAGCAAGACCGCGGGCGTGGTGGCGCGATGACCGGAGTCTCCCGCCGCAGGCTGTTCGGGCTAGCCGGAGCGGGTGTCGCCGTCGCGGGCGCGGGCGCCGGGGCGGGATATGTCGTGGGCAGCCCCGGCGACGAGGCGGCGACGGTGCCGTTCCACGGTCCGCACCAGGCGGGCATCGTCACGCCGGCCCAGGACCGCATGCACTTCGTCGCCTTCGACGTCACCACGACCGACCGCGCCGAGCTGGTCGCGCTGCTGCGCGACTGGACCCGGGCCGCGGAGCGGATGACCGCCGGGCAGGAGGCGGTCGCGGACGGCGCGGTCGGCGGGCACGCCGAGGAGCCGCCCGGCGACACCGGGGAGGCGCTCGGCCTGCCCGCGTCCGCGCTGACGCTGACCATCGGCTTCGGGCCGTCGCTGTTCGACGGGCGCTTCGGCCTCGCCGATCGCCGTCCCCCGGCCCTCGTCGACCTGCCGCACTTCCCCGCCGACGCCCTCGACCCGGCGCGCAGCGGCGGCGACCTGTGCGTGCAGGCCTGCGCCGACGACCCGCAGGTGGCGGTGCACGCGGTGCGCAACCTGGCGCGCATCGGGTTCGGCAAGGTCGCGGTGCGCTGGTCGCAGCTCGGATTCGGCCGGACAGCCACGACGTCGCGTGCCCAGAGCACGCCGCGCAACCTGTTCGGCTTCAAGGACGGCACCAACAACCTGAAGGCCGAGGACACCGCGGAGCTGGACCGGCACGTGTGGGCCCAGCCCGGCGACGGTCCGCAGTGGATGACCGGCGGCACCTACCTGGTGGCGCGGCGGATCCGGATGCACATCGAGACCTGGGACCGGACGTCGCTGGGCGAGCAGGAGACCATCGTCGGCCGCACCAAGGGCAGCGGCGCGCCGCACGGCGCGGCCGGCGAGTTCGACCGGGTGGACCTGCAGGCCCGCGGCCCGGACGGCGAGCTGCGCATCGCGGAGGACTCGCACATCCGGCTCGCCGCGCCCGAAACGCACGGCGGTGCGCGGATGTTGCGCCGCGGCTACAACTTCACCGACGGATCGGACGGCCTGGGGCGGCTGGACGCCGGGCTGTTCTTCGTGTGCTTCAACCGAGATCCGCGCACCCAGTTCATCCCGGTGCAGCGCCTGCTGTCCAAGAAGGACCTGATGATGGAGTACCTCCAGCACAACGGCTCGGCGATCTTCGCCTGCCCGCCGGGCATCCAGCCCGGCGGCCACTGGGGCGAGTCGCTGTTCGCCTGACGGCCAAGCCCCCGATTTCAGGCAGGACGCGAGGTTTCAATCCGGGCCGGGCTTCAGCTGGTGCCGCCGAAGCGGGGCAGGCCGCCGTCGGCGATCCAGGCGTGCACGATGCGCTGGTCCGTGTAGAAGTCGATGCTCCGGGTGCCTCCCTCGTGGCCCACTCCGCTGGCCTTGATGCCGCCGAACGGCGTCCTCAGGTCCCGGATGTCGTGCGAGTTCAGCCAGAGCATCCCCGCCTCTACCTGGTTGGCCACCCGCAGGCCGCGCTTGAGGTCGTTGGTCCACACGTAGGCCGCCAGGCCGTACTTCGTGTCGTTGGCCAGCCGCACCGCCTCGGCCTCGTCGTCGAACGGCATCACCGCCACCACCGGGCCGAATACCTCCTCCCGGAACAGCGTGTGCTCCGATTTCCGGCTACGTGGTGGTGGTCAACCTGATCAGCCTGGCGGCGATCGCGGCCATCCCGCGCCACCTCGGCAAACCGGCGCAACACCGCGATCCGGCGGCCGTCTGACGACCAGCGGGTGCGACGGGGCGGCGCGATGATTGGCGCATGGACGTCACCGAAGTTCTGCTCCCCGGGGTCGGGCTGCGGTACGAGTTCACCACCACCGACGGCCAGCGCATCGGCGTGGTGGCTCGGCGGCGCGGCGACTTCGAGTTCGTCGCCTACCCCGGCGACGATCCCGACGAGGTCCGGCTGCTCTTCCGGCTCAGCGAGGAGGAGGCCGACGCGGTCACCGAGATCCTCGGCGCCCCGCGCATCGCCGAGCGGTTCGCCGACCTGACGCGCGAGGTGCCGGGGCTCAACGCCGGTCAGGTCGAGGTGACCGCCGGCTCGCCGTTCGACGGGCGCACCCTCGGCGAGACCCGCGCCCGCACCCGCACCGGCGCGTCGATCGTGGCGATCGTGCGCGGCGAGGACGTCATCGCCTCGCCCGCGCCCGGCCAGGGCCTGGAGGCCGGGGACATCCTCGTGGTGATCGGCACGCAGCAGGGCATCACCGGGGTGGAACGCATCCTGGCGGGGTGAGCTGCCGTGCACACCTCGATCGCGCTGCTGCTGGAACTGGGGATCGTCCTGATCGTGCTCGGCGCGGTCGGCACGGTCGCCCGGCGCTTCGGGTTGTCCCCTATCCCGCTGTACCTGCTGGTGGGGCTCGCGGTGGGCGAGGGCGGCATCGCGCCGCTGCCCGCCGCCCGCGACTTCGTGGAGATCGGCGCGTCGATCGGCGTGGTGCTCCTCCTGCTCACGCTCGGCCTGGAGTTCTCCATCGAGGAGTTCACCGTGACGCTGCGCCGGCACGTCCCGTCCGGGCTGCTGGACATGGTGGTGAACGCGGCGCCGGGCGCGCTGGCCGGCTGGCTGCTCGGGCTGGACGCGACCGGGATCGTGGCGCTCGCCGGGATCACCTGGGTGTCGTCGTCGACGATCGTGTCCCGGCTGCTGGACGACCTGCACCGGCTGGGCAACCGGGAGACGCCGGCGGTGCTGTCGATCCTGCTGCTGGAGGACTTCGCGATGGCCGTGTACCTGCCGATCCTGGCGGTGCTGGCCACCGGCGGCACGGTGCTGCACGGCCTGGCGAGCGTGTCGGTGGCGGTGGGCGTGCTGCTGCTGGCGCTGGTCACGTCGCGGCGCTGGGGGCATCGCGTCGGCCACCTGGTCGAGGACGGCGACACCGAGCAGCTGCTGCTGCGGATCGTCGGGTTGTCGCTGGTGGTGGCCGCGATCGCGGAGCTGGCCGGGGCGTCGGCGGCGGTCGGTGCGTTCCTGGTGGGGCTGGCGTTGACCGGCCCGCTGGCCGAACGGGTGCGGGCGCTGGTCGCGCCGCTGCGGGACCTGTTCGCCGCGGCGTTCTTCCTGGCGATCGGCATTTCCGTGTCCCCAGCGGCGCTGGTTCCGCTGCTGCCGGTGGCGCTCGCGCTGGCCGCGGTGACGGCGCTGACCAAGGTCGGCACCGGCTGGTTCGCGGCGGCCCGCGCCGGGGCGGGGCGGAAGGGCCGGCTGCGCGCGGGCAGCGTGCTGATCGTGCGCGGCGAGTTCTCGATCATCATCGCCAGCCTGGTGGCGGTCCAGGGCGACAGCATCGGCGCCCTGGCCACGGGTTACGTGCTGGTGCTGGCGATCGCGGGCCCGCTGCTCACCTGGTGGTTCAGCCCTCCCTTCCGCCAGGCGAGATCTGCTGCGTGAGGTTCACCGCGTTGCCGTCGGGGTCGAAGACGTGGGCGACTCGCTGGCCCCACGGCATGTCGTTCGGCGGGCCCTGGACCCGGCCGCCGAGCTCCTCCACCTGGTCGAGGAGGGCGTCGACGTTCGCCACGTCGAAGCTCAGCAGGACCCGCCCCGTCGTGCCCGCCTCGGCGTCGCGGCCGATGACCAGGCCGAGTTCGGCGTCGCCGACCTGCAGGCCGATGAAGAACGTCGGGGCGCCGTCCGGGATGCGGACCTTCTCCACCGCGCCGAACAGCGTGGTGTAGAAGTTCAGCAGCCGGTCCAGGTCGGGCGTGTTGATGATCGGCTGAATCGTCACGGCGGGTGCCTTCCTCGTCGGGTGAACGCGGTCTCCTCGGGGGTAGACCGCCCGCGAGCCGGGAACTCATCGGTGCCGCTCACGCGCGGTGCAGCGCCGTGGTCACCTGGGTCCGGGCGACGAGACGGCCGCGGTGGAAGACCGCGCGGTCCTCGGTCGCGCCCGCCACCGCCTCGTCCAGGTCCGCCGCCCGGATAGCGAGGAGCTCCGCCGGGTCACCCGGGCGCAGGCCCACCGGCGGCAGGTTCAGCACCGTCCTGGCCTGGTCGGACACCGCCGCGTAGGCCGTCGCGGTGTCGAGGTGACCCGCGGCGACCAGCAGCGAGGCGATCTCGAACGGATCCGCGCGGCCCACGGCGTTGAACGGATCCCGCCAGTTGTCGCCCCCACCGGCCAGCACGGCGCCCGCGCGGCGCAGCGCGTCGATGGCCGTCAGCCCGCGCGGCACCCGGGCGCCGCCCTCGCGCCCCTGCAGGTACAGGTTGGTCTGCGGCAGCGTGATCACCGCGACACCTGCGGCCGCCGCGTCCTTCGCGACCAGGTTCGCGGTCTCGGGGTCCTGCTGGCCGAGGCTGACGCAGTGCGAGGCGGCGACCTTGCCGCCCATGCCTGCGCGGGCAGTCTCGGCGATCAGCTCCCGCAGCGAGAGCACGCTCGCATCGGTGGTCTCGTCGGTGTGCAGGTCGACCAGCCGACCGTATTCCTTTGCGGCGGCGAGGTATTCGCGCACCGCCTGGGCCGGGTCGGGATCGGCGTAGGGCAGGCCGCCCACCACGTCCGCACCCAGCCGAAGGCCCTCGTCCAGCAGCGCGCGAGCCCGGGCACCGGCCTCGCCGGAGACCGGCCCGACGAACGCCACCACCTGGAGGTCGACGATGTCGGCGTACTGATGCCGCAGGTCGAGCAGCACCTTCAGCGGGCGCGTGCCGCTTCTCGCGTTGACGTCCACGTGCGTGCGGATCGCGGTGTAGCCGTGCCGCACGGCCAGTTCGATGCCCCGGCTCGCCCGCTCCCGCACGTCTTCGTCGGTCATCGTGGGCGCGATCGCCGACATGACCTCGATCGCCCCGGCCAGGTCGCCGGCCGGGTTCGGCACCCGCCGCCCCAGGAACGCCTTGTCCAGGTGCGCGTGCGTTTCCGCCCCGGACGGCAGCAGCAGGTAACCGGCGAGGTCGAGCTCGTCCGCTCCCCCGGCGTCCCCGCCGATCGCGGCGATCTTGCCCTGGTCCAGCAGCACATCGGCGCGGCGGCCGTCGGGCAAGGTGGTGCCGCGCAACAACAAGCGCCCACCCGCCGAACCCGTGGCGGCCCCACCGGTGCATGCGGCGGCACCGGTGGCGACCAGGGCGCCGACCATCACGGCGCGCCGGGATACCTGCGTGTTCTGAGCAGCGAAGCCTGCCAATTCGACCCCAACCGTCGGCGGGCGCCAAGCACCCTCGGGAGCTTTCGCGGGGGCTCCCTCGACACCGGCCGGGATGATCACCGTAGCGGCTCGACCCCGCGCTGACATGCCGCCGTTCGGAGGCAGGGGACAATGGGGCGGTGACGCCGGAGGCGACCGTGCTGGTGCGCATCGATCCGGATCTGCGGTTCTTCGCCGCTCCGCGGCACCGGGTCGAGCAGTTCGAGCTGCGCTACGACGGCACCGCCACGCTGGGGCACCTCGCCGAATCCGTCGGGGTGCCGCTCACCGAGGTGGGACGGCTGCTGGTCGACGGCGTTCCCGCAGGTCCGGGGCACCAGCCGACGCCCGGCGCGACCATCGACATCGGTCCGGTCGAGCGCCCGCAGCCGGTCGCGACAAGGTTCGTGCTGGACGTGCACCTGGGCAAGCTGGCGCGGCGGATGCGGCTGCTCGGCGTGGACACCGCCTACCGCAACGATTCCGCCGACGACGAACTGATCGCGCAGGCCGAACGGGAACGGCGGGTGCTGCTGACCCAAGATCGGGGAATCCTGCGTCGCCGGGCTTTGTGGGCGGGCGCTTACGTGCGGGGCGCCGATCCCGCGCGACAGCTGGCGGACGTCATCGGCCGGTTCGCGCCGCCGCTCGCGCCGTGGACCCGCTGCACGTCGTGCAACGGCCCGCTGATCGAGGTGTCCAAAAAGGACGTTCTCGCGGAGATCGAATCGGGAACCCGCCGCCACTACGACGAGTACGCGCGCTGCGGCGACTGCGGCCAGGTTTACTGGCGAGGCGCGCACGCCCGGCGGATCAACGCGATCATCCGGGCTGCACGCCTCTCCCACCCCGGGATCGGCCCCGGAGCATGAAATCGCGTTTCGCGGACGTGCCGCTCGCGCTGGGGCGAGCGGGCCGGTGGCGTGCTGCATTCCCACCTGGTGGAGAACACCGCGGCGCCCGGAATCCTGCGGGAGTACCTGTGGCAGGGGCAGACCCGCGTGCCGGCGCGCCGGTTCCGGAGCTAGGCCGGCATGCGAGAAGGTGGCGATTTCGCGCGAAATCGCCACCCACGCAGGAACTGGATCAGCCGGTGACGGCGTTGAGCACCGGGAGGTACGCCTTGGCGTGGCCGTCGATGTCCGGGTGGAACGACTCCACCAGCGGGTTGCTCGGGCCGTTGATCCACTCGTCGGAGGAGCACACGCCGTGTCCGGCGAATGCGTCGCGGGCGTCGGCGAAGGTGAACCCGGCCGCGTCGGCCTGGGCTGAGATCACCTCGGCCAGCACGTCGGCACCGTCGTTGATCCGCTGCCGCTTGGCCTCGGAGAAGAACGGGATGCCGCAGCTACCTTGCTCGGTGAGGCGCGGGTAGCCGAGCACCACGACCTTGGCGTTCGGGGCGGCCTCGCGGATGTTGGCGTAGGTGGTGTCGAGCTTGGCGGGCAGTTCGTTGCGGGCCCGCTCCTCGCCCTTGCTGACCGCCGAGTCGCAACCGTTGTCGTCGCCGAGCAGGCAGTCCTGGATGACGCTGCTGAAGCCGATGTCGTTGCCGCCGATGGAGATGGTGACCAGCGTGGTGTCCGCGCTGAGCTGGTCGAGCTGGTTGGCGTTGACGTCATCGGTGACCGCGCCCGAACATGCCTCGAACGCGAAGTTCGAGACGTCGTGCGAGTCGGCCCACAGCTGCGCGTAGGCCTTGGGGCTGCGAAGGCAGTCCCCGCTGTCGTCGGTGTATTCGCGGGTGCCGACCCCGGAGGCGTAGGAGTCGCCCAGCGCCGCGTAGTTCTCGGCGGCAGGCGCGGCGAACGCTGGGGCGGCCAGCACGGTGCTCGCCGCCGCCACGGCGGCAGCAGCGCCGATGATGTGCCGTAAGTGACGCATTCTTCCTCCGATCGGAGTTCGAAATCGCCACCATTCAAGGAGAAGTCCGCAGCACATCGAGAAAATTGGCGAGTACCCGCCAGTAACAGCAGAAACGGCACAGAACGCTCGCCCGCAACAGCCGCTGTACGGGTGATTCCCGCGCCCACCGGACACCACAGTGGACCCATCCCCGCTGAGCCGAGCGGTGTTGGCAACGTTCGTCCGAACAGCGCAGGTACACGCGGTGAAGGCGCCTCGATCACCGCTGCATTCAGGCGAGGCCGAACGCGGCGGCGAACGGCAGGTAGATCAGACCGGCTTCCAGCGCGTTCGAGCGCAAGCCGTCCTGCGCGGTGAGCGACAGCACGAGGAAGAAGGAGTTGATGCCGGCATAGGTGCGCAGCACGAGCATCATGCCGACGGGTCGTGAATGCGAAACCGGACTAGAGCCCGGCTTCGCACTCACAACTCGCCCTCACCGCTCGAAACGCCCAGCCTTGACAGCCCGCAGGAAACCTGCGACGTCGACGTCCAGACGCGGCCCATCCGGATCCTTCGAGTCCCGGATCAGCCCGAGCGGGCTGGATAACTCGACGCAGTTGCCGTTGGCATTGGAGTAGCTGGACTTCTGCCAGGCATGGGGGCTCATCTTTCCTCCATCTCCGAAATGGTCTTTGCGATGAGGTCAAGCGAGTCGGCTTCATCCATCGCGATCTCACTGAGCCAGGTCACGGCCTTCTGGTACTCCACGACATCGTGCTCGGTCGGGATGAAAGCTCCCGAACTGTGATGCTCGAAGTGCACGACGGGCGAAGCATCTCGGAACTCGTAGAAGACGAACGGACCAGCCCATCCGGGGTGCCAACCAATCCGTAGTGGCATCAGCTGCACCACCACGTTGGGGCGTTCGGCCATTTCCACCAGGTGCCGGAGTTGATCCAGCACAACGCCTTCGGGACCGATGGGTTCGTGCAGGGTTGCCGCCCCGACCAACGCATGGAAGCTCGCCGGATTCCGCCGGGTGAGGACCTCGCGACGACTCACGTTGAGCATCACTCGCAGCTCGATGTCGGTCTGCGACAACCCTGCGGCTTCCTTGACCGCTCTTGTGTAATCGGAAGTTTGGAGGAGTCCGGGCACCACCATCGGCGACCACTCGACGATCGACGAGGCCGAACGCTCGCACTCCACGACGCCTGCGAGCTGTTGCGGGATGCCGTTCATCCCGACCGTGAGCCAGTTCGGCTCGGCAACGTTGCGCGCCAAGTCGAGGATTCTCTCCCGCTCGCGCGGGGAAACGCGAAGCACAGTCAGGATCATCGCGACCGTTTCGACGTTGGGCACCCGGTGGCCGTTCTCCCAGTGGGAGATCTGGGTATGCGACAGCTCCAGTTGTCTCGCCAGTTCTCGTGAACCGACATTGCTGGCCAATCTGGCTTCACGAAGAGCCGCCGACAACGCCCTGGCACGCGGCGTACCTGCGGTTGCGGCCATGCACCACATCCTATTGGTTGATCAGCGCAAACAGATCACCCAATTAGATCACTGGTGGTGCACCTTGGCAACCAACCAACATGGTGTCTACGCAACCAATACATAAGTTCCGAACCGTGGAGGTGGTTTCGTTGGTGTTGGAGGTTTGGCCTCGGTGGTTGCCTTCGCCTGGATTGCGGGCGTTGGACACGCATCTCGTGCTTCGGCCGGGCGGGGCCGGTGAATGCGGGGCCGAGGTGATGTGGGCCGCCGTCGGGCATCCGACCACGACCCGGCCGCGCTGCGCGGTTTGCGTGCGGCTCGCCAAAGCGCACAAGAGCGCATCGGATCCAGCTCGATCCGGCGCAACAGCACGGCACTTGCGGAACCAGCAGTGCGTCAAGCGAGAACGGTGATCTGACCACATCGGACGGTGACAGGCCGGGAGGCGTCATGTTCTGGTTGCAGCTGGGCACGCTCATCGCGTTCAACGTCGTCATCTTCGCGATGCTGTTCATCCCCGTGTCGAATCCGCAGCACAGCGATGCCGACGACGCCTACGGCGTTTGGCAGCTCATCAACGACATCGAGGCCGAGTACACCGGCCGCCACCGCCTCCGCGCTCCACCTGAAGGCGACTCGTCGAGAGCCGCCTGACCCCGGACCGGATCGGCGCGCCCTCCCCGACCCGAGCGCGCCGATCCTCCCGGTAGCCGGGCTTGCCCCCGACCCCGCCCGGCTACCGGGCCCCGCAGCCTCGTGAGTGCGAAACCGGGCCCTGACCCGGCTTCGCACTTACGAGGACTGGAGCCGCTACCAGGCGTCGCCGTCGCGCCAGTCGCAGGTCAGGTCTCCGGTCAGGTCCAGCGGGGCTTCCGCCGGGAGGACGAAGATGAAGCCGTCCTCGTCCGCCGTGCGCTGGATTCCCGTTGGCGCCAGGGCGAAAGTCGGCCCCTGCCAGCGCTGCCAACCGCGCGCCTCGTACAGCGCCGCTCCTTCGTCGCTGGCTCCCAGCGCTCCGAGGTCGTAGGCGCGGCGGATCACGCCCTCCAGCTCCGCCATCATCGCTGCCGCGATGCCCCGGCGTCGGCGGTCCCCACGCACCGCCACCGCCTCGACGTAGCCCGTGCGAAGGGCTCGGCCCTCGTGCAGGAGGCGACGCTGGATCACCGACGCGTGGCCGATCAGCTCGCCGCCTTCCCACACCAGGGCGTGGATGCCGCCCAGGCAGTGCTCCCAGTCGTGCTCCGTCATGTCGTCTTCGAACACGTTCCAGAGCAGCGCCCGGGCTGCCTTGATCGTCGCTTCGTCGAGGTCGGCGGTATGCGCGGTCCGCACTTCGGTCATACCGCCAATCCTGGCAGCGATCAGCGCCTTCCCGCGACCGATTTGTCCGCCAGCGCCGATCGCCGGTAGCCGTAGAACGCGTAGACCAGCAGGCCGACTGCCATCCAGCCGACGAAGCGCGCCCAGGTGACCCAGTCGAGCTGGCTGATCAGCCACAGCGAGAACACCACGCCGATCCCCGGCACCACCGGCACCCACGGGCAGCGGAAACCCCGCTCCAGTTCGGGACGTTGGCGACGCAGCACCACCACCGACACCGCGACGACGATGAACGCCACCAGGATGCCGATGTTGGTCAGCTCGGCCGCCTCCCGGATCGGCAGCAGGCCCGCGATCAGCGCCGACACCACGCCGACCACCCAGGTGACCCGGTGCGGCACCTTGCGCACCGCGTGGGTCTTGGCGAACCAGGCGGGCAGCAGCCCGTCGCGGCTCATCGCGAACCACACCCGCGTCACCGCGAGCATGTTCGCGAACATCGAGGTGACGATGCCGAACACCGCGCCGACCGCGACGATCAGCGCGAGCCCCGGCAGGCCGATCGCCGCCAGCGCGCCGGAGAACGGGCTGCGGACATCGATCTCGCTGTAGTGCTGCATTCCGAGCAGCACCACGCACACCAGCACGTAGATCACCGTCGCGATGCCCAGCGAGTAGATGATCGCGCGCGGCATCGCCCGCCGGGCGTCGGCCGATTCCTCCGCCGCCGCGCTCATCGCGTCGTAACCGTAGACGGCGAAGAAGGCCGTGGCCGCACCGGTGATCGCACCGCCGAGCCCGTAGGGCAGGAACGGCGTGTAGTTACCCGCGTTGATGTGGAACGCACCGGCCACCACGACGACCAGGACCAGCACGATCTTCATCACCACCAGCGCGGTCTCGACCCGCGCAGAGGACTTCGCGCCGCGGTTGAGCAGCCACGCCAGCAGCAGGCACAGCAACATCGCGAACAGGTCGATCATGTGGCCGTCGCCGGTGCCGGGCGCGCCCAGCATCCAGGCGGGCAGGTCCAGCCCGAGCTGACCGACCAGGTAGGACAGGTAGCCGGAGACCCCGATGGCGACGACCGCGACGATCGCGGTGTACTCCAGCAACAGGTCCCAGCCGATCAGCCAGCCGGCCAGCTCGCCGAGCACCGCGTAGGCGTAGGTGTAGGCCGAGCCCGCTTTCGGGATCATGCTGGTGAATTCGGCGTAGCACAGCGCCGCGGCCGCGCTGGCGAGGACCGCGATCAGGAACGACAGCAGCACCCCGGGCCCGGCGAGCTCGTTGGCGACCACGCCGCTGAGGGAGAACACCCCGGCACCGACCAGGCCGCCGAGGCTCAGCGCGGTCAGCTGCCAGGTGCCCATCACCCGCTTCAGGCCGGCGCCCTGCGGCGGATCGTCGATGTCGTCCACCGGTTTGCGCCGCAGCACACCGCGGCCGTTCGCATCGATCATTGCGCCACCTCCGCTGAATTTGGGCGCGCGGCACCGCCCGGCGCACCACGTCGGTGCGCCGGTTGTGCGGTCGCGCGGAATTACAACGTGAAGCCGGTCGGGAACGGGTCGGTCGGGTCCAGCAGGTACTGGGCCATGCCGGTGATCCAGGCCCTGCCGGTGATCGTCGGCACCACCGCCGGCCGGTCGCCGACCTGCGCGGTGTCCACGAGCCGCCCGATGAACCGGGTGCCGATCAGGGATTCGTTGACGAAGTCGGTGTCCAGCACGAGCTTCCCGCGCGCGTGGAGTTGCGCCATGCGCGCGGAAGTGCCCGTGCCGCAAGGAGATCTGTCGAACCAGCCGGGGTGGATCGCCATCGCGTGCCGGGAGTGCGCGGCGTCGCTGCCGGGCGCTTCGAGGTAGACGTGCTTGCAGCCTGCGATGTTCGCGTCGAGCGGGTGCTGCGGGCGGCGTTGCTCGTTGATGGCCGCCATGATCGCCAGTCCGGCGCCCAGCATCCGGTCCTTCTCGGCCTTGTCGAAGGGAATCCCGAGGTCGGCCAGCGGCGTGATCGCGTAGAAGTTGCCGCCGAAGGCCAGGTCGTAGCGCACCTCGCCGATCCCCGGCACCTGCACCGTCGCGTCCAGCTCCACGGCGAACGACGGCACGTTGCGGATGGTCACCGACTCCGCCTGGCCGTCGCGGACCGCCACCTCGGCCACCACCAGCCCGGCCGGGGTGTCCAGCCGGACCGTGGTGACCGGCTCGACCACCTCGACCATGCCGGTCTCCACCAGCACGGTCGCGACGCCGATGGTGCCGTGCCCGCACATCGGCAGGCAGCCGGAGACCTCGATGTAGATGACGCCCCAGTCGGCGTCCGCGCGGGTCGGCGGCTGCAGGATCGCGCCGCTCATCGCCGAGTGCCCGCGCGGCTCGTGCACCAGCAGCTGCCGGATGTGGTCGAGGTTGTCGACGAAGTACCGGCGCTTGTCGGCCATCGTCTCGCCCGGCACGACGCCGACGCCGCCGGTGATCACCCGCGTCGGCATGCCCTCGGTGTGCGAGTCGACGGCGCTGAAGTAACGGCGCGACCGCATCATTTCTCCTTGCTCTGCAAGTACTTCACGGCGCGCTCCATGTCGGCGTCGACCTGCGCGAGCATGGCCTCGGGCAGCGGGCCGCGCGGCGGGCGGCAGGGCCCGCCGAAGCGGCCGACGACCTCCATGCCGCGCTTGATGGCCTGCACGAACTCGGTGCGCGAGTCCCACCGGAACGCGGCCACCAGCGGCTCGTACAGCGCCCGCGCCTCCTCGACCTTGCCCGCCCGGGCCAGCTCGTAGAGCCGCACCGATTCGGCCGGGAAGACGTTCGGGAACCCGGCGAACCAGCCGCCCGCGCCCATCAGCAGCGATTCGAGGACCACGTCGTCGGCGCCGGAGACCACGTTCAGCTCGGGCGCCTGCTCGCGGATCTCCAGCACCCGGCGGACGTCGCCGGAGAACTCCTTGATCGCCGCGATGTTGTCGATCCCGGCGATCTCGCGAACCACGTCGGGGGTGAGGTCGACCTTGGTGTCGATCGGGTTGTTGTAGACCATCACGGGCAGGCCCACGGCCGCGACCTGCTCGAAGTGGTGCAGGAGTTCGCCCTTGTTGGCGCGGTAGATCGTCGGCGGCAGGCACAGCAGCCCGTCCGCGCCGTCCTCGGCGGCGAGCTCCGCCCAGTGCCGCGCCTCGTGCGCGCTCGGCGCGTGCACGCCGACGATGACCGTCGCCCGGTCGCCGACGGCGGCGATCGCGGTCTGGGCGACCTCGCGGCGCTCCTCGTGGGTCAGCGACGAGTACTCGCCGAGGGAGCCGTTGGGGCCGACGCCGTGGCAGCCGTTGTCGACCACCCAGCGGCAGTGCTCGGCGTAGCGGTCGTAGTCGACCCGCAGGCCGGCCGGGGCCGACGCGTCTTCGGCGTAGGGCAGGGCGGTCGCGACGACGACGCCACCGAGATCGTTGCTGGAAGTCACTTCTCCTCCTCGTCAGGGGTTGGGATGCCGGCCAGGTCGGCGAGCCGGATCGGCGCTGCGATCGGCCGCCGAGCGGGGGTTTCCGGGTCGGGGATCGGTTCGCCGAGCAATCGCGCGGCGAGGTCGGTCGCGTTCTGCCCGCAGATCCGGCCCTGGCAGGGGCCGAGGCCGACCCGGCAGAGCAGCTTCAGCGAGCGGGCGCTGTGCGCGGCGCGCTGCTGCACGGCCGCTTCCAGTTCGCGGTACGGGACTTCCTCGCACCGGCACACGAGCGTGTCGGCCTCCAGCCACTCGGGCCACGCCGATCCGATCGGATGGGCCTCGGCGAGTGCCCGGGCGAACCTTCGTCCATTTCGGACTTTCATGAGTGCTTGGCGCGCTTGGGTTTCCACCTGCTCCCAGCTGGCGGCGCCGACGTGCACGGCCGCGGCGAGACCGGCGACGACGCCTTCGGCGGCGGCGAGGTCGGCACCGCCGATGCCGGTCGCTTCACCGGCCGCGAACACCCCCGTCGCGGACGTCCGCTGCGCCGCATCGACCTCGACGAACCCGTCGACGATCCGGCAGCGCGCGGCCAACGCCAGCTCCAGCTGCGGGACGAAGCCGTGCCCCACGCACACGGCATCGACCTCGAACCGGCGCTGAGTTCCGGGAATCGGCCGCCAGTCGGAATCCACTTTGGACGTCACGATCTCCTGCACGCGGTCGTCGCCGTGCGCCGCGATGACGGCAGTGCGGGTCCGGTACGGCACGCGCCCGGCGAAGCGGGCCGCGTAGGCCGCGAGTTCCCGGAGCTTGCCGAGCTGCCCGGCGACCGCCGCCGACTGCCGCAGCCACGCGGCCGGATTCCCGGCCTCCAGCACGCCGACGACCTCGGCGCCCACGTCGAGCAGCGACTCCGCCACCGGCAGCAGGAACGGCCCCGTCCCGGCGACGAGCACGCGGTGCCCGACCGCGATCCGCTGCCCCTTCGCCATCGCCTGCGCGGCCCCCGCGCTGAACACCCCGGGCAGGTCCCAGCCCGGGAACGGGAGGACCCGGTCGTGCGCCCCGGTGGCCAGCACCAGCGCATCGGCGCGCAGTGCCGTCAGCCGCAGGCCCGGAGCATCGGCGGGGCCGCTTTGGACGTTGATCTGCCGGTCCGGTTCGAGCGACCACACCGTGCTGCGCGGCAGGTACCGGATCCGCGGGTTCGCCAGGAGCTCGTCCTGGAGCGCCTGGAACGACCGCCCGCCGTGCTGGATGCGTTCCGGCCGCCGCGCCGCGAACTGCTCCGGCAGCTGGCGGTGGAACTGCCCGCCGAGCCGCTCGGCGGAGTCGACCAGCACCACCTCGGCACCGGCCCGCGCGGCTTGCACCGCGGCGTTCATGCCCGCGGGCCCGCCGCCGACGACCACGACGCTCATGCCTCGCCTCCCGGCAGTTCGGCCCCGTGCTGGGTGCGGATGACGTCGCCGGGCTCGACAGCGCGTTGGCACGCCCGCACATCCGGCACGTCGTTCACGACCAGCAGGCAGTCGAAGCACGCGCCGATGCCGCAGAACAGCCCGCGCGGCCGCCCGTTCTCCCTGGTACTGCGCCAGGATGTGCGGCCGGTCGCCATCAGCACGGCGGCGACCGTCTGCCCGGCACGTGCGGCGACTCGTGCCCCGTCCACCTCGACGGCGAATTCGCCGGAGTACCTCGGCTGCGCCGGATCCCGCCGGTCCGGGGTCAGGAACGGGCCCATCACGCGCGCACCTCCTCGATCAGCCCGGGCCGGTCCACGCGGAACGGCTCCGGGTCGACGTGCGGCGGCCGCCCGCCGAACAACTCCGCGAGCAGCTGCCCGGTCGCGGCGGCGAGCCCAACGCCGGCGCCCTCGTGCCCGGTCGCGTGCCAGAGGCCCGGGACCCGGGGATCGGCGCCGATCACCGGCAGGTGGTCCGGCGCGTACGGCCGGAAGCCGCCGTAGGCGCGCATCACCGGAACCCGCCCCAGCACGGGGAACAACGCGGCGGCCTTGCCCGCGATCTCGCGCAGCACGCGGGTCCGGACGGTGTCGTCGAAACCGATGCGCTCCCGGCTCGACCCGATCAGCACGGTTCCGGCCCGGGTGCTCTCCACCACCGTCGAAGTCTGCAGCTCGGCGTCGCCGCTTTCCACCGCTCCGACGTAGTCGGCGTCGTAGACCTTGTGCCGCACGGTGCCCGGCGGCACCGGCGCGGTGACCAGGACCATGCCCCTGCGGGGCAGCACCGTGATCGGCGCGCCCGCCAGCCGCGCGAACTCACCGGACCACGGGCCGCACGCGTTCACCACTGCCCCACAAGGCAAAACGGTGCCGCCCGCACGCACCCCGGTCACCCGGCCGTCCCGGCCGCGCACCACCCCGGTGGCGGCGGTTCCCGAGCGGAGGGTTCCGCCGCGCCGGCGCACGGCCGCGAGGAGCGCCGATGCCGCGAGGACGGGCTGGACCTGGGCATCTTCGGGGTAGTGCACCGCGAGCACCGTGTCCCGCGTGAGGTGCGGTTCGAGATCGAAAACCGCGCCGGACGGCAGGACCCGCGCATCCACGCCCGCGTCGCGCTGCTGCGCGGCGAACGCCGTCAGCGCCTCCGCTCCGTCCACAGTGGTCGCCGCGACCACGCCGCCCTTGGGCTCCCACTCGAAGTCGGCGCCGAGCTCGTCGCGCAGGCTGCGCTCCAGCTCCGGCCAACGCCTCCGGCTGGCCTGGGCGAGCCGGAGCTCCGCGCCCGGCGGCTTGTCGGAGACCAGCACGTTGCCCTCGCCGGACGCCGTCGTGCCCGCCGCGGGCGCGCCGCGGTCCAGCACGTCGACGACGTGCCCGGCCGCGCTCAGCGCCTCGGCGCAGGCCGCGCCGACGATCCCGGCGCCGACCACCACGATGTCGGGAAACTGCCCCATAGCCACCACCATCGTTCACTAAAATGAACGATGCCGACGCTAAACCCCGATGTGACCCAGGTCAACCCCCGGCCCCCACCACACGCACCACCACCCCGACCACGCCCCCAGGCCCCCGGCGTGTCCGGCCCCGACACGCCGGTGCCTGTGGATAACTTCCGCAATTTCAATGGAAATCGGACCTTCGATTTCCATTGAAATTGCGGTCCAACGCGCCTAGGTGAGCGGTGGGTGGTGGCGGAGCATTGGGCTGTCGGTGTCGCTGGGGTACTCCAGCAGCAGCACCGAGGTCACCGGGCCGCCGACGGTCTCGTAGGTGTGCGGCAGCTGCGCCGGGAAGCACACGTAATCCCCCGGCCCCAGCTCGTAGGGCGCGTCGGCCGGTCCGACGCGCAGTTTCCCTTCCGTGACAACGACGTGTTCCCGCCCGGGATGCCCGTCGGAGCGCTGCACCTCGCCGGGCCGCACGCGCTGGTCGTAGACCTCCACCACCGCCGACGTCAGGTCGAGCCGGCGCAGCATCCGCAGGTCGACGGCGTTGCTGCTGAGCACTTCCAGCCCCGCGGACCGCACCAGCACCACGTCGGGCTCGGTGCGCTCGGTCAGCAAGGTCGACACCGGCACCTGCAAAGCGTTCGACAAACTGAACACCGTCTGGATGGTGGGGTTGCCGACGCCGGACTCCAGCTGCGACAGCGTGCCCTTGGCGATCCCGGACCGCCGCGCCACCTCGGACAGCGACAGCGCCTGCTCGGCCCGCAGCGCCCGCAGATTGGCCGCCAGCACCCGGACGGCCTCCACCTGCGCCATCAAGCACCTCCCCAAGACCCGGAACGTGCCCGCAGCTTAACCACCGGCACCCGGCCGCCACCGGGCCACGCGACGTCCGGTTTTGCGAATAGCGGGATTTCCTTGCTGGACGGTTCGGCGCAAGCGCACCGTAATCGGCACGGCGGTCGCCGGAGGTGCCCCGACAACAACTCCGGCGAACGCCCTTCCAACTACCAGACCGCGAGCCCGGGCAGCTCCCCCGTCCTGCCCGGGCGCTCGCGGCCCGCACCCGGTTCGCGGTGCCGAGTTCCAAGGGGCCCAGATGCTCAAACACGTCCTGGATGTGGTGGATCTCCTCGACGATCCGTCGGTCACCGGCGCCCGCGTGGTCGCCCACCTCGACGAGGTGGCCGGCGAATCCGGGCTGGCCACCAGCACCACCGTTCAAGGCCACCAGGGCACGACCGACTTCGTGCAGGTCCGCATCCCCGGCACGCGGGGCAAGGCGGCCGGCGGCGACGCCCCGACGCTGGGCGTCGTGGGGCGGCTCGGCGGGATCGGCGCCCGCCCGGAGGTGACCGGGTTCGTCTCCGACGGCGACGGCGCCGCCGCGGCCATCGCGACCGCGGCGAAGCTGCTGTCGATGCGCGCCCGCGGCGACGTGCTCCCGGGCGACGTCCTGATCAGCACCCACGTGTGCCCGGACGCCCCGACCCGGCCGCACGAGCCGGTGCCGTTCATGGACTCCCCGGTGGGGATCGCGACCATGAACGCCCACGAGGTCAGCGACGACATGGACGCGGTGCTGTCCATCGACACCACCAAGGGCAACCGGATCATCAACCACAAGGGCCTGGCGCTGTCGCCGACGGTCAAGCAGGGCTGGGTGCTGCGGGTGTCGGACCGGCTGGGCACCCTGCTGGAGACCGTGACCGGCGAACCGCTGGTGACCTACCCGGTGACCACCCAGGACATCACGCCCTACGGCAACGGCGTCTACCACATCAACTCGATCCTGCAGCCGGCCACCGCGACCGCTGCGCCGGTGGTGGGCCTGGCGCTCGTGACCGCCACCGCCGTGCCCGGCTGCGCCACCGGCGCCAGCCACGAGACCGACATCGCGGCGGCCGCGCGCTACGCCGTCGAGGTCGCCAAGGAATTCGGCGCGGGCCAGCTGGCCTTCCACGACCAGGCGGAGTTCGACCACCTCGTCGCGCGTTACGGCTCCCTCGCCCACCTGCAGACCATGGGCGACCTGCCCGCCGAGGAGGAATGATGGGCACGGCGCAGTCCGCCGAGGCCGCGCCGGGCAAGCAGATCGGCAACGACGACTACTCGCTGCGCCGCGTCCCCCGGGACGCGCGCTACGGGTTCGGGTCGATGCTGCTGCAGTGGCTCGGGCAGTCCGGTTCGCTCTCCCAGTTCGTGCTGGGTGCCTCGCTGGGCATCGCGATGGGGTTCTGGGACGCCTTCTGGGCGTTCACCCTCGGCGCGGTGCTGCTGGAGATCGTGATCTTCCTGGTCGGCCTGGCCGGTCAGCGCGAGGGCCTGGCGATGACCATGCTCACCCGCTTCGCCGGGTTCGGCCGCAACGGCTCGGCGCTGGTCAGCCTCGTCATCGCGATCAGCATGGTCGGTTGGTTCGGCGTGCAGAACGGCATCTTCGGCAAGAGCATGCAGTCGCTGGTCGGCGGCCCGATCTGGCTGTGGTGCGCGATCTCCGGCGCGGTGCTGACCGCACTGGTGATCTACGGGTTCAAGTACATGATGTGGCTGGCCAAGATCGCCGTGCCCCTGTTCTTCGCGCTGGTGGCCTGGAGCGTGATCAGCACGCTCTCGCAGCACTCCATCGGCGAGCTGATCGCCAAGGAGCCGACCGCGGCGGCGCTGTCCATCCCGGCGGCGGCGACCATCGTGGCGGGCGGGTTCATGTCCGGCGCGGTCGTGGCCCCCGACATGACCCGCTACAACCGCAAGGGCTGGCACGTCCTGCTGCAGAGCTCGTGCTCGATGATCCTCAGCGAGTACATCGTCGGCATGACGGGCGTGCTGCTCGGGCAGCTGGTCGGCAGCAAGGACGTCACCTCGATCGTGCTGTCCACGTCCGGGTTCGCCGGGCTGGTCATCGTGATCCTGTCCACCGCGAAGATCAACGACTGGAACCTCTACGCCTCCTCGCTGGGCGTCGTGAACTTCGCGGACACGGTCTTCGGCAAGCGCCTGCACCGCGCGACGGTGACGCTCGTGATCGGCGTGCTCGGCACCGTGCTGTCCGCGATGGGTTTCCTGGACCACTTCACGGAATTCCTGAAGATCCTCGGCGTGGCGATCCCGCCGATCGGCGGCATCATCGTGGCCGAGTACTGGGTGGCCCGCCGGATGCGCGGCGAGCTCGACCGCACCCGGCCGACCGGCACGCTGCCGGAGAAGGTGGCCACCTGGGTGCCCGCGACATTGGTGGTGTGGGCGGCCGGCTTCTGCGTCGGTCACTTCGTCGACGCGGGCATCCCGGCGCTCAACTCGCTGCTGACCGGATTCCTGCTCTACACGGTGCTCGCCTTCGCCGGGCTGGTGCGCCCGGTGGGGACCTCGACGCTGGAAGGACGCAAGTCATGAGCGCGCCCGAGGACGAGGTCGTCGACCTCTGCCGGGACCTGATCCGCATCGACACCTCCAACCCGACCAGCAACGAGCGCGCGGCGGCCGAGTACGTCGCGGCGAAGCTCGCCGAGGTCGGCATCGAGTCCACATTGGTCGAAAGCGCGCCGGGGCGGGCCAGCGTGATCGCCCGCGTCGAAGGCGAGGACCCGTCACGGGGCGCGCTGCTGATGCACGGCCACCTCGACGTGGTGCCGGCAGATGCGAGCGAGTGGACCTTCGACCCGTTCGGCGGCGAGATCCACGACGGCTGCCTGTGGGGTCGCGGCGCGATCGACATGAAGGACTTCGACGCGGTGATCCTCGCGGTGGCGCGGGAGTTCGGCCGCACCGGCCGGAAACCGCCGCGGGACGTCGTGTTCGGCTTCCTCGCCGACGAGGAGGACGGCGGCAAGTTCGGCTCGCACTGGCTGGTGCGCAACCGGCCGGAGCTGTTCGACGGCGTCACCGAGGCGATCACCGAGGGCGGCGGCGTGTCGTTCGACCTGGGCAACGGCCAGCGGCTGTACCCGATCGAGAACGCCCAGCGCGGCCAGGCGTGGCTGCGGCTGATCGCCACCGGCCGGGCCGGGCACGGCTCCTCGCCGAACGACGAGAACGCCGTCACCGACCTGGCGGAGTCGCTGGCCCGCATCGGCAGGCACCGGTTCCCGGTGCGGCTGGTCGAGCCGGTGCGAGTGCTGCTGGAGCGGGCCGCCGAACTCCTCGGCACGGACTTCGATCCGTCCGATGTGGACGGCAGCTTGACGAAGATGGGCCCGGTGGCCGACCTGGTCGACGTGATCCTGCGCAACTCGGCGAATCCCACGATGATCGAGGGCGGCTACCAGACCAACGTCATCCCGGGCCGGGCGACGGCCGCGGTGGACGGGCGGTTCCTGCCCGGCCACGAGCAGGAGCTGCTGGACACCATCGACTCCCTGCTGCTGCCGTCGGTGCGCCGCGAGTTCATCCACCACGACGTGGCGATGCAGACGGAGTTCTCCGGCACCCTGGTCGACGCGATGTGCGCGGCGATCCGGGCGGAGGACCCCGACGGCCACCCGACGCCGTACTGCAACGCGGGCGGCACCGACAACAAGGCGTTCGCCACGATCGGCATCAACGGGTTCGGCTTCAAGGCCCTCCGGGTGCCGCCGGAACTGCCGTACTCGCGGATGTTCCACGGGGTGGACGAACGAATCCCGCTGGAGTCGCTGCGCTTCTCCACCCGGGTGATGCAACGCCTCCTGCACACCTGCTGATCCGGGCGGTCGGGAGTGGCGGTGATCGCCCATAACGGTCATTGCCACTCCCGATCCACCCGCCGTAACCTGCACTGGTCCAGCGGCATCCAGCTCGCGCCGCCGTCTTCCCGCTTCACCACCCGCGCAACGAGCACGTGATGGTCACCTAGGCAGGAGGCACCGCATGAGCTCCGCACTGCCCGGCACCGACACCGACCGGATCTGGACCAACTGGGGCGGCAACCAGACCTGCACCGCGGCGGTTTTCGCCCGGCCCCGCGACGAGGCCGAGGCGATCGCCGCCGTCCGGCACGCGATCGACCGGGGACTGAACGTCCGGGTCGCCGGCTCCGGGCACTCCTTCACCCCGGTGGTGCCCACCGGCGGCATGCTGCTCGACCTGACGCGGCTGACCGGGGTGACCGCGACCGACCCGGACCGGCTGCGGGCCACGGCGCTGGCCGGGACCACCGTCGGCGACTTCGGCGCGCCGCTGTGGGACGCCGGGCTGTCGCTGACGAATCAGGGCGACATCGACAAGCAGGTCATCGCCGGGGCGATCGCCACCGGCACGCACGGATCCGGCATCGACCTGCCGAGCTTCTCCGCCGCGCTGCGGCGAGTCCGGCTGGTCGACGGCCGCGGCGAGGTCGTCGAGATCGACGAGGGCGACGCGCGGCGGCTGCGGGCCGCGCAGGTGGCCATCGGCTCGCTCGGCGTGATGCTGGAGGTCGAGCTGGCCGTCTCCGCCGCCTACCACCTGACCGAGGAGATCAGCTACCGGCCGTGGCAGCAGATCGTCGAGTCGTGGGACGAGCTGATCGCCGGGCACCGCCACTTCTCGTTCTTCTGGTGCCCCGCCGACGAATCCGCCGACCTCTACCAGCTGCCCGCGCCGCCGGACCAGCCGATGGCCGACCACTGCTACGTGAAGCTCTACGACGAGGCCGAGGTCGCCGAGCCCGCCGGGATCGTCACCACCGAGGGCCACCGCGTGGACCGCGCCTACCGGATCTACCCGGGCGGGTTCGACACGCCGTTCCACGAGATGGAGTACATGGTCCCGGCCGGGCACGGGCTCGAAGCGGTCTCGGCGATCCGCGAGCTGATGCGCACCGAGCACCCCGACCAGCGCTACCCCCTCGAGGTCCGGTGGACCGCCGCCGACGACGCGTACCTCTCGCCGAACCACCGGCGCGCGACGACCGTCATCTCCGTCTCCGGCGCCCCCGGCACCGACTACTGGCCGTTCCTGCGCGCGGTCGACGAGCGGCTGCGCGAGTTCCGGGCCCGCCCGCACTGGGGGAAGTTGCACTTCATGACCCGCGACCGGATGGGCGAGCTGTTCGACGAGTTCGGCACGTTCCTCGACGTGCGCCGCGAATTCGACCCGAACGGCACCTTCCTCAACGACCACCTGCGCCCGCTGCTGGCCTGAGCCGCGAGGAGGTCCGGGATGGAACTCGTGGGCAACTCGATCATCTACCTGATGATGGCCTTCGTCGCGATCGGCGCGGTGGCGGCGATCCGCGACGCCGACACCGGGATGGGCCGGGAGTTCAAGGAGGGCCTGCACGCCATCGGTCAGATCTTCATCCCGGTGGCGGGGATCATGGCCGCGATCCCCTACCTGTCCGCGTTCGTCGAGTCGGCGGCGGGCCCGCTGTTCAGCGCGATCGGCGCGGATCCGGCGATCGCGGCGACGAGCCTGATCGCGGTGGACATGGGCGGCTACCAGCTCGCGCAGGCCACCGCGAACTCCACCGGCGGCTGGATCATGGCGACGATCGTCGGCTACCTGGCCGGGGCGACGATCATCTTCACCATCCCGGTGGGGCTGGCGGTCCTGGACCGCCGGGACCACCGCTTCCTGGCGCTGGGCGTGATGTCGGGCATCCTCACGGTGCCGATCGGCGTCCTGATCAGCACCTCGATCCTGCTGGCGACCGGCACGACGGTGCGCGGCGAGGTCTCCGCCGACGCACCGTCGGACGCCGCACTGTCCGGTTTGGACACTTCGGCGATGCTGCTGAACCTGTTGCCGCTGGCGGTGTTCGTGGTCGTGCTGGCGATGGCCCTGCGATCCTGGCCGGCGGCGATGATCCGGCTGTTCATCTGGTTCGGCCGCTTCCTGGACGCGGCGCTCAAGATCGTGCTGGCGCTGTCGATCATCGAGCACTTCACCGGCGTGTTCTCGGCGGTGCTGGGCGCCTGGGGCTTCGACCCCATCATCGCCGGCGCCGACGACCAGTACCGGGCGCTGGAGGTGGCGGGCAACATCGGGATCATGCTGGCCGGCGCGTTCCCGATGGTTTACGTGCTGCGCAAGGGTTTGACCCGCCCGCTGGGCGCGTTGGGCCGCCGGATCGGGATGAGCCCGGAAGGAACCGCGGGCCTGCTCGCGGCGTCGGCGAACGTGCTGGCGCTGTTCCGCCTGATCGGGCACATGCCGCCCGAGGACAAGGTGCTGTGCATCGCCTACGCGGTGTGCGCGGCCTTCCTGGTCGGCGACCACCTGGCGTTCACGGCGAACTTCCAGCCGAACCTGATCCTCCCGCTCCTGGCGGGCAAGCTGGCGGGTGGGGTGCTGGCGATCCTGTTGGCCCACCTGATCGCCCTGCCGGCGATCCGGACCGCGGCACCCGAGCCGGCGGCAGGCTGACAGCGTTGGGCGCCTCCGACCCGGTCGGAGGCGCCCAACTCTTTCGGGGTATCGCCGGTTACGGCTGGGGGAACTGCTCGGCGTAGGTCTTGACCGCCGTCGAGATCGCCTGGAAGTTGCGGTCCAGGGCCTGCTGGTCGACGTTGTCGACCGTGTCGCAGGACTGGTGGTAGCAGGAGTCGTAGGCCTCGCCGGCCTGGCCACCCCACTTCTGCGCCTGCTCCGGCGTCTTCGTGCCCTCGGCGCCGGTGAAGGTGCCGCCCGCCGGGATGCCGACCTCGATGAACGGGCCGTAGTCGGAGCGGCCGTCGAAGTCCGTGCCCTCGGTTTCCACCCCGGACGTCGCGAGCGCGTCGTTGAGCAGCTTCTCGATCTCCGCCGAGCCCTCCGGGCCGGGGCCGGCGCCCTCGCCGTCGGAGTCGTCGCCGTCGTAGGTGAAGTAGCCGGCGTTCGGGGAGCCGACCATGTCGAAGTTCAGGTACGCGACGATCTGGCCGCGCTCCGCGTCGGACAGGCTCTGCACGTAGTGCGACGAGCCGACCAGGCCCTGCTCCTCGGCGCCCCAGAACGCGAAGCGCAGCTTGTTCTTCGGCGTCGCGCCGCTGCCCGCGTAGTCCAGGGCGGCCTGCAGGATCGCGGCCGAACCGGTGCCGTTGTCGTTGATCCCCGCGCCCCTGCTGACGCTGTCCAGGTGGGCGCCGAACATCACCACGCTGTTGGCGTCACCACCGGGGGTTTCGGCGAGCAGGTTGTACGTCGTGCCGCCGATGGCGTCGAATTCCTGGATCGTGGTGGCGAATCCGGCTGCGTCCAGCTGGGCCTTGACGTAGTCGAGCGAGGCCTTGTAGCCGGGCTGGCCCGCCGCCCGGTTGCCGCCATTGGCCTCGGCGATCTTCTGCAGCTCCTGCAGGTGGTCCTGGACGGCGGTGACGCCGGTCAGCGGTGCGCTGGCCGCCGTGGCCGGCAACACCAGAGCGGACGCCACGGCCAGTGCCGCCGCGGTCGCCAGGAGTGGTCGTTTCGGCATGCTGCGCCCTTCCGTCGGTCGATCTTCGCCGCAGCGGACCGTAACGACGCGACGCGACGCGGTGGGCGGTTTGACGTGAACTCGCCGCCGGTGCCCGGAACTCGTTTTTCCCGGCTTTGCCCGACTTTCGGTGAAGTGTTCGGCACGAGTCCATCCGGCCGACACGAGGAATCCACCGCCGGTGCGGCCGTTCGGCCTAATTTCACAGGGCCAACCGGCCAGCACAGGAGGAATCAGCGCTCATGGATCGCCGATCGTTCATCGCCGGGACGGGTGGCGCGCTCGCCGCCACCACCGTCCTCAGCTCCACCGCGCACGCGGCGCCGCCGCAGGCCGGCAACAAGGTGCGCTTCAACATCATCAGCGACATCCAGGGCGACCTCGGCGATTTCGGCAAGGCGCTGGACGACCTGGCCCGGATCAACCCGGGCAGCGCGGGGCTGGGCATCGCGGGCGACATCACGCCGCGCGGCTACGACTTCGAGTACGCGGCCGTGAAGTCCACATTGGACAATCATGCGCACCCGGAGGAGGTCGCCTGGGCGATCGGCAACCACGAGTTCTACGTGCCGAAGTGGCGCGACCCCGACACGCTCGCGCAGGAGACCTGGCCCAACGGCACCACAGAGGACTCGCTGTTCCGCAGCTTCTTCAACTTCGCCGGCCGCAACACCATCTTCGCGGAGCACTCCTTCGGCGGGATCCCGGTGCTGAGCATCGGGACCGAGCGGTACTCGCACTACCACGACCCGAAGCTGTGGGACGAGGTGTGGATCAGCGACCAGCAGTTCAACTGGCTGGAGCAGCGGCTCGACCACTGGGCGCGGTGGCGCAAGCCGGTCATGGTGCTGACCCACCACCCGCTGCCGAACACCGTCTCCGGCACGCACAACAAGCTCTACCTCAACGACTACCTGCAGTCCGACCGGCTGCTGGGGATCCTCGGCCGCCACCGCGACGTGTTCCTGTTCTCCGGGCACACGCACTGGAACCTCGAACTGTCCGACTGGGTGGTGCGCCGGGTGGTGCCGGGCACCGGCAACCTGGAGGGCTTCACCGTGGTCAACACGGGCGCGATCCAGGTCGGCTGGCAGGACGACGGCAAGGGCGGCGAGGTGTCCCTGGGCGGCGCGTTCAACCAGGGCCTGCAGGTCGAGGTCGACGCGCGCAACGTGGTCATCATGGCGCGCGACTTCACCACCGGCACCTGGCTGAAGCAAATCACCATCCCACTGCACAACGGCTCGTAGAGATGGTTTGAATGGGTTTGCGTGGCGGTGCGGGTAGCGGCCCCCTGCGGGAATTACGGCCGCCGCCTGGACTGTGGGAGCCCCGATTTACGTATGACCAATACGCGGCATCGGGGACTGGCCTCGCCCAGTAGCCCAGAAGGGCAGGCACAGCCTGAGAACCCGCGGCGGTGCGAGCTGAGTCCCACACCGCATGCGGCTGACGCCACATCCTCAAACAGCCCCGTAGTCGGCGGCTCGTAAGCGGCGCGGCTTCGGTCCGGCCGCCGGGCTGGCTATCCTTCAGGCGCAGGCCGAGCCGAGGGGGCGCCGTGGGCGAGTCAGGCGGCCGGGCGCGCGGCCCGGCCAAGGAGCACCGCACCGTCAGCCGGGTGACCACCATCCTGGAGACCGTGGCCGCCGACCCGCACGGGGTGCGGCTGAGCGTGCTCGCCGGGGCGCTGGACGCGCCGAAGACCTCGGTGCACGGCCTGGTGAAGGGCCTGGTGGCGACCGGGTACCTGCAGGAGCAGGGCGGCGCCTACCTGCTGGGACCGGCCGTCGGCGCGCTGCTGCCGACCCCGGGCACACCCCTGGTGGACGCGGCCCGGCCGGCGATGCAGAAGCTGCGCGCGGAGTTCGACGAGACCGTCATGATCGGCACGCTCGTAGGTGACTCGGTGGTGTACCTGGAGTCCATCGAGTCCACCCAGCTCATCCGCTATTCGGCGCCGCTGCGCAAGCGGCGCCCGCTCTACCCGACGAGCATCGGCAAGTGCCTGCTCGCGAACCTCGACCGCGCCTCCCGCGAGGCGTACCTGCGCGAACACTTCCCCGATCCCGACGAGCGGGACCGGGTCGGGCGCGAGCTCGCGGACATCGCCGCTGACGGCGTCGCCTACAACCGGGGCGAGACGGTGCCGGACGTGTCCGCGGTGGCCGGACCGGTGCTGTCGCACCGCGCCGACGCCGGCACCGCCGCGGTGTCGATCGCCGGGCCGACGACGCGGGTGGCCGACCGGCTCGACGAGATGGCCGCCGCGGTGCGCACGGCGGTCCAGGAGATCACCTACCGGCTCCGCTGACCGGAGGCCACGATCACAATTCCCGCCCCGGGGCCTTGACCTCGACCTTGCTCGAACTCCTAGCGTTGCGGCCGCAACCCGGAAAACGGCGCAGGGAGAAGGAATGCACGCGATTCGGCAGTACGAGTTCGGCCCCGCCGAGGTCCTCCGCTACGAGGAGGTGCCCGACCCGGTCCCCGGCCCCGGGCAGGTGCGCATCGCGGTCGCGGCCGCCGGCGTGCACGTCATCGACACCGCGATCCGGCAGGGCATGCCGCACGGGCCGTTCGCGCGGTACGAGCTGCCGATGACGCCGGGCCGGGAGGTCGCCGGGGTCGTCGACGAGCTCGGCGCGGACGTCGACGCGGAGTGGCTGGGCCGGCGCGTCGTCGCCCACCTCGGCATGGCCAGCGGCGGCTACGCCGAGCTCGCGGTCCGCGACGTCGAGGCGCTGCAGGCGCTGCCCGACGACGTCGGCTTCGACGCCGCGGTCGCGATGATCGGCACCGGCCGGACGACGATGTCCATCCTGCGCATCGCGCGGCCGACCGCCGACGACGTCGTGCTGGTCACCTCGGCCGCCGGGGGCATCGGCGCGCTGGCGGTGCAGCACGCCCGCAACATCGGCGCGACGGTGGTGGGCGCGGCCGGCGGGCCGGCGAAGGTCGCCAAGGTGCGGGAGCTGGGCGCCGACGTCGCCGTCGACTACACCGCGCCGGGCTGGTCGGAGGCGGTGCGCCACGCGCTCGACGGGCGCGAGGTGAGCCTCGTGCTCGACGGAGCCGGCGGCGAGTACGGCCGGGCGGCCTTCGACCTGCTCGGAGCCGGCGGCCGGATCACGATGTACGGCAGGGAATTCGGCGAGCACCGGTTCACCTCCGACGACCTGATCGCCCGCTCGGTGGCCGCGAACGTGGCCCTCGGCCCGAACCTGCTGAAGGTGCCCGGCGGCATGCGAGCGCTGGAGGACGAGGCGTTGGCCGCGCTCGCCGACGGCAGCCTGCAGCCGCTGGTCGGCACGCCGTTCGCGCTTGCCGACGCGGCGAAGGCGCACGCGGCGTTGGAGAACCGCGAAACCTACGGCAAGGTGGTGCTGCGACCCCACCCGTGATCAAGATCGTATGGCGGATACCGACCGGTTTGTCGTAAAGTGCGGGCCTGGGGCGCATCCGGTCAGATCAACACGCTCCCAGGAGGTAGGGCCGTGGAACAGGTGGTTCTGCTCGACGAATCCGGCAACGCGATCGGGGTCGAGGACAAGGCGATCGTCCACCATCGACAGACGCCGCTGCACCTGGCCTTCTCCTGCTACGTGTTCAACGATCGCGGCGAGTTCCTGCTGACGCAGCGGGCGCACCACAAGCGCACCTTCCCGAGCGTGTGGACCAACACCTGCTGCGGCCACCCCGCGCCCGCGGAGGACATGAAGGCCGCGATCACCCGGCGGCTCGGCGAAGAGCTCGGGCTCACCGTGCACGGCCTGGAGCTCGTGCTGCCCGGCTTCCAGTACCGCGCCACGATGCCCAACGGCGTGGTGGAGAACGAGAAGTGCCCGGTGTTCGTCGCCTTCACCGGCAGCACGCCGGAGCCGAACCCGGACGAGGTCGCCGAAACCCGCTGGGTGGACTGGGCGGAGTTCAGCTCCGCGGTGCTCGCCGGCGAGTCCGAGGTGTCGCCGTGGTGCTCGCTGCAGGTCCGCCAGCTGGCCGAGCTGGGCCCGGAACCGGCCCGGTGGCCCAAGGGTTCGCCGGCGGGCCTGCCGCCCGCCGCCCACGTGAGCTGACCCCGCATTGCGGACAATTCCCCTCTCCGGTCAAGTTGGCCAAAGCTAACCTGACCGGAGAGGGGGTAGGTCCATTGCTCAGCATCCCGCACACCCTCGACACCGTGGTGCCGCTGATCACCGAGAAGCTCGGCTGACGCGCGCGGGAGCTGCGGTCAGGTGGCCGCCGCCTTCGGCCGCAGCTCCCGCGACCAGCTCCACTCCCCCGGCTCCGGCGCGCCGATCAGCTTCAGGCCCGCACCGCGCAGCGTTCGCGCGATCGCGGTGTTGTCGACGTGGGTCTGCGCGGTGAGCGCGCCGATCCCGAGTTCCTCGGCCTGCTCGACCAGCTTCCGCGCCAGCGCCGTGCCGACGCCCTGCCGCTGCCAGTCGTCCCGGACCAGCAGCGCCAGCTCGCCGGAATCGCCGTCGTACATCAGGTTTCCCATGCCGACCACCGCGCCGTCCGGCGCCAGCGCGAGCAGCGAGCGGCCCAGCGCCGGGGTCAGCAGGCGCAGCAGGCCGCGTTCCCCCTGCCCCGGCCCGGGGCTGAAGTAGCGCCGGTAGCGGGCCGCGCTGGAACACCTCTCGTGGAACTCCGAAACCAGTTCCACGTCCGACCGGTCCGCCGGCCGGATCGTCAGCTCCGCCCCGCTCGCGGCGCGCGCGACGTCCGGCACCGGCCGCACCCGCGCCCGGCAGCTCGCGGCCAGCTCGACCATCGCCCGCGCCCGCGCGAACTCCGCCGGGGTGAACGCCCCGCCGGGCCGCTCCAGCACCAGGACCCCGCCGCCCGGATCCGCCAGGCGCATCTCACCGCCGGTGGGCGAACCGGCCTCCTCCTGCCACTGGACCGTCACCTGCCCGAGCAGCGCGCGCAGCGCCCGGACCAGGTCGGTGCGGCCGTTGACCAGGTCGATCGCCAGGTTCGCGGTCCGCGTCGGCACGTCGTCGAGCTCGCGCACGTCCGCCCGCACCGCGGTCACGTCCCGGCCACCGGCGGCCTCGACCGCGGCGACCAGTTGCCGCCCGCTCACCCGCGACGGCACGTGCAGCAGCACCTCGTCGACCACCCCGCCGGCGACGGGGTGGACCTGCATGGTCCGGATGTCCGCGCCGAGCGCGGCCAGGCCACCGGCCAGGTGCGCCAGCCGGCCCGGCGTGTCGGTCACCGACGCGCGCAGCCGCCACAGCGTCTGCTGCACGCTCACGATCTCCGGAACCCGCACCTCGGGCACGACGGGCACCTGCCGCCGACGCCACCACCACCGACCGGCGGCCGCCACCAGCAGGACGGCGCCGATGGACAGCAGCGCCAGCGGCCCGCGGCCCTGCGCCCCGGTCGCGAACAGGTTCGCCGCCCCCGCCGCCAGGAACAGCGCGGCCAGCTCGATGAGTTCGCGGGTCCAGTCCCCGCGATGCTGCCGGGAAGTCATGCCACCATGCTTCCCCCGCCGTATTGCAGGCGCTTGACCTGGGATGACCGTGCGGTTAACGGACCGATGTCACATCTCGTTGCGCACCAGCACCCCGTCGCGCATGATCAACGACAGGCGACGCTCGGGGTCGGTGAGCACGCCGATGTCCTCCAGCGGGTTGCCGTCGACGACCAGCAGGTCCGCATAGGCGCCCGGCACGATCTCGCCGATCTGGCCGACCATCCCGGCGATCTCGGCGCCGGTGATCGTGGCCGCGCGGACGATCTCCACCGGCCGCTGCACCTGGGCGCGCAGGCTGAACTCGGCGAGCTGGTAGGCGTGCAGCTCGCCGTGCAGATCGGTGCCGTACCCGATCTTCAGCCCCGCCCGGTCGGCCAGCTCCAGCGCGTGCAGCCCCGCGTCGATCACGTCGTGCAGCTTCCGCCTGTTCTCCTCCGGCAACGCGCGCGGCGCGTCGTCGCGCGTCAGCGCGTGGTAGGTGGCCAGCGTCGGCACGTAGAACGCTTGGTGCTGCTGGAAAAGCTCGACGCTCGACTCGTCCATCAGGTTGCCGTGCTCGATGGTGCGCACGCCGCAGCGCAGCGCGCGGTTCACCGCCTCGGCCGTGTAGGCGTGCCCGGCCACGTAGCGGTGCGCCAGGTTCGCCTCGTCGACCGCCGCCCGGATCTCCGGCTCGGAATAGCCGAGGGCGTCGATCCGCATCGAGGACACCACACCGCCGCTGACGGTCAGCTTGATGTGGTGCGCGCCGAGCGCCATCTGCTCGCGGATCGCCCGCCGCAGCTCGACCTCGCCGTCGCAGATCCGGGTCAGGCCGTGGCCACCGGTCGGCGCGATGATCGGGCCGCCGAACAGCACGCGCGGCCCGCGGAACAGGCCCTCCGCGACGGCGCGGGCCACGCCGTGATCGGCGCCGCCCATGTCGCGGACCGTGGTGAAGCCGCGCATCAGCATCTGGTCCAGCACCTGGCCCACCCGCGCCGCGGCGTAGTACGGCGACCACGACTTCAGCTCGGCGAAGTCCGCGCTCGCCTGGGTGGCGTGGACGTGCGAGTCGATCAGGCCCGGCATGAGCACCCGCCCGCGCACGTCGATCTCCTCCGCCGCGCGCACCGGCTCGTCGGTGACCTCGACGATCCGGCCGTCGGCGACCACCACCGACCTGTCCGGCAGCAACTCGCCGGCACGGGGGTCCAGCACAGTCGCGTTGCGGAACACGATTCGCGAGGTCACGCCTGAATCTCCTTCTGCTGTTGGCCGCGCGCGGCGGTCCCGGTCAGTTCCTCCAACGTGCGGCCGCTGGTGCTGACGCCGAACACCAGCACGCCCAGTGCGCCGGCCACGAGCGCGCCGGTCACCATCGTGAAGACGCCGCCGAACCCGATCGACGCGTAGAGCACGCCGATGATGATCGGCGCGACGATGCCGCCGATGCGGCCGAACGCCGACGCCGCACCGGTACCGGTCGCCCGCATGCGCGTCGGGTACACCTCGGGCGTGTAGGCGTACAGCGCCGCGTAGGTGCCGTTCATGAAGAACGACAGCAGCGCGCCGAAGATCAGCACCTGGGCGTCGGCGCTGCCCTGCGACAGCAGGAAGGCGGCGATCGCACCGCCGGTGAGGTAGCCGGCGATGGTGCGCTTGCGGTCCAGCCGCTCGCTCAGGTAGGCGGCCGAGTAGTAGCCCGGCACCTGGGCGATGGTGATCAGCAGGGAGTAGGTGAAGCTCTTCGACATCGTCATGCCCTGCTGCACCAGCAGCGACGGGATCCAGGTGAAGAACCCGTAGTAGGCGAAGGTGAGGCTGATCCACAGCAGCCACAGCACGGCCGTGCGCCGCGCCATCCCGCCCAGCCACAGCCCGGCGATGCGCGACCCCGCGCCGCTTTGCTCCGCGGCCCGCACCGGCTCCGGCCCGGCCTGCTCCTCGACCGGCGGCAGCGGTTTCCCGGTGGCCCGCTCGACCCGCTCTTCCAGCTGCGCGACAACGGTTTCCGCCTCGTCCAGACGGCCCTGATCGATGAGCCAGCGCGGCGACTCGGGCAGCGCGCGGCGCCACCACAGCAGCATCAGCAGCGGCGCGGCGGTGACCAGCTGCGCCACCCGCCAGCCGTCCGGGAACGCCGGGACGAAGAAGGTGCCCAGCAGCGCCGCCGCGATGTAGCCGAGCGAGAAGAACCCCGCGATCGAGCCGACGAACAGGCCGCGGATCCGGCCGGGCACGAACTCCGACATGAACGCCGGGATGATCGCGGCCTCGGCCCCGACCCCGATCCCCGCGATCAGCCTGGCGACGAAGAAGAAACCCCAGTTCGGGGCGAAGGCCGCCGCGACGGTGGCGACGCAGTACACGGCGAGCGCGTACATCATGATCCGCCGCCGGCCGATCGCGTCGCCGGCCAGCCCGGCCGACAGCGCGCCGATCATGATCCCGATCAGCAGCGAACTGCCGAGCAGCCCGGTCTGCCACGGCGCGAGCCCCCACAGCGGGGTGACGGCCGGGAGCACGTACGACACCAGCGAGCCGTCCATGCCGTCGAAGGCGATGCCCAGGCCGCCCATGAGCATCAGCCGGAAGTGCGGCCGGGAGACGGGAAGTCTTTCGAGACGGGCCAGCAGCGCAGGACCCGCCGGGGAGTTGGTCGACATGGCACCTCCTCCGGAGGCCCCCACCGGACCTCGATGCGTTGGAACCCTAGCCGCATGCTTCTGTGCAAACAAGGCTCAATGCATGATCTTGTGCATCAGGGCAGAATGGGGCCATGACCGGTGAAGGCGCCAACGTCGCGCAGTGGCTCGACGAGCTGATCTCGGAAACGCGCCTGGGCCCCAAGGCGGCGCGAGTCCGCGACGTGCTCACCACCCAGCCGACGTACTGCTCCTACGCCACCGCCGCCGAAGTCGCCGACCGGGCCGAGGTCAACGGCGCCACGGTCGTCCGCTTCGCGCAGGCTCTCGGCTACCCCGGATGGCCACAACTCCAGGCTGAACTGCGCGGCGTCTACCTCGCGCACCGCTACGAGCAGCCGGCCTCGCCCGGCGACGGGAGCATGCTGGCGTCGGTGTTCGCCCGCGACGCCGAGAACCTCAGGTCCCTGGAGCACTCCTTCGACTACGCCGCGGCCCGCGCCGTCGTCGCGGCCATCCGCGAAGCACGGCGAACACTGGTCGTCGCCTCCGGAACCCACGGCGTCGCCGCGGCCGCGTTCGCGATGCTGGCGGCCAGCCGCGGCCTGCCCATCGCCCACGAGGACCGCGGCGGACCCCACCTCGCCAACGCCCTCGCCTCCCTCGACGGCCAGGACTGCCTGGTGGCGTGGAGCTTCTGGCAGCACTACCGGGAAACCGTCGACGCGATCCACCTGGCGCGCACCGCCGGGGCCGCGACGTGCGTCATCACCGACACCGTCCAGTCCCCCGCCGCGAACGCCGCCGACCACGTGCTCGTCATCCCGACCGAAGGAATCGCGAACCTCCAGTCCATGACCGCGGCCACCAGCGTCGCCTACGCGCTGGTCGCCGAACTGGCCGCCGGAGACCCCGAAGGCAGCCGGGAAGCCGCCCAGCGGGTCGACACCGTCTGGCGCGGACTGCGGCTGTTCGCCGAAGAATCAAGGCAGTGAGCGCAAGAACAAGTGTTGATCGCGGGGTAACGGGGCGAAAAGGATCGTCATCGCAATTGACTCGCGGGTGACGGATTCATAGAGTGCCGAGCTGTGATCGCGGACATCGGGCGAACCGCCTGACGCGCACCACCCGATGTCCACACCGGACGCGCTTCCCGCGCCCGGCTCTCCCCCTCGAACGACGTGCCCGGGCACCGGTGTCCCCGGGCCGTCGGAACAGATTGCAACTCGCGAACGGAGATGTGCAACTGTGTTCCGAATTCCGCGCTGGCGAACCACGATGGCGCTCGCCGCAGCAACCTCCACGGTCCTCCTCGGCATCGCCGCACCCGCGAACTCCGCCCCACCGGAAGGCCCGGGGCAAGGCTCCTGCAAGACGTTCGACGACCCGCAGTGGAACGGCTGGACCGACCACGCCGAACTCGGCCGCACGCTGCGCAGCATCGAGAGCAGCTCGAAGGGGCGCGTGGCGGTCCAGCAGATCGGCACCAGCAAGCAGGGCCGCGAACTGTGGTCGGCGCGCGTGGGCACGGGCAAGCGCGTCCTGATGGTGCAGAGCGCCATCCACGGCAACGAGCGCACCGGAACCGAGGCGCTGATCGGCATCCTGCGCGACCTCGGCACGAGCAACGACGCGGCAACCCAGCAGCTCCTGTCGTCCGTCACCTTGGTGGCGCTGCCGATGGTCAACCCGGACGGCGGAGAGCTCAACCGGCGCATGAACGTCGTGCCCTGGGACCAGGTCGTCGCCGACTACCCGCAGCTCGCGGGCGCACCGCGCGCCTGGTACCACGGCCTCAACGGCGACGGGATCGACCTGCCCGGCTTCGACCTGAACCGGGACTTCAACCCACGCCTAGACTACGTGCCGCAGCCCGGCGACCTGCCCGGCCAGCAGACCGGCGCGGGCTTCTTCCTCTCGCCAGAATCGCGGGCCATCCGGGACACCTACGTGGCCCTGCGCGACGAGTTCGGCGCGGTCGACGCCGTGGTCGACCTGCACCACATGGGCCCGTGCGAGCGGACCACCGGCGGGCCCCAGGACGGGAAGCTCATCTCGGTATCGCTGGACTACCCGCCCCTGGGCGTCGACGACGGCGCCGCCTACCAGGCCGAGTACCCGCTGCTCGACCAGGACAAGTCCCGGCGCTACGCGCTCGCCGTGGCTCGCGGGATCCAGAGCTCCTACGGCTCCCAGTCGCCGCTGGCAGGCGTCGGCCGGTACTTCCACCCCGACTCCCGGGAATACGCCGGGCAGGGCCGGTCCGCCTTCGCCCTGAACGGGTCCGCGACCGTGCTGTTCGAGGTCCGCGGGCAGCAGGACGACCTCGGGCAGAAGCAGCACGGGATGCTGATCCAGTCCGTTCGCACCGGGGTCGAGTCGCTGATCGGCGCCATGGCCTCCGGGGAGGTCGACCGGCTCGACGGCGGGGAGTTCTTCGGATTGCCGGATTATGGTTGGGATTCCAGCTCTGACTGATCGTCTTTGCCTTGCCCCGGGCCCCGGCTTTTGGGGGGTCCGGGGTTTTGGTTTTTTTGGGGGGTTGGGTTTTGGCTTTTTTTTGGGGGGTTGGGGTTTTGGTTTTTTTGGGGGGTGTTTGGGGGTGGATTGGGGCTTTTGGGGTGTTGGATGTTGGTTCGTGGGGCGGGTTTTGGTGGTTTGCTGGGGGGTTTTTCGGGGTTGGGACTCTTAGCCTCAATCCACCGGTGGTTGCTGATGGTGATCTTGGTTGGTTGATTGGCTGTTGTTGATCTTGCTGTCGTGTTCAGGGCATGCGTTATCCGCTGGTTTGCCCAGCTTTT
>NZ_JBWKKU010000063.1:0-59077 GCF_056431445.1 Saccharopolyspora sp. NPDC045941
AAGACGATCTTGTGGTGAGACCTCTTCTACCAGGACCCCACGCCCACTCTCTTCAAACCCCCCAGCACGCACCACCTCAAGACCTCAGCCCCCATCCCACTGAGATCACCTCAATGGAAATCAGAGGTCCGATTTCCATTGAAATTGCGGAACGACCAGCACGACCCGGCGCGCATCGGCGTGGTTTCCCGCAGAACCGGCACCCGCGTCACGCGGGGCCGGGTATCCCCTGGAGTCGCGGGAGGGCGATCGCGAGCGCCGCGAGCCAGCCGAAGCCGACGACGAGGGTCAGGCGTTGGAGGAGGCCGCCGACCGGCATGAGCGCCGGATTCTGGGCGAATCCGGCGCCGGCCAGCGCGAATCCGATGAGGAACACGACCGCGGTGCCGATCGAGTAGGCGGCCCAAGCCCGATGACCGGTGCGGGCGAGACGGTAGCCGACCACGCAGCAAGCCGCGGGCAGCGCCGTGAACACCGGTGTCGAGAAGAGGTCGTGCAGCACACCGTGCGTGGTTCGCACGACGGTCACCGGCGGCGTGCCCGGCGGGTAGCCGCTGATCGGGTCCGCAGCGAAGAACCCGGCGCCGATCAACCCGGCTCCCACCAGCCCGATCAGCACCGGAGCCCAGCGGCCACCGCCCAGCCTCCGCAGCGCGGGCCGCAGTCCGACGGCGAAGGCGAGGAGCAGCAGGCCGGTGACGATGAAGTTCACCGCCTGCACCCAGCCGGACTCCCCGATCGACAGGGAACTCACCGGATGCCGCAGCGGGCTGTAGCCCGCCCGGAACGCGCCCTCCACCAGGAACAGCACGACGAACAGCACCGCGCCGACCGCACCGCAACCGAGCAAAGCCCGCTCGAAGCGCCGAATCCCCGCCATGGCGGCACAGCCTACGCCGGTGCTGCAATATCAATGAACATCCTGGCCAGGTGCGCGGCATCGCGCGCTGGACGGGGGTCGTGAGTGATTTTTCCGGCTCTAACCGGAATCCCCGCCCACGAGCACCACCGGCGTGTCGTCGCCCGACATGCCGACTCCTGTGGACAACTCCCGCAATTTCAATGGAAATCAGAGGTCTGATTTCCATTGAAATTGCGGACCTGACGTGTGTATGCCGCGTCTGCGGGGGTTTCGGGTCCTACCGGAGGGCTTCGCCCTTGCGGTCCGGTAGCAGGAACATCATCAGCATGTCCGCCGCGTACAGCACCGCGAGGAAGGCGATGGCGACCGCGAAGCTGGACGACTGGGCGATCAGCGCGAACACGATCGGCGCGAAGCCGCCGACCGCGCGCCCGAGGTTGAACAGCACGTTCTCGGCGGTCGCACGCGCCGCCGTCGGGTACAGCTCGGCCATCAGCGCCCCGTAGCCGCCGAGCATGCCGTTGACGAACACGCCCATGATCGCACCGCCGACCAGCAGCGCGTACTGATCGGTGAGCTGGCTGTAGCCCAGCACCGACAGGATCGCCCCGGCCTGGAAGATCCAGAACGTGCGGCGGCGGCCGATCCGGTCGGCGAGCTGCCCGAAGATCCACATGCCCGCGGCCATGCCCAGCACCGTCACCGCGGTCCAGGTGCCGGATTTGGTGAGGCTGAACCCGAACTGCTTGGACAGGTAGGTCGGCAGCCAGGTCATGATGCCGTAGTAGCCGAAGGTCTGCACCGAGCACAGCACCAGCAGCGCGATGCTCGACCGCGTCGTCCGCGCGTCGGCGAACAGCAGCCGCAGCGGGAAGCGCCGCCGTTCGCGCTCGATCTTGGTGAACGCCTCCGGTTCGGCGAGCCGGTTGCGGAGCACGAACGCGATCAACGCGGGGATCGCGCCGATCACGAACAGCGCCCGCCAGCCCCACGCGGTCACGATCGGCCCGGCCGCCAGCGTGCCGACCAGCACGCCCGCCTGGCCTCCGACGCCGACCAGCGACGTGGCCCGCGCCCGCATCTTCGCCGGCCAGGTCTCGGCGACCAGCGCCATGCCCACGCCGAACTCGCCGCCGAGCCCGACTCCCGCGATGAACCGGTAGATCGCCAGGTCGAGGTATCCCTGCGCCAGCGCGGTGAGGCCGGTGAACACCGCGAACAGGATCACCGACCAGGTCAGCGTCCGGACCCTGCCGAAGTAGTCGCCCAGGATGCCGAACAGCACGCCGCCGAGCACCGCACCGATGAGCGTCACCGTGGCCAGCGAGCCCGCCTCGGTCTGGGACAGCCCCACGTCGAGGCTGATCGCGGTCAGCGCGACGCCGAGGATGAGGTTGTCCATCCCGTCGATGCCGTAGCCGACCGCGGATGCGACCATTGCCTGCTTCGCGTAGCGGCTCGGTCGCTCATCGGAACTGTCCTGCTCGCGGGCAGGCGTCACCTGTCGGCCCATTCGACGACTCCTGGTCTGCGGAAGGGCACGGCGCGTTGCGGTGCTAGATTTTCGCCGTGCGGATGCCGGGCATCAGCATCCACCGGACTTCCCGGCGGGTAAAGGCCGAGGGCGCCCGACGAGGCGCGCATCACTCCCGCTTGGACAGTCCATATTGGACATACGACACTCTTCGGAGGACAGCTCATGGCGCGCCGAGCCGCGGACCCCTGGGACGGCGACCGGCCGCCGCACCTCCCGTGCCGCCGCGGGGAACTGCCGGAGATCTGCCTGCTGCCGGGCGATCCGGCGCGGGTGGACCTCGCCGCCGAGGTGCTGAGCTCCTTCCGCGTCCTCGGGCAGAACCGGGAATTCCGCGTCGGAACCGGGCTTTTCGACGGCGTCGAGATCGGCGTCTGCTCGACCGGGATCGGCGGCCCATCCACCGAGATCGCGCTCGTGGAGCTGGCCGGGCTGGGCGTGCGCACGGTGATCCGGATCGGAGGAATGGGTGCGATGCGCCCGGAGATCGAGCCCGGCACGCTCGGCATCGTGCGGCGCGCCCGGCGCGAGAGCGGCGCGGCGCGCCACTACCTGCCGGACGGGGACGCGGTGCCCACCCCGGCCGTCGCCGAGGCGCTGGCCACCGCCGCCCGGCGCCTCGCCCGGCCGTCCCGTCCGATCACCGTGCTGTCGACCGACTCCTACTACCTCGGCCAGGGCCGACCGCTGCCGCGCTGGGAAGACCGCGCCGCGGAACGCATCCGCGAGGTGGAGCGGTCCGGCGTCGACGGGATGGACATGGAGGCCGAAACCGTGCTCGCCGTCGGGCGCGCGGTCGGCTTGTCGGTCGGAGCGGTCCTCGCGGTGCACGCCAACCGCGCCACCGACGCGTGGCTGGAGGAGTACCGCGATCCGCAGCTGGACGTCGTTCGGGTCGCGGCGATCGCGGCCACCATCCTCGCCGGGCGGGACTCCGGCGAGCAAGACCTGCTTCCGGACTCCTGAGGGAGCGCTTCAGCCCGAAGGCACCCGGTGGCTTGCGGGTGGGCGATTTCGCGTGAAATCGCCGCCAGAGCAAGTGCCGAGCCTCCTCAGGGCACCGCCTCGACAGCGGGTCAGGCGGCGGTTTCGTAGGCGTGGGCGACGCGGTAGAGCGTCGCTTCGTCCCAGTGGCGGCCGATGAGCATCATGCCGATCGGCAGGCCGTCGCCGCTCCCGCAGGGCAGGCTCAGCGCCGGGTGGCCGGTCGCGTCGAACGGCGCGACGTTGCCGATCATCTCGAACGAGCGCCGCACGATCAGCTCGCGCGGGCCGTCCGCGGTCGGCAGCGGCGTCGCCTTCATCGGCAGCGTCGGCATGACCAGCACGTCGAACTCTGCCAGCGCCGCGTCGTAGGCGGCGGTCAGGACGCGAGCCAGGTTCTGCGCCTTCGCGTAGGTGGTGCCGCCGTAGCGGCGCCGGAACAGGTTCCCGGCCAGCATCGACGCCTTCAGCGATTCGCTGAACTCGTCGGCCCGGTCCTGCCAGCCGCGCATCGCGGTCATCAGGCTCGTCACGTACTCACCGCGCCAGTTCATGCCGAACCCGTTGCCCAGCAGCATCTCCCACGTCGCGGACCAGGCGAGGCTACGCAGGAGACCGCGCGCGGCGGTAGATCTTCCCGGGTGACAACGGGATCAGTGGTGGTGCGCGACCAGCTCGTGGTCGGCGCCCGCCGGGTGGGCGTGGATCGTCGCGCCGCCGAGCCGCAGCAGGGCGTGCCGCAGGCGGTGCTCGGCGTCGTGCGCGACGCGGTGCGCGTCGGCGAGACTGAGTTCCGGGGCGACGTCCAGTTCGGCCTCCGCGTGCAGTTCGTGGCCGATCCAGCGCATCCGCAGCCCGCCCACCGCGCGCACCCCGGGCGCACCGGCCAGCGCGAGCTCCGCCCGGCCGACCAGCTCCGGATCCACCGCGTCGAGCACCCGGCCGAGGACTTCCTTCGCCGAGCCCCAGAGAACCACTGCGATCGCCGCCGTGATCAGCAGACCGATCGCGGGGTCCGCCCAGCGCCAGCCGAGCGCGGCGCCGCCGGCCGAGCCGAGCACGGCGAGGCTGGTGAAACCGTCGGTGCGCGCGTGCAGGCCGTCGGCGACCAGGGCGGCCGAGCCGATCTCCCGGCCCACCCGGATGCGGTAGCGGGCGACCAGCTCGTTGCCGGCGAAGCCCAGCAGCCCGGCGGCCGCGAGCCAGCCCAGGTGCTCGACCTGCTGCGGGTCGACCATCCGCCGGATCGCCTCCCAGCCCGCCAGCGCCGCCGACGCCGCGATCACCGCGAGCACGACGAGTCCGGCTAGGTCTTCGGCGCGGCCGAGCCCGTAGGTGAAGCGGCGGGTCGCCGCGCGCCGGGCGAGCAGGAAGGCGACCGCGATCGGCACCGCGGTCAGCGCGTCGGCGAAGTTGTGCAGGGTGTCACCGAGCAGCGCGACGGAGCCGGTGAGGGCCACCAGCACGGCCTGCCCGATCGCGGTGACCAGCAGCGCCGCGAAGGAGATCCACAGCGCCCGCATGCCCTTGCGGCTGGCCGCCAGCGGTTCGTCCACGACGTCGGCGGCGTCGTGGCTGTGCGGCGTCACCGCGTGCTTCAACCCCGCCCAAGCGCTGCGGTGGCCGTGGCCGTGGCCGTGGTGCGGCGTGGAACCCACGTGACCTCCTCCGGTCCGGCGAGCGGGGCACCCCCGAACGATAGGCCGCCGACCAGGCATGCGACAACACTGCTACTGGGAATCAGTTGCAGGAGAATGCCTTTTGCGGAAGCCCATCACGTCCAAAGTGGACCTATCGCCGTCGGGAGTGCGGACCCGACGCACCTCCTTCAGCGGAGTCGGCGCACTGCGGCGCTGCCGCCGATCAGCAGGAGCAGCGCGACAAGGGCCCAGCGCCGCTTCTCCTCGGTGTCGTGGCCGACGGTACCGCCGCCCTGCTCCGGCGTCGTCGGCGTGTAGCCACCCGGTTCTGGCAGCGGCGGCAAGAGAGGCGGCGGGGGCGGAGCCGTTCTGCTCGGAGGCGCCGGGCGCCGGCTGGGCGGCGCCGAAGTCGGGGACGGAGTGGGCCGCGGCGTCGATGGCGTCGCGGATGCGGTCGTGGACGGCGGCGAGGTCGTCGGCGGCGGTTGGGGCGGCGAAGGCGGGGGCGGCGGTTGGGGCGATGGGACGCGAGTCAGGCATCCGGACGCGTCCGAGCCCAGCGTCGGCGGCAGGGCGGCCAGCTTCGCCACCGAACCGTCCCGGTCCACGCGGTACAGCCCGCCGGCCTCGTCGGCCGTGACGTACAGCGCCCGGTCCGGGCCGATCGCCACCGATCCGTAGGTGCTCGGCGGCAGGCCCGGCGCGTCGGCCAGCTCGGTGACCCGCCCGCTGACCGGGTCCAGCCGCGCGACCGCCGCCGTGCCCCGGTGGGTCATCGACACCCCGTACAGCTCGCCGTCCACCGGGTCGACGTCGAAGTCGCCGAACCCGAACGGCCAGTGCGGCGACCGGATCGCGGTCATCGCCAGCACGCTCAGGTAGGTCGGGCGGGTCGGGTCGACGTCCACCGCGTACAGGTAGGACCCCTGCCGCACGTACCAGCGGTTCCCCTTGACCGCACCGGCCGTCGGCGCGGTGAGCGGGTACCAGGGCGTGTCCGCGCGGCCGGCCCGCACCGGACCCAGGTCGTGCGTCCGGCCGGACCGGTCCAGCGTCACCACGTGGGCACCGTCCGGGAACGGACCGGACGCGGCCATGCCGTACACCAGACCCTGCGAACGGACGTACCCGAGCGCGTTCAGCCGGTGGTCCAAGGCTCCGATCCGGACGCTTTCCCCGGCGGGCAACGACACCCGGTACAGCGCGGAAGTCCAGCCCGGCGCAGAGTTCCGCACCTGCAGCACAGTGCATCCGGGAGCCGCGCCCGCGGACACCACCCACACCACCGACGCCGCCAGCACCGCGACCGCCGAGGCAGCCGACACGGCCGCGGCCCGCCACCACCTCAACTTCGACCGAGCCGCTCTAGCGCCCACAGGAACGCGTCCGGGCCGATCTGCGATCCGCCGCTGAACGGGTTCTGCAGCTGGAAGATCGCGAACAGCAGCAGCGCCAGCGCACCGGCCAATGTGGACACCAGCACGATGTGCGGGAACAACCTGGTGCCACCGAAGAGGTTCGGCAGCAGCACGCACACCACGCTGCCCAGGATCAGCACGAACCACACCACCGCGACCACGCCGCGGTCGAAGGCCCTCGTGACCCGCTCGTGCCGCTCCTCGTAGACCTGGCCGAGCTCCGTGATCGCCTCGGTCTTGCGGCCCTCCTCGAACTCTCCGTCGGCCGGCGCCTGCAGCACCGCCGCGCGCAGCCGGTCGAGCTCCGCCCAGCCCGGCCCGACCACCTGCCCGCCCTGCTGCATGACCGGCCACTCCTCGCCGACGACCGTCTGCAGGTACCGCACGCTGAGCTCGCGCGCCTCGTCCCCGGTCGGGGCGGGCAGCGAATCCACCGCCCAGGAAACCGAAACCAGGGCCTGCGCCTCGCGGTAGGCGCCCTCCCGCGCGTCGGTCACGGTGTCGAACAGCGTCACCAGCACGAAGGCGAGCACCACCGCTTGCAGGCCACTGACGATGGTGAAGACCTGCCCGGCCGCGTCGTTGTTGCTGGGGCGCCCCTCGTCCTGGCCGAGCCTGCGCACCAGGTAGCCGATCACCGCGGCGGCCACTGACGCGCTGAGCACCCAGATCAGACCGCTGAGGTAGATGCTCATTCCGCACCTCCGGCGGCGGATCCTCCGCGCACCACGACCTTTCTGGGTTCCGGCACCAGCAGGTCGCCGACGTTGCACCCGAGCACCGAGCAGATGATCTCCAGGTCGTCCAGCTTCAGGCTGGCCGGGGTCTTAGACCACAGCCCGGACATCTTCCCGGCGGAGATGACCAGCCCGTGCTCGGCCAGCTGCCGCTGCAGCTCGGTGGCCTTCCAGATGCCCCGCTGCGCCGCGACGAGCCGCAGGTTCCACTTCACGACGACATCTCCCCCCGACCTGCTCCGATCGACTGGACGCCGCACTCGCACACGATCCGCCGCCTCCCAAACTCGAGCCTGGACGCCGGTAACGCCCGGCCGACGAATTTTCAGAATTCCCGAAGAAGAACCGCCGAAGATCTCTGTTTCGACGTGGCCCGAACAGTACTACCGCACCACCGGAAAACAGATAACCCGATTCGTGGAATCCGGGATCACAGGATTCGTCGCCCACCCGGAGCAATCGCCCGCCGGAATATTCCGAATATCGCGCTCGCGATTGATGCACACGAGTCGCGAAACCACCGAATATCGGAACGAATGCGGCAGATGATCACGCTGCGTTCCACACAAGAGGCAATTCAGGTGATATCCGCAGTGCGACATTTGCGCCGGGTCTGACCGACACACGAAGCACGTTCGGGTGACTGTACGGTCGTGATCACTGGTGCTAACGTCGCCGTCGGCAACGAGAATCGATGCCGCAGAACCGGCGAGTATAACCACCGGGACATTTCAATTCGGACAACTCACAATTCCCTGAACAATCACGGTTCAGCATTTCCTGCTCGCCTCTTTACGAACAGAGATGATTGGTGGTATTGGCGTGACTGTGACGGAACCGCTCAACACCGACGACGGCGATGCGCCGCAGTTGAGCCTGAGCACGGCGGCGGCCCGGAACCTGGCCACCACGACCAAGTCCGTCCCGCAGATGCAAGGCATCACCTCGCGCTGGCTGCTGCGGATGCTGCCATGGGTGCAGGCCGCCGGCGGCGCGTACCGCGTCAACCGCCGCCTCAGCTACACCCTCGGCGATGGCCGGGTCACCTTCACCAACACCGGCGCCGAGGTCCGGGTCATCCCGCAGGAACTGCGCGAACTCCCGCTGCTGCGGGGATTCGACGACGACGCGGTGCTCGGTGCGCTCGCGGATCGCTTCGTGCAGCGGGAGGTCGAGCCGGGCCAGGTGATCGCCACCGCCGGCCAGGCCGCCGACCAGGTCGTGCTCATCGCCCACGGCAAGGTCAACAAGATCGGCACCGGCGAATACGGCGACGACACCGTGCTCGGCGTGCTCGCCGACGGCGAGTACTTCGGCGCGCACGTCCTGGCCGGCGACTCGACCACCTGGCAGGCGACCTACAAGGCGGTCACGCCCTGCACCGTGCTTTTCCTGCGCCAGCAGGTGTTCCGGGACATGAACGGCAGCTCCGAGGCGCTGCGTGAGCACATCCGCAACGCGCTGTCCGCCCCGAAGGGCGCGCACAACGTGCACGGCGAGGCGGACATCGAGATCGCCTCGGGGCACTCGGGCGAGCCGACGCTGTCCGGGACCTATGTGGACTACGAGCTCGCGCCGCGCGAGTACGAACTCAGCGTCGCGCAAACGGTTCTGCGGGTGCACAGCCGAGTCGCGGACCTCTACAACCAGCCGATGAACCAGACCGAGCAGCAGCTGCGGCTGACCATCGAGGCCCTGCGCGAGCGGCAGGAGGAGGAGCTGATCAACAACCGCGAGTTCGGCCTGCTGCACAACGCCGACCTCCGCCAGCGCATCCACACCCGCACCGGTCCGCCCACCCCCGACGACCTCGACGAGCTCCTGACGCTCGTGTGGAAGGACCCCGGGTTCTTCCTCGCGCACCCGCGGGCCATCGCCGCCTTCGGCCGCGAGTGCAGCAAACGCGGCATCTACCCGCAGAGCATCGATCTGGGCGGCCACCAGGTGCCGGCGTGGCGCGGCGTGCCGATCCTGCCGTGCAACAAGCTGCACGTCGGCGACACCCGCACCAGCTCCATCCTGCTGATGCGCACCGGCGAGGAGAGCCAGGGCGTCATCGGCCTGCACCAGACCGGCATCCCGGACGAGTACCGGCCCGGCCTGTCCGTGCGCTTCATGGGCGTCAACGAGCAGGCCGTCATCTCCTACCTGGTCAGCGCCTACTACTCGGCGGCGATTCTGGTGCCGGACGCGATCGGAGTGCTCGAACACGTCGAACTCGGCAGGGAGAGCTGAGCGACGCACAGCCCCCGGAGCGGGTGGCCGCGACCCGCCCGCTCCGGGCCCGCCGAAGACCTTTCCGCCGAGCAGCGCAAGGAGAAGTGACATCGTGACCGTGACAGAGCCGGACCTCGGCGTCGAGCAGGCCGCGCAGAGCCTCGGCACCGCGGCGGCGCGGAACCTGGCCTCCACGACCAAGTCCGTCCCGCAGATGCAGGGCACCACCTCGCGGTGGCTGGTGCGAATGCTGCCGTGGGTGGACATCTCGGCGGGCACCTACCGGGTCAACCGCCGGCTGACCTACGCCGTCGGGGACGGGCGGATCACCTTCACCAACACCGGCGCGAACGTGCGGGTCATCCCGCAGGAGCTCGGCGAACTGCCGCTGCTGCGCGGTTTCGACGACGATTCGGTGCTGGGCGCGCTGGCCGACCGGTTCGTGCAGCAGGAGTTCGAGCCGGGCCAGGTGATCGCCACCGCCGGCCAGGCCGCCGACCAGGTCGTGCTCATCGCGCACGGCAAGGTCAACAAGATCGGCACCGGCGAATACGGCGACGACACCGTGCTGGACGTGCTCGCCGACGGCGAGTTCTTCGGCGCGCACGTGCTGGCCGAGGACCAGGCCGCGTGGCACCACACGTACAAGGCGGTCACCCCGTGCATCGCCCTGACGCTGAACACCCAGGCCCTGCAAGCGGTGAACAACCAGTTCGACCGGCTGCGGGCGCACATCGCCGCCATCCGCGGCAACCCGGCGCCGGCGCAGAACAAGCACGGCGAGGCGGACATCGAGATCTCCTCCGGCCACTCCGGTGAGCAGACCCTCGCCGGGACCTATGTGGACTACGAGCTCGCGCCGCGCGAGTACGAACTCAACGTCGCGCAGGCGATCCTCCGCGTGCACAGCCGCGTCGCGGACCTCTACAACCAGCCGATGAACCAGACCGAGCAGCAGCTGCGGCTGACCATCGAGGCCCTGCGCGAGCGGCAGGAGCACGAGCTGATCAACAACCGCGACTTCGGCCTGCTGCACAACGCCGACCTCCGCCAGCGCATCCACACCCGCACCGGCCCACCCACCCCCGACGACCTCGACGAACTGCTCTCCCGCCGCCGCAAGACCCGGTTCTTCCTGGCCCACCCGCGGACCATCGCGGCCTTCGGCCGGGAGTGCAACCGGCGCGGCATCTACCCGGCGACCGCCGAGGCGGAGGGCCGCCAGGTGCACGCCTGGCGGGGCGTGCCGATCCTGCCCAGCGACAAGATCCCGATCAGCGATCGCGGCACCAGCTCGATCCTGGCGCTGCGCACCGGCGAGGACGACCACGGCGTCATCGGCCTCCAGCAGACCGGCATCCCCGACCAGTACCGGCCCGGGCTCAACGTCCGGTTCATGGGCATCAACGAGCAGGCGATCATCTCCTACCTGGTCAGCGCCTACTTCTCCGCCGCGGTCCTGGTCCCCGACGCCCTCGGCGTGCTCGAGAACGTCGAAATCACCCGCTGACACCGCGTTCGGACGCGGCGAACCACCTCGTGACCGGTGCTCGAAACGAGTCCGGAACACCGCACCGTCCTCTTGGACACACCGCCACGCAAAGCGAGCCTGGAATTACCGCTTTTTGTCGAAGGGAAGTCGGATGGCCACGATTCAGCAGGACGCCAACCGGGCGGGTACGGCCTACGAAGCGCTCACGCGCAGCCGCACGATGGTCGAGCCCGCCCTGCGGGCCGCGGTCGACCGGTTGCCCACTCGCATGCAGCAGATATCCGGCTACCACCTCGGCTGGCTGGACGAGCGCGGCAACCCGGTCCGCGCCGACCGGGGCAAGGCGCTGCGGCCCACGATGGTGCTGCTCTCCGCCGCCGCCGTCGGCGGCGATCCCGCGGCTGCGGTGCCCGCGGCCGTCGCGGTGGAGCTGGCGCACAACTTCTCGCTGCTGCACGACGACGTGATGGACGGCGACGTCACGAGGCGACATCGTCCGACGGCGTGGACCGTGTTCGGCAGCGGCCCGGCCATCCTCGCCGGCGACGCCCTGCTGTCGCTGGCCTCCGACGTGCTGGGCGCGTGCCGGCATCCCGAGGCCGCCGCCGCGGTGCGGACGTTGAGCACCGCCGTGCTGAACCTGATCAACGGCCAGACCGCGGACCTCGCCTTCGAGGACCGGCGCAACGTGGAACTGGCCGAGTGCCAGCGGATGGCCCGGGACAAGACCGGGGCGCTGCTGGGCTGCGCCTGCGCGCTGGGCGCGACGTTCGGCGGCGGATCGGCCGAGCAGATCGCCCGGATGCGCAGCTACGGCGAGCGACTGGGCCTGGCGTTCCAGCACGTCGACGACCTGCTCGGCATCTGGGGCGATCCGGCGATCACCGGCAAGCCGGTGTTCTCCGACCTGCGCACCCGCAAGAAGACCCTGCCGGTGGTCTCCGCGCTGACCTCCGGCACGCCGGCCGGTCAGCGGCTGGCCGCGATCTACCTCCGCGATCAGCCGCTGTCCGGCAGTGACCTGGCCCAGGCCGCGGAGCTGATCGCGCTGGCCGGCGGCCGCACCTGGAGCCAGCACCAGGCCGACGACCTGCTCGCTTCAGCCCTCAGCGACCTGCGCCGCTGCGACCCGGCGCCGCGCGCGGCCGAAGAACTCGACGCTCTAGCCCACCTGGTCACCCGCCGCGACCACTAGAGAGTGTGCCCAATGCGATTTGCGTAGCGGTGCGGGCAGCGGAACCTCAGGGGCCGCCTCACTCCGGGATCCCCGACTGTCCAATACACGGCGCCGGGGCCGTCCTCGCGAGGCGCCCCTGAGAACCCGCGGCGGCGCAAGCTGAGTCCCGCACCGCAAGCGGCTACCGCCGCTTCAAAACAGACACTGACGCCCGGTGCCGAACCGACCGCGGGGCGCGGCGGTCCGGCACCGGGGTTCAGCCGACCGACATTGGAGTGCAGTCATGCCGAGTCAACAGCGCACGGTGCTGCTCGCGGCGCCGCGCTCGTTCTGCGCCGGAGTCGACCGCGCCATCGAGATCGTGGAACAGGCGCTCGCGCTCCGCGGCGGCCCGATCTACGTCCGCAAGCAGATCGTGCACAACACGCACGTGGTCGCCGACCTGGAGGACCGCGGCGCGGTGTTCGTCGAGGAGCTCGACGCGGTGCCCGACGGCGCCACCGTGGTCTTCTCCGCGCACGGCGTTTCCCCCGCCGTGCGGTCGGAAGCGGACCGGCGCGGCATGGCGGTCATCGACGCCACCTGCCCGCTGGTGGCGAAGGTGCACGCCGAGGCGCGGCGGTTCGCAGGGCGCGGCGACACCCTCCTGCTCATCGGCCACAGTGGACACGAAGAGGTGGAGGGCACGCTCGGTGAGGTGCCCGGCCAGACGGTCCTGGTGGAGTCCGTCGAGGACGTCGCCGACGTCGAGGTGCCGAACCCGAAGCGGGTGTCTTACCTGACGCAGACCACCCTCGCCGTCGACGAGACGGCCGGCATCGTCGCCGCGCTGCGCGACCGCTTCCCGGCGCTGCGCGGCCCGTCGTCGGAGGACATCTGCTACGCCACCACCAACCGGCAGGACGCGCTGTCGGCGATCGCCGGGGAGTGCGACCTGGTGCTGGTGGTCGGCTCGGCCAACTCCTCGAACTCCCAGCGCCTGGTAGAGCTGGCGCGTCGCCAGGGGACGCCTGCCCACCTCATCGACGACGCCGGCGACATCCAGCCGGCCTGGCTGTCCGGCGTCGGCACGATCGGCCTCACCGCGGGCGCCTCGGCCCCGCCGGGCCTGGTCGAGGACGTCATCGACCACCTCGCCCCGACCACGGTCATCGAGCACGAGATGACCCGGGAGAAGGTCCACTTCGAACTCCCGGCGCCCCTGCGCTGAGGGCGTTCCAGAACGAAGGTGCGGACGCTCGTGAGACCTGGCCGCCCCCACCGCAGGCGACGATTTCGCGCGAAATCGCCAGCCTGGCCGGCACCGGGCACCTTCGGGAGGAGCTGGTTCGAAAGGACTCCCAAGTCACTCCTGCCCCGTGAAGCGGCGGGTTTCCGGCGGTGCCCAGCCGGGATCGCCGGTCCGGGCGAAGCGTACCCACGCCCCGTGCATGCACTCGGCCAGCGCCGCGGACGGCTCCGCCGGGCCGAGCAGTCCACGGGGGCCGCGCAAGGCGGGAAGGTCCAGGCGGTCGAACACGTACGGCAGTTCCACCGCGTGCGCCGCGCCGAGAGTTCCGTCCACTGCGGACGATCGCCAGGCGAACTCGTAGGTGTAGGTCGGGCCCCGCCCGCGTGCCGCGTGCGCCTCGGCGAGCCGGCGGCTTCCCGCCCCGAACAGCGCGTCGCCCATGATCGCCGAACGCAGCTCGCCGGGGCTCGCTCGCGGGTGCCGCGCCCGGTGCTGAGCGACCAGCGCGGCGGGGTCGGCGTGCACCCGGGCCGCGACGTCGTGCACGTCATCGTCGGTCGAGGTAGTCGTTCTTCCTTGCGGCGCAAGGTAGAGATTGCCCTCCTCGGTGTTCGTGCCGACGATGAGCGCGACCTCGGCGCCGGCCCCGTCTGCCACTGCTTCGGCGGGCTGGCGGTCCAGCACCAGGCTGAACGCGCTGAGCCCGAGCAGCGGGTCGAACCGGGTGCTGGTCCGCAGGTCCAAACCGCCGAGCGGCGCGTCGACGAACCGTTCGTCCGGCACCCGGGCGAAATCCGCGACGGTCGGCTCGATGCCCAGTGCGTCCGCTGCGGCGCGCGTGACCCGAGCCGCCTGCTCCCTGGAGAACGCGCCCAGCCCGTTTCCGCTCTGCACGATGGCGCGGTGGAACAGGCCCTCCGCTTCCGGACTGGCGAGAACACCGCTCGTGATCGTCGCGCCGGCGGACTGGCCGAACAGCGTGACGTTGCCCGGATCGCCGCCGAATTCGGCGATGTTGTCCCGCACCCAGCGCAGCGCGGCCACCACGTCGAGCAGTCCGCGGTTGGCCGGCGCGCCGGGGAGGTCGAGGAACCCCGGGATGCCCAGCCGGTAGTTGAGGGCCACCAGCACCACGCCGTCGCGGGCGAAAGCCGTTCCGTCGTGCAGCGGCGAGCGGGTGGAGCCGGTGATGAACCCGCCGCCGTGCACGAAGACCATGACCGGGCTGTTCCGGGCGTCCGGCGGCGCCCACACGCTGACGGTCAGGTAGTCCTCGCCGCGAATCCAGCCGGGCCCGAAGTAGGGCGACATGTTGAGCGCCCCGAAGCCGTCCCGGCGCGGTTGGGGCGCGGTCGGCCCGGGCAACGTCGCGTCCCGGACGTGCTGCCACGGTTCGTGCGGCGCCGGCGCGGCGAACCGGGCGGCGCCGGTCGGCGGTGCGGCGTAGGGGATGCCGAGGAAGACGTGCGCGTCGCCGTCGGCGCGGCCGCGGACGGCTCCCGCGGTGGTGGTGACGATCGGGTCGGACACCCGTTTCTCCTGTTCTTCCGTCAGATTCGGGCGAACGGGGCCCATCCCCCGATGGCGAACCGGTCGCCCTCGCGGACGACCTCGGCACCGCCGTGACCGCCGAGGTGCGCGGGCAGCACCAGCGCGTTCGCGTCGGCGGCCCAGCCGAGCAGCCGCCGCCGCGTGGCCCTGGCCCGGGCCGGGTCCTCGCAGAAGCAGCTGTTGGTGTCGGGTTCGACGAACTGCAGGGCGGTGTGCAGCAGATCGCCGACGAACAGCGCGCGGTCGCCGCCGGATTCGAGCGTGACCACCGACGAACCAGGGGTGTGCCCGGGCGCGAGGTCCAGCCGCAGGTTCGCGTCGATCCGGTAGCCGTCCTCCCACAGCACCGCGAGCCCGGCCTCGTGCACCGGCGCGACGCTGTCCTCGAAGACGTTCTGGTTGCCGCGGCCCAGGTTCGGCCGATGGCCGTTCGCCGGGTTCCAGAACTCGAAGTCGGCCCGGGGCATGAGGTAGGTGGCGTTGGGGAACGTCGGCACCCAGCTGCGGCCGTCGAGGTAGGTGTTCCAGCCGACGTGGTCCACGTGCAGGTGCGTGTTGATCACCAGGTCCACGTCCTCCGGCCGCACCCCGGCCCTGGCGAGATCGCCGAGGAAGTCGGTGTTCAGGTGGCTCCACACCGGCGAGTACGGCCGCTCCTTGTGGTTGCCGACGCCGGTGTCGACCAGGATCGTCCTGCCCTCGCTGCGCAGCAGCCACGTCTGGATGGCCGACATGCAATCGCCGGTGTGCGGGTCGAGGAAGTCCGGGGCGAGCCAGGGAGCGTTCCAGGCGCCTTCGGGACTCTCCGGGAAGAAGGTGTCCGGCGGCATCTCGACCGGACCGAAGTACTCCACGACCCGGGTGATCGTGACGTCGCCCAGCACGATTTCGCGCATGTTCCCTCCGGGGTGTTCGCTGGTGTTCCGTCCACCGTGCGACCCCGGTGCGCCGACCGGCCAGACCCGTGTTCGCCTACCCCCGGCAGGGTCAGGCTCACCGGCCGAGCGCGGCGGATACTGCGGGTATGGGTGTTCCTGGCTTGCTGGGCGAGTTCCTCCGGGCACGGCGTGCGCGCCTGCGCCCCGACGACGTCGGCCTGCCCGAGTTCCACGAGCGGCGACGCGTGGCGGGGTTGCGGCGGGAGGAACTGGCGCAGCTGGCCGGGGTGAGCGTGTCCTATTACACGCGCCTGGAGCAGGGCCAGTCGGTCAACGCCTCCGACGCGATCCTGGATGCCCTCGCCGGAGCCCTGCGGCTCGACGAGCACGAGCGCGAACACCTCCACCAGCTCGCCGCGCAACGTCCCCGGCCGCAGCGCCGCCCTCCGCTGGAACGGCTCGACCCCTTGACCCGCGACCTGCTGCGGTCGTTCGGGGCCGTGCCCGCGCTGGTCCTCGGCAGGCGGACCGACGTGCTGGCCTGGAACGCGCTGGGCCACGCACTGCTGGCCGGGCACCTCGACCGAACCGCTCCGGAACGCCCGGCGGACCGGCCGAACCTGGCCCGGATGCTGTTCCTCGACCCGCACACCCGCGACCTCTACGCGGACTGGCAGCGCAAGGCGCGCGCCGTGGTCGGCAACCTCCGGCAGGTCGCGGGGCGGCATCCCGAAGACGCCCTGCTGGCCTCGCTCGTCGGCGAACTGTCCATGAAGAGCCCGGAATTCGCGGCGCTGTGGAGCGATCACCGAGTCAAGCCCTGCGAAGCGGACGAATACGAGCTGCGTCATCCGCTGGTGGGCGCGCTCGCGGTCGCGCAGCAGATCCTCGTGCCGGCCCGCTCGCCGGAGCAGTCCGTGGTCGTGGTCACGACCGCGGACGGCTCCGGTGCGGAGAACGCGATCAAGCTGCTCGCGATGCGTACGCGGGATTAGCGTGCGTCTCAGCTCTCCGCGCCGCGGCGGCGGAAGGCGCCGATGATCGCGGCCGCGAGGGCGGCCACGACGAACGACGTGAGCGCGGCGCTCATCCACGCCGGGACGGTGAAGCCGAGCGCGTCCCGCAAACCGGTCCACAACTGGCTCCACCAGCCGAGTTCGCCCGGGTTGATCAGCTGGAACGCCGCGAAGCCCAGGAACCAGGCCAGCAGCATGCCCCAGCGGGACGGGGCCTGCGCGGACAGGTCGTAGCTGCGGCGGCGGCCGTGCAGGAAGTAGTCCACCGCCAGCACGCCGAACATCGGCACGAACACCGAGCCGATCAGCAGCAGGAAGTTCGAGAACTCCGCGATGTCCAGGGTCAGCGCGAGCAGCGTGATCAACGACCCGATGATCACGCACAGCACCCGGCGGTCGGCGCTGGGCCGCAGGTTCTGGATGGAGACCGCGGTCGAGTAGGTGTTGGCGAAGGACTGGTCGACCTCGCGCAGCACCAGGATGCCGAAGAAGATCACCCCGAGCGGCACCGCGAGCATCGGGTCGAACACCTTGTCCGCGTCGCCGGCCACCATCGCCAGCCCGATCAGCCCCAGCAGGTAGCAGGCGATCTGGGTGACCGAGTAGCCCACCGTCGCGGCCGTGAACGCGCCGGACACCGACTTCGAGTGCCGCGAGTAGTCCGAGGCGACCGGGATCCAGGACACCGCGACCGCCAGCGCGGCGTCCGCGCCGGGCCAGAAGCCCTGCCAGGAACCGGTGTTCATGTCCGGCAGCGGCTGCCGCAGCAGCTGGACGAAGAAGTACACCATCGCGATCGCCACCGCGATGCTGACGTAGCGGCGCAGCAGGCGCAGCGCGCCGAGCGGGCGCAACGTGAGCACGGTGGTCAGCGCACCGGCCACCAGCACGTACAACCAGTGCGGGCCGCCGCCGAACAACGCCTCCGCGCCCTGCGCGATGACCAGGAGTTCGAAGGTTCCCCAGCCGATCAGCTGCAGGATGTTCAGCACCGTCGGCAGGTACGACAGCTTGGTGCCGAACAGGCCGCGCAGCAACATCATCGCCGGGGCGCCGGTGCGTGCTCCCGGAACGGCCGCGAGGCCGACCATGATGCTGCCGATCACGGTGCCCACCACGCACGCGGTGACGGCGGCGGCGAACGACAGCTGCGGCACGCCGGCCGGCGCGAGCACGGCCAGCGCGCCGCTGAAGCCGAGCAGGCTCACCCCGAGGTTGCCCCAGAACGCGCCCTGGTCGAGCACGCCGAGCGTCTTCGGTGCCGGTTCGTCCAGGGTGTGCGGAACTTCGGCACGATCGACGTCAAGCGCCATCAACAGCTCCCTACGCCGGCATTATCCGGACAGGTTCTGCGGTCGGTGGCGCTGTGGTGCCACCCTCTCAGCCCGGTGCGCCCGAGCTCCCGCGTGGATTGAGTCGGCGACACCCTACCCCGATCAGGTGACCGATGCCAGCCGGGTCACCGACGGCGGTTGCCGAACAGGCCGCGGGTGATCTCCCGCCCCAGCGCGCTCGCCGCCGAGCGGAAGAACGACCGCACCGCGGGATTGTCCATCGCCTTCTCCAGGAATCCCGACGCTTCCGACTTTTCCGGTACTCCAGACTTTTCCCGCGTCTCGGGCGCGGCGGCGACCTTCTTCGCCAGGAGTTCGTAGGCGGATTCCCGATCGACGGTCTGCTCGTACTTCCCGTGCAGATCGGATGAAGCGGCGGCGGCTCGCACCGCGTCCTCGCCGATCGCGCCCATCAGCGAGCGGGGCGCGCGGAGCCGCGTCCACGCGACCGGCGTCGGCGCACCGGTCTCGGAGAGCACCGTCACGATCGCCTCTCCGATGCCCAGCGACGTCAGCGCCTCGTCGAGCTCGTAGTGCTCGGTCGTCGGGTAGGTCTTCACCGTGCGCGCCAGGGCCTTCTGGTCGTCCGGGGTGAACGCCCGGATGGCGTGCTGGACCCGGGCGCCCAGCTGGGAGAGCACCGCGTTGGGCAAGTCAGTGGGCAGCTGCGTGCAGAAGAACACGCCCACCGCCTTGGACCGGATCAGCTTGACGGTCTGCTCGATGCGCTCCAGGAACGCCTTGGACGCGTCGCTGAACAGCAGGTGCGCCTCGTCGAAGAAGAACACCAGCTTCGGCCGGTCCAGGTCGCCGGCCTCCGGCAGCTCCTCGAACAGCTCGGCCAGCAGCCACATCAGGAACGTCGAGAACAGCACCGGGTCGGCCTGCACGTCGTCGAGCTCCAGCAGGTTCACCACGCCCCTGCCGTCGACCTGCCGGAGCAGGTCTGCGACCGCCAGCTCCGGCTCGCCGAAGAACTCGTCCCCACCCCGGGCCTCCAAATTGGACAGTGCCCGCAGGATCACGCCCGCGCTGGCGGCCGAGACCCCGCCGATGCCCTTGAGCTCGGCCTTCCCCTCGTCGCTGGTCAGGTACTGGATCACCGAGCGCAGGTCCTTGATGTCCAGCAGCGCCAGCCCGCGCTCGTCGGCCCAGTGGAAGATCAGGCCCAGCGTCGACTCCTGCGTCGCGTTCAGGCCGAGCACCTTCGCCAGCAGCAGCGGCCCGAAGCCGGTCACGGTCGCGCGGATCGGCACGCCCCGACCGCCGGTGCCCAGCGACAGGAACTGCACGGGGAACGCCGCGGGCCGCCAGTCATCGCCGACCTCGGCGGCGCGGGCCGCCACCTTGCCCCCGCCCTCCCCGGGAGCGGACAGGCCGGAGAGGTCGCCCTTGACGTCGGCCAGCAGCACCGGCACGCCCGCGTCGGACAGCTGTTCGGCCAGCAGCTGCAGCGTCTTCGTCTTGCCCGTGCCGGTCGCGCCCGCCACCAGGCCGTGCCGGTTCATCGTCGCCAGCGGGATCCGCACGGCGGCAGCGGCATCCACCGAGCCGTCGACGACCACCGCGCCCAGCTCGACCGCCGCGCCTTCGGTCGCGTAGCCCGAAGCGATCTCCTGTGCCGCGTTGCCCGCCACCGCGCCCTCCGATCCTCGCCGGTTCCCACCAGCTCGACGCTAAGCCGCCGGGGACCCGTCCGGGCGACGCGCCACCCGGACGAGCGATACCAGCAAGGGCCGGTATTGACCTCGACCTTGGTGTAACTCCTAGCCTCGGGAACAGCGGAACACGACGAGGAAGGCGAGAACACCATGCCCGTCCAGCTCAACCACACCATCGTCGCCACGTCCGACAAGGTCGCCCACGCTCGGTTCGTGGCCGACCTGCTCGGCCTCCCGGACCCGGAACCGTTCGGCCCGTTCATGTGCGTCCAGACGTGCAACGACGTCACGCTGGACTACCTGGAGACCGACGAGAAGATCGTCCCGCAGCACTACGCGTTCCTGGTCAGCGACGAGGAGTTCGACGAGATCTTCGGGCGGATCAAGGCGCAGGAGCTGCCGTACTGGGCCGACCCGGCGCACCAGGAGGCGGGTGAGATCAACACCCGGGACGGCGGTCGCGGCGTCTACTTCGACGACCCCGACGGCCACGTCCTGGAGATCCTCACCAAACCCTACGGCAGCGGCCGGTAGCAGATTCCCCCTGGTCAAGCACGGAGAGCGCGTTGGGCCGCGGCAGCCGCCCAGCGCGCTCGCGCGCGCGTGCTCCGGGGGGATGGGATCTTCCGCCGAATCCGGTTAGAGTGTGGTCAGACCACCTGTCAGGACCATGGCGTTCCCGTCGCCGGGCGGTCGAAGGCGGAGGAAAGGAGCCACCGTGAGCGTGCCCGAACTCGATCGTCTCCGGCAACGGATCGGCGCGGAGGAGGCCCTCGTGGTGGCGTTCTCCGGCGGCGTCGACTCGGCGCTGCTGGCGGCCGTGGCGCACGAGGTGCTCGGTTCGCGGATGCTCGCGGTCACCGCCGTCTCGCCCAGCCTCGCCGCCGACGAACGCCGGCAGGCCAAGGAGTTCGCGCGCGGCCGCGGCTTCGCGCACATCGAGGTCTGCACCGACGAGGCCGACCGCCCCGAATACGCCGCGAACGACGGAAACCGCTGCTACCACTGCAAGTCCGCGCTGTTCGACGCGCTGGAGCCGCTAGCGGCCGCCATGGGTGCCGGCATCGCGCTGGGCACCAACCTGGACGACCTCGGCGACCACCGGCCCGGCCAGCAGGCAGCCGCGCAGCGCGGCGTCATCGCGCCGATGGTGGACGCCGGGCTCAGCAAGGAAGCGGTCCGGCGGGCCAGCCAGGAACTCGGACTGTCCACTGCGGACAAACCGGCGGCGGCGTGCCTGGCCTCGCGCGTCGCCTACGGCGACCCGGTGACGCCCGAGGTGCTCGGCCGCATCGAGGAAGCCGAAGCGGCGATCCACCGCCTCGGCTTCGAGGTGTGCCGAGTGCGGGCGCACGGCCAGGGCACGGTGGCCCGGCTGGAGGTCCCGGCGGCCGACATCGACCGGGCCGCGGCGCGGCGCGAAGAGCTGGACCGCGCGGTGCGCGAGGCCGGTTTCCAGTTCTGCGCGCTGGATCTGGCGGGATTCCGAAGTGGACGGATGAACGTCCTGCTGCCGCTGCTGCCCGCCCGGACCGCCTCATGACCGGGTTCACCGATCTCGGGTACGCGCGGGTCGACACCGACCGGGAATCCCGGCAGGGCCTCCCCGAGGTCGTCTACGCGCCCGGCAAGCAGCCCGCGGAGATCGCCGGCATCGTCGCCGAACTCCTCGCCCGGGGCACCGGCCCGGTGCTGGTGACCCGCGTCGAAGCCGACGTCGCCGCGGAGATCGAGGTGCCCGGCGGCACCTACCACGAGACCGCGCGGCTGCTGGTGTGGCGACCGGCGGCGGCCGGGGCGTTCCGGGTCTGCATCGCCACCGCGGGCACCTCGGACTGGCCGGTGGCCGCCGAAGCCGAAGCGGTGGCGGCCGCGATCGGGCTGTCCACCGAGGTGGTCCGCGACGTCGGGGTGGCCGGGATCCACCGGCTGCTGGCGGCCCGCGACGAGCTCGACCGTGCCGACGCGGTGATCGTGGTGGCGGGCATGGAGGGCGCGCTGGCCAGCGCCGTCGGCGGGCTGGTGGCCTGCCCGGTGATCGCGGTGCCGACGTCCACCGGTTACGGCGCGGCCCTGGAGGGCGTGACGGCGCTGCTGGCCATGCTGACGTCCTGCGCGGCGGGCCTGACCGTGGTCAACATCGATTCCGGGTTCGGCGCCGCGATGGCCGCGCACCGGCTGGCCCAGGTGGTGGCGAAACCGCGATGATCCTCTGGCTCAACCCCGTCACCGGCGTCTCCGGGGACATGCTGCTCGGCGCTCTGCTCGGCCTCGGCGCGCCGCTGGACCGGGTGCGCGCGGCCGTGGAGTCGACCGGCCTGCCGGGCTGGCGGCTGTCCACCGAGCAGGTGCAGGTCAACGGCATCGCGGCGACGAAAGCGGTGGTGGACGTCGACGACACCAGCACCGAACGGCACGCCTCGGAGCTGATCGCGCGAGTCCGGCAGGCCCGGCCCGAACCCGTGGCGGAGCTGGCCGCCGCGGCGATCACGGCGATCGCCGAGGTGGAAGGAGCCCTGCACGGCGAGCACCCGGACGACGTGCACCTGCACGAGATCGGCGGGCTGGACACCGTGGTGGACACCGTCGGCGTGGCCGCCGCGCTGCACGCCCTGGGCATCACGACCGTGCATTCCGCGCCGCTGGCGCTGGGCAGCGGAACGGTGCGGTGCAGCCACGGCGTGCTCCCGGCGCCCGCCCCGGCGACCCTGCGGCTGCTGCGCGGCGCGGCCGTCGTCGGCACCGACCTGCCGGGCGAGACGGTCACGCCGACCGGCGCGGCCCTGCTGCAGGCGATCGGCACCCGCTTCACCCCTCCCCCGGCGATGACCGTGCAGGACACCGCCTACGGCGCGGGCACGCGCCGGTTCCCCCAGCGCCCCAACGTGCTTCCGGCGACGCTCGGGGTGCCGCTGGGCGCCGGACCGGCCGAGCCGATGGTGGTCCTGGAGTGCAATGTGGACGATGTGACCGGCGAGGTGCTGGGGCACGTGATCAACCGCGCGCTGGAGCGCGGCGCGGCGGACGCCTGGACGACGCCGGCGACGATGAAGAAGTCCCGCCCGGCCCAGGTGCTGCACGTGCTGTGCCGCCCGGAGCTGGAATCCGGGCTGTCCGACCTGGTGCTGGCGGAAACCGGCAGCCTCGGGATCCGCCGCCACGCGGTGGACCGCCGAGCCCTGCCCCGCCGGACCACGACGGTCACGGTGCAAGGCCACCAGATCCGCGTCAAGCACGGCCCCCACCACGCGAAACCGGAGCACGACGACGTCGCAGCGGCAGCGGCGGCCCTGGGCCGCCCCCTCCGAACCATCGCAACCGAAGCCCTCGCGGCCGCGCGGCGAGACACCTGAAAAACATCGTTTCCGCTGGTCAGGCACCGTGTCTACGTCGTGTTGCCAGAGCGACACCAAGTGCACACGGGCGTGGGGCTGCTGCGCGAGGGGCCCGCCGGTGCCAGACTCGCAGACCATGGACTGGGAGCAGGTGCGTGCGTGGGTCGCCGGGTACGAGCGGGCCTGGCGCACCCCGGGCGTCGACGCGCTCGCCGGGATCTTCTCCCCGGACGCGAGCTATCGGCAGGCCCCCTACCTCGAACCCGTCGTCGGCCTTGCCGCCATCGGGCGGATGTGGGAGGCCGAGCGGGTCGGGCCCGATGAGAAGTTCCAGCTGACGAGCAGCCCCGTGGCGCTCGAAGGCGACACCGCCGTCGTCCGGGTCGAAGTCCGCTACGGCGGTTCGGTGCCGCAGGAGTACCGGGACCTGTGGGTCATCCGGTTCGCCCCGGACGGGACGTGCCGGGACTTCGAGGAGTGGCCGTTCTGGCCCGACAAGGACTACCGCGCCGCGCCCGGCTGACGCGCCGATTCTTCGCCCAGCGGTCGCCGGATGGTCACCGCCGCCTCACCGCCGCAGGAAGCACGGCCATCACGATGATCACGTGCAGGACGCGATCACGGCGGGCCCGCGCGGCCCGCGGAGAACACGGACCGTCGCGGTGCTCGGCGATTCGGTCGCCGTGGGCATGGGCGACCCGGTGGCCGGCGGCTGGCGCGGGTTCGCCCCGCTGCTGGCCGAGGCGCTCGGCGCCGCGGAGCTGGCGAACGTGGGGGCGAGCGGCGCGCGCATCGCGGCGGTGCACGACGCCCAGCTGCCCGCCGCGCTGCGGGCCGCGCCGGATGCCGCCGTGGTGATGGTCGGCATGAACGACACCATGCGCTCCGACTTCGACGCGGGCCACCTGCGGCGGCAGCTGAACGACGTCGTGGGGGCGCTCGTCGCCACGGGCGCGGTCGCCGTGACGATCCGCTACCACGACCACGGCCGGGTCTTCCGGCTCCCCGGGCCGCTGCGCAAGGCGCTGGCCAGGCGGATCGACGAGCTCAACCGGATCTTGGACGCCGTCGCCGCCGAACACGCCGCCGGCGTCGTGGACCTGGACCGGCTGCCGGGCTCCTACCACCCGGCGACGTGGAGCGTGGACCGGCTGCACCCCTCCGAGCTCGGGCACCGGATGCTCGCCGCCGCCTTCGCCGACCGGTTCGCCGCGGCCGGGCTGGCCGTACCGGGCACGGTGTCGCTGGAGTGCTCCGGCGGCGCGCGGGTCAGCGGGTTCGACCACCTTCGGTGGCTGCTCGCCAAGGGCGTCCCGTGGCTGTTCGGCCGCGGCCACCACCTCCTCCGGTACTCCCTGAAGATCCTCCTGCGCGCCGCGCTGGCACCCCGCCGAAACATTTCGTCCATTGAGGACTCCGAACGCGACGCGAATCCGGAAAAGCCGCTCAGGAACGTCGCCGCACCGGACTAGGATGCGTTCGACCGATCTCTGAACGGAGAAGCATGTTCAGCCATCCTCTCACCGAAGACGCCGCGCTGACGCCGCTCGAACCCTGGCAGGCCGCCGAGTTCACCGCCCACGCCGAGCGCTACCGCGACCACCTGGCACCGTGGCTGCCGTGGACCGAGATCGTCACCGACGAGGCGTCCGCCCGGGCCTTCCTGCAGAGCTACGCCGACCGGCAGGCCGCCGACGAGGGGCGCATCTACGGGATCCGGCTGCGCGGCGATCTCGTCGGCGGGATCCTGTTCCGGATCTTCGACGTGCCTTCGGGCGTCTGCGAGCTCGGCGTGTGGCTCGCGCCGGAGGCGGAGGGGCGGGGCCTGATCACGCGGGCCGCGACGCACCTGATCGGCTGGGCCATCGGGGTGCGCGGCATGAGCCGCGTCGAGTGGCGCAACGACGCGGACAACCACCGGAGCAAGGCGACGGCACAGCGCCTGGGCATGACCCTCGACGGCGTGCTGCGCGAATCCTTCCTGTACCAGGGCCGCCGCCGCGACGTCGAGGTCTGGTCCCTGCTCGCCTCCGACTGGCGCTCCCGCTCGTGAGAAATGATTTCTTCAATGGGCTTGCGTGGCGGTGCGGGTAGCGGCCCCCCTGCGGGAATTACGGCCGCCGTCTGGACTGTGGGAGCCCCGACTTACGTATGACCGAATACGCGGCATCGGGGCTGTCCTCGCCAGACGACGTCTGAGAACCCGCGGCGGTGCAAGCTGAGTCCCTCACCGCATGCGGCTGACGCCGCATTCCGAAAGGACGCGTAAGCCGATCCGCGCCCGGACGTCACCGGGCGAGCTCGCGGTACCGGTCGACGGATTGGCGCATGCCGTGATCCGGGTCGGCGTCGTAGGTGCCGTCCGGGTTCCGCGGCCCGAACGACTGCGGGACGTACAGCGAGGCACACGAGGGGTTCTCGTCGGCGAGGCGCCGGAACTCCGACCAGGCCTGGTCGTACCCGGCGATGTGGGCGCGGATGGCCGCCATGTCGTAGCTGCCGGTCCGGTCGCCGGCGAAGCCGCGCAGCATCGCGCCCCAGCCGTGGTGGATCACCCGGTGCAGCAGCAGCCCGTACCTGCTCGAAACTCGCAGATATTCGCGGGTTTCCGGATCCGTGGGCCGGATCTGGGCGGCCAGCCGGTCGATGCGGGCCCAGATCGCCACCGCGGCCGCCTTCTCCGCCAGCGCCGCGTCCACCAGCCCGGAGCATGTTGCGGACCCGCAAGTCCTCCACCGCGATCGGGCCGTGGTTTTTAGCCAGGTCCGTGTGTTCACGACTATGAACAGCAACAAGGAAGACACTTCCGCCCTTTGTGGACGATGTGCTGAGGAAGACCGAACCGCACGCTCTACCTGGACAGGAACCTGTCCAGGGTGATGGGCAGGTCCCGGACGCGGATGCCGGTGGCGTGGTGGGCGGCGTTGGCGATCGCCGCCGCCGTTCCCACGATGCCCAGCTCGCCGATCCCCTTGGCGCCCATCGGGTTCACGTACGGGTCGTGCTCGTCGATCCAGTCCGCCTCGATGTCGCCGATGTCGGCGTTGACCGGGATGTGGTACTCCGCGAAGTCGTGGTTGACCACGTGCCCGAACCGGGGGTCGACCACGCTGTGCTCGTGCAGCGCCATGGACAGCCCCATGGTCATCCCGCCCAGCAGCTGCGAGCGCCCGGTCTTGGCGTTGATCATCCGGCCGACCGCGAAGATCCCGAGCAGCCGCGGCACCCGGAGCTCCCCGGTCACGGTGTGCACCCGGACCTCCGCGAACTGCGCGCCGAAGCTGTGCATGGACAGCTGCCCGGCGTACGGGTTGTCCGGCAGCGCCCCGGTGACCTCCACGCCCTCGTCCGGGACCGGTTCCCCGGCCGGCAGCTCGGTGCGCAACCGGCGGGCCGCGTCCACGATGGCCGAACCCCAGCACAGGATGCCGGTCGACCCGCCCGCACCGGTGGCGTAGGGCAGGTCGGTGTCGCCGATGCTCAGCGCCACCTCGGACATCCCGACGCCCAGCGCGTCGGCCGCGATCTGGGTGAGCGCGGTCCACGCCCCGGTGCCGATGTCGGCGGCGCCGATGAGCACCCGGTAGCGGCCGTCCGGCCGGGCCTGGATGATGGCCCGCGAGCCCGGCATGCTGAACACCGGGTACGTCGACGCGGCCACCCCGGTGCCGACCAGCCACGGCCCGTCGCGGTGCGCGCGCGGCGCCGGATCGCGCCCGGTCCAGCCGAACCGCCGCGCGCCCTCGCGCAGGCAGGCGACCAGGTTCCGGCTGGAGAACGGCCGGCCGGTCTCGGGATCGGTGTCCGGCTCGTTGCGGATGCGGAACTCGACGGGATCCAGGCCGCAGGCGATCGCCATCTCGTCCATGGCGACCTCCAGGCCGAACATGCCCGGCGCCTCGCCGGGCGCGCGCATCCACGACGGCACCGGCACGTCGAGCTCGGCCAGCCGGTGCGTGGTGCGGCGGTTCGGGGCGGCGTACATGAGGCGCGTGGGCACGGCGGTCTGCTCGGCGAACTCCTTGATCCGGGAGGTCTGCTCGACCACGTCGTGGCTGATCGCGGTCAGCACGCCGGATGCCTCGCAGCCGAGCCGGATCCGCTGGATGGTGCCGGTGCGGTAACCGACCACCGAGAACATCTGCTGGCGGGTCAGGACGAGCTTCGCCGGTCGCGGGGCGACGAGCTGCGCGGCCATCGCGGCCAGCACCACGTGCGCGTGCGGCAGCCCCTTGGAGCCGAAGCCGCCGCCGGTGTGCGGGCAGACCACGTGGATCCGGTGCGGTTCCATGCCGAACAGGGCCGCGATCGTGTCGCGCACCCAGTGCACGCCCTGCGTGGAGTCGTAGAGGGTGAGCTCGTCGTCGGTCCACATCGCGATGGTGGCGTGCGGTTCCAGCGGGTTGTTGTGCTCCTGCGGCGTGGTGTAGGTGGCGTCGACGACCACCGCCGCGGCGGCCAGCGCGCCGTCCACGTCGCCTTCGACGGTGTCGGTCGGGAAGCCGCCGTTGACCTCGCCGGGCTTGACCAGGTCGGTGCGGGCGGGGTGGAGGGAGACGTCGTGGGTGCGCGTCTCGTAGCTCGGCCGCACCAGGTTCGCCGCCCGCCGGGCGGCCTCCGCCGTCTCGGCGAGCACCGCGCCGATGAACTGCCCGCGGAAGGCGACCTCGGGCGACTGCAGGATCGCCAGTTCGGCGTCCTTGGTCGAGGCCAGCCGCGGCGCGTTCTCGTGGGTCAGCACGCCCAGCACGCCGGGTTCGCGCATCGCCGCCGCGGTGTCGATGCCGGTGATCCGCCCCAGCGCGATGTCCGACTGCAGCGGGAACACGTGCACCGGCCGCTGGACCGGGTGCTCCGCCGCGTACAGCGCGGCGCCCCGGACCTTCTCGTCGCCTTCGATGCGGTCGACGGGCGCGCCGATCAGGCTGGTCGTGGTGGTCATCTCCGCACCCCCGCGAGCTCGGCGAGGACGTCGACGATCATGTTGCGCGTCAACGGGATCTTGAACTCGTTGCCGGGCAGCGGCCGCGCGTCGGCGAGCTCCGCATCGGCTGCCTCCCGGAACTTCTCCTCGCTCGCAGCGGCTCCGCGCAACACCATCTCGGCCCGGGTCGCCCGCCACGGCTTGTGGGCAACGCCGCCCAACGCCAGCCGGACGTCACGCAGCTCGCCGTCGGCGACGTCCGCGGCGGCTGCCACCGACACCAGCGCGAACGCGTACGACGCGCGGTCGCGGGCCTTGCGGTACCGGGAGTTCACCGCGAAGCCCAGCGACGGGATGTCGATCGAGGTGATCAGTTCGCCGTGCTCCAGGACGGTGTCCCGCTCCGGCTCGTCGCCGGGCAACCGGTGCAGCCCGACCAGCGGGATCGCTCGCTGTCCGTGCGGCCCCTGCGTGTTCACCACCGCGTCGAGCGCGACCATCGCCACCGCCATGTCGGACGGGTGCGTGGCGACGCACGCTTCGGACGTGCCGAGGATCGCGTGCTCGCGGTGGAAGCCCTCCCGCGCCGAGCAACCCGTCCCGGGCTCCCGCTTGTTGCACGGCGTCGTCACGTCCTGGAAGTAGACGCATCTGGTTCGCTGCAACAGGTTCCCGCCCGTCGTCGCGAGGTTGCGCAGCTGGCCGGAGGCGCCCGCGAGCACCGCCTGCGAGAGCAGCGGGAAGCGCTCGCGGATCACCGGATCGGCGGCCAGCGCGGTGTTGGTGACCGCGGCGCCGATGCGCACGAACTCGGGGTGCTGCTCGATCCGGCCGGAGGTCAGCCGCCGGACGTCCACCAGCACGTCCGGCTGCTCGACCTCCAGCTTCATGAGGTCCACCAGGTTGGTGCCGCCGGCCAGGAACGCGGCGGTGGGCGTCGCGGAGAGGGTGTCCACCGCGGTCGCGACGTCGGCGGCGCGCTGGTAGCGGAACGGCTTCATCGCTGCGCCACCTCCGCGATGGCCGGGACGATGTTGGCGTACGCGCCGCAGCGGCAAAGGTTCCCGCTCATCCGCTCGCGGATCTCGTCGGCCAGCCCGGCGCCGTCCGCGGTGACCGCGCTCGGCTCGCCGTCGCGCATCTCGCACAGCACACCGACGGCGGAGCACACCTGGCCGGGCGTGCAGTACCCGCACTGGAACGCGTCGTGCTCGATGAACGCCCGCTGCACCGGGTGCAGGTCGGCGCCGGCGAGCCCGTCGGCGGTGCGGAACTCGGCGCCGTCGAAGGCCACCGCGAGCATCAGGCAGCTGTTGACCCGGCGGTCGCCCATCAGCAGGGTGCACGCACCGCACTGGCCGTGGTCGCAGCCCTTCTTCGCGCTGGTGATCCCCAGCGCTTCCCGCAGGGCGTCGAGCACGGTCGTGCGCGTGTCGACGGTGAACCGGTGCTCGGCCCCGTCCACGACGAGGGTGATCTCGGCTTCCACGGTCCCTCCCCTCGAATCTGTGCGACAGGCGTACCCGGGAGGCCGCCGAGTCACTCACGCCCCGTCAGAGGCCTTCTTCCTCCGCGGCTCGGTCGTCGATGCTCTCGTCGATGCCGTTTCGTGGCTGTTCGGGCTCGATGTCGGGCACCTCCTCGGCCAGGTGTTCGTCGAGCGACTCGCCCTCCCGTTCACTCCGCGGGGTCGGGCGATCGCGGGTCTCCGCGGACCAGTGCTCGGGCGGCTCGACGCCCTGTTCCACCGGGTCGCCGCCGAGTTCGTCCGCGTCCAGGCCCTCTGCGCCCGGCAACGTCGTCGGTTCCTGCTCCTCGGCACCGCTTCGCGGTTCGGACATGCTCGTCACTCCTCCTCCGACCGGTCCCGGTTGCCGGGATGCGGAAAGTCGCCGGCGGATCGCGCGTCCTCCAGGCCGGCCCAGGGGTCGGTCTTCTGCGCCAGCCGCCGCGCCATGTTCGCGAGGCCGTAGGACTGGGGCGCCGCCCGGCCGAGCTCGTCGAGGTCCAGCGGGGTGGCGGCCGGGGCGCCGGGGCGGGCGCGCAGCGAGTAGGGCGCGATCATCGTCTGGCCGTAGGCGTTGCGGTTGGTGTCCAAGAAGATCCGGTTCCCCCGCTTGTCCTTCCGCTGTTCGATGGTGAGCCGGTCCGGCTCGTCGCGCGCGGCCTGCTCGGCGAGCTCCCGGATGGCGGCCCGGACCTCGTCGAAGCCCCGCTCGCCGCGCAGCGCGGCGGCGACGTGGAACCCCTTGCCGCCGGTGGCCTGCACGTGCGGCGACAGGCCGACGTCCCGGAACCGCTCGCACATCCGCCGCACCACCGCGCGGAGCTCCGGCAGGTCCGCCCCCTCGGGCGGGTCGAGATCCAGCACGGCGAGTACCGGCCGGTCCAGATCATCCACGGTGGACAGTCCGATGTGGAACTCCAGGCACGCCTGACCGGCCAGGTAGAGCAGGGTCGGCGCGTCCTCGACGACGACGTGGTGCACCGTGCCCGGCTCGCCCCGCTGCGGCACGGCCGCCACCCGCACCCAGTCCGGGAAGTGGTTCGAAGCCTCCTTCTGGAAGAACCCGCCGGAGCCGATGCCGTCCGGGAACCGGCGCAGCGTCATCGGCTTGCCGCGGGTGTGCTCGATCATCACCTCCGCTACGGAGCGGAAGTACTCGATTACATCCCGTTTCCGGTACTCGTCGTCGGGGTATAGGACCTTGTCCGGGTTGGACAGTTCGATCCGCCGCCCGTCGACCTCCACCAGCGCGGTCACCGGCCGTCACCGCAGCTCGTCGTTGGTCCGGCCGGTGAGCACCGACTCCGGTTGCGTGCTGACCGGGTTGCGCCGCCGGTCGGCGCCCTCGTCTGCCACCTTCACCAGCAGCCACTGCTCGCGGCCCCGGAACTCCGCGCGGGTCAGGGCGAACGCCCCGCGGAGCTTCTCGCCCTCCAGCCACACCTTGACGTGCCCGGCGGAAAGCCCATCGGCCATCGCAACCGGCTTACCGTCGCTTTCGGTGTCGTTGCGATAGGTCCCGGCGTCCCACACGACGACCGTGCCTGCGCCGTAGCCCTCCGGGATCGCGCCCTCGAACTCGGCGTAGTCGAGCGGATGATCCTCGGTCGGCGTGGCCAGCCGCTTCTCGCGCGGGTCCGGCGACGGGCCCTTCGGCACGGCCCACGACTTGAGCACGCCGTCCACCTCCAGCCGGAAGTCGTAGTGCAGGCTCGACGCGTCGTGCTTCTGCACCACGAACCGGGGCCGCTCCCCCGGCTCGCCGCCGGTGGGCTCCCCGGATCGCGCGAGATCGCGTTTGCGACGGTAGGTCGCCAGATCGTTCTCGGCCATGTCATCCGCGTACCCAGCGGGCGGCCCGATCAATCGGATGGCGGGTACGGCCGTTCGCGCGATGTCCGTTGACCGGGCAGCGGCCTCTCATTGAGACGATCGGGTGAAGTGTGGAACTCCGGGCCGCCGCATTTGGTCCTATGGGGCGAGAACCGACTGGGGCCGAGCCCGGGAGAAGACCTATGCAACAGCACGTGCACGCCGAACTGATCGGCGGCCCCGAAGACGGCCGCTCGTTCATCATCCCCGCGCCGGACACGGATTTACCCCTCGGCCAGTTCACCTTCCCGTCCCCGCGCGACGGCGAAGCGCCCTGCGCCCGCTACGACCGGCACGACCGGCGCGCGGACGGCGTGTGGCGCTACCAGTACGCGGGCGAGCACAACATGCTCCGCTGACGTCGCCGCCCCAGTCCTCAGTGGATCCTCCTTCGGTCACGTCGCGTGACCGCCGCGGTCACGCCGCGTTCGCGAATCGGTCCAGCCGGGCGCGCGGTGAATAGTTAGCCTGCATAAGGAATTCCGCGCGGCACCAGTCCAGGAGGAACCGTGTCCCTCACCGAGCGAATCAGCAAGGCGATCGCCGCCCCCGCCACCGACGACGCCTTCGATCCGAACGCCGGGCTCGCCGACCTGCTGGCCGGCGTCGGGCTGGGCCCGGCGGACGCCGGTGGGCGCGTCTCCTTCCGCGGCGCGGACCCGGTGGTGCCGAGCCCGCTGCGGCTGGGCGGGGCAGCGGGCATCGCGCTGGCCGCCAAGTCGGTCGTGATGGCCAAGATCTGGCAGCTGCGCGGCGGGCGCGGCCAGGACATCTCGGTGGACCTGCGCACGGCCCCGCACCGGCTGTGCCCGTTCTACGACCGCCGGTGGGAGCTGCTCAACGGTTATCCCGGCGCGAGCCCGGCGAACCCGAGCAACGCGCTGGGCTTCGCCTTCTACCGCACCGCCGACGACCGGTGGGTCATGCCGCTCAACCCGTACCCGAAGCTCAAGGTGGGGGCGCAGAAGCTGCTGGGCGTGCCGGACGACGCGGCGGCGGTGGGCCGCGCCATCGCCGGCTGGCGGGCCGGCGACCTGGAGGAGGCGGGCGAGGCCGCGGGCGTGGTCATGCCGATGCTGCGCAGCCCGGCGGAGCTGCTCGCCGAGGTCCAGTACCGCGACTTCTTCGCCGACATGCCGCTGATCGAGGTCACCAAGATCGGCGAGAGCGACCCCGAACCGTTCCGCCCCGGCAGCGCGCCGCTGGACGGCGTCCGCGCGCTGGGCATGGGGCACGTGATCGCCGGGGCCGGCGTCGGGCGCGCGCTGGCGCTGCACGGCGCGGACGCGCTCAACATCTGGCGCCCCGGCGAACTCGAACACGACACCACGTACATCACCGCGAACGTCGGCGTCCGATCGGCCACAGTGGACCCGTACCGGGCGGAGGGCGCCGCGCTGATCCGGCGGCTGCTCGCCGGCGCCGACGTGTTCTACGCCAACCGGCGGCCCGGCTATCTGGAGTCGATCGGGCTGTCGCCGGAGGAGGCGGCCGCCACCCGCCCGGGCATCATCCACGCGACCGCGATGCTCAACGGCAGCGCCGGGCCGTGGGCGCAGCGGGTCGGCTTCGACCAGTCCGCGGGCAGCCTGGTGGGGATGATGAACCTCGAAGGCGACGGCGAGACGCCGGCGCTGCCGCCGATCCTGGTGGTCAACGACTACATCGTGTCGTGGCTGCTCGCGCTCGGCGTCGGCCAGGCGCTCATCCGCCGCGCCACCGAGGGTGGCAGCTACCGCGTGCACGTCTCCCTGACCCGGGCCGCCCTGTGGATCCTGAGCATGGGCATCTTCGACCGCGACTACGCCCACTCCGTCGCGGGCACCGGCGAGGAGCACGCCTACCTGGACCCGGAGACGTTCACCGCCGACACGCCCCTCGGCCGCTACCAGGGCGTCACCGACCAGGTCCGCATGTCGGAAACCCCGGGCGCCTACCGGCACGTCCTGCTCCCCCGCGGCGCCAGCCGCCCCGAGTGGCTCCCCCGCTGATGAGCCTGTTTCCAAACTCATCTTGCGTGGCGGTGCCGGTAGCGGAACCTCAGGCGCCTTCTCGCTGTGGGATCCCCGACATCATGAATGCCAATTCACCACGTCGGGGCTGTCCTCGCGAGAAGCCCCCTGAGAACCCGCGGCGGTGCAAGCTGCAAGGGTGGGCTAAGCGGCTGCGCCGCTTCAACGACAAAACCCCCGTGTGACCACACCTCACACCAGGACATCAAAACAGCCTCCATAGCAACACGAACTACACACGGGCCGACAGGACTGGTCCCGGGTGCCCCTCGCCGCCGGTGACGGGGTGGTGTGACAGGGTTCGGGCATGCGGATCGCTACCTGGAACGTCAACTCCGTCGGCGCCCGGTTGCCCAAGCTGCTCGACTGGCTGGGCAAGGCCGAACCGGACGTGCTGTGCATCCAGGAGCTCAAGTGCGCCGCCGATGCCTTCCCCGTCGACGAGGTCGGCGAGCTCGGCTACGAGGTCGCCGCGCACGGCGCCGGGCGCTGGAACGGCGTGGCGGTGCTGTCCCGGGTCGGCATCGACGAGGCGCGCCGCGGGCTGCTCGACGAGCCGGGCTTCCAGGCCGACGGCGCGATGTTCGAGACCCAGGAGCCCAGGGCGATCGGCGCGACGTGCGGCGGCGTGCGGGTGTGGTCGGTGTACGTTCCGAACGGCCGCGAGGTCGGGCACCCGCACTACGCGTACAAGCTGCGGTGGCTCGACGCGCTGCGCGCCACCGCCATCGAGGAGCTGGCCGCCGACCGGCCGTTCGCCGTGCTCGGCGACTTCAACATCGCCCCGACCGACGCCGACGTCTGGGACATCGCGGCCTTCGAGGGCAGCACCCACGTCACCGAGGACGAGCGCAAGGCGCTCGCCGCGCTCGCCGAGACCGGCCTCGCCGAGGTCTACCCGCGGGCGCTGAAGTACGACGTGCCGTTCACCTACTGGGACTACCGCCAGCTGCGCTTCCCGAACAACCAGGGCATGCGCATCGACCTGGTCTACGGCAACGAGCCCTTCACCGGTGCGGTCGCCGACTCCTACGTCGACCGCGAGGCCCGCAAGGGCAAGGGCACCTCGGACCACACCCCGGTGGTCGTCGACCTCGACCTCTGACGCGCGCCGCCGCCGGGCGGAGGCGCGGTTCCGCGAGAAGGCGACGTTCACCCGGGTGACGATCGACGCCCCGCCAGGCGCGTCACCGCTCAGGTTCGAACTCGTCGAAGATCAGCCAGGTGTGGCAGTTCCGGACCCCGGGCAGCGACTGGATGTGGTCGAAGACCAGGTTCCGCAGCGACAGGTTGTCCTCCGTCCGGACCCGCACCACGAAGTCGAAGTCCCCGGCCACCAGCGCCACGTGCTCGACGCCGCTGGTCGCGGCCAGCCGCCGGGACACCTCGGGCCAGGTGCCCTGCTCGATGGACAGGCCGATGAGGGCCGCCGTGCCCCGGCCCACTTTGACCGGGTCGACCCGCGCGTGGAAACCCGTGATCACCCCGCTGGAGATCAGCCGCTCCACGCGGCTGTGCGCGTTGGTGCGGGAGATGCTCACGCGCTCCGCCAGCGTGCGGACGGACATCCGCCCGTCCCGGCCCAGCTCCTCGACGATCCGCGCGTCGATCTCGTCCAGCGCCGGTGCCGATCGTCCGGACCGGCCGCCCCGCGAATCGATCCCGATGGACGTTTGGTCGACCATGTTGCTTCCTCGATGCCGTTCGTTCCGATTATCCGGCCATGACTTGTATCACGTGACCGACTTGGCCGACCATCTCAAGCCAGTCGTCCTGAGGAGGTTACGGCCGTGGAATGGCTTCCGTCGAGCAGCCCGGTGCGGTTGCTGGAGCAGCCCGATCCGAAGTACCCGATGCCGGAGCCCACCCGGCTGCTGGAGGCGTACCGGGCGATGGTGCTCGGCCGCCGGTTCGACGCGCAGGCCACCACGCTCACCAAGCAGGGGCGGCTCGCGGTGTACCCGTCCTCGCGCGGCCAGGAGGCCTGTCAGGTCGGCGCGGTGCTGAGCATCGGCGCCGACGACTGGCTGTTCCCGACCTACCGCGATTCGGTCTCGCTGGTGGCGCGCGGCATCGACCCGGTCGAGGTGCTGACGCTGCTGCGCGGGGATTGGCACTGCGGGTACGACGTCCCTGCGACCCGCACCGCGGCGCAGTGCACGCCGCTGGCCACCCAGACGCTCCACGCGGTCGGGCTGGCCCACGGCGAGTCCCGCAAGGGCAACGACACCGTGGCCATGGCGCTGCTCGGCGACGGCGCCACGAGCGAGGGCGACTTCCACGAGGCGCTCAACTTCGCCGCCGTCTTCCGCGCGCCGGTGGTCTTCTTCGTGCAGAACAACGGGTACGCCATCAGCGTCCCGCTCGCCAAGCAGTCGGTCGCGCCTTCGTTGGCGCACAAGGGAATCGGCTACGGGATGCGCAGCGAGCAGGTCGACGGCAACGACGCCGCGGCGGTCCTGTCCGTTTTGGACAGTGCGGTGGCGCACGCCCGCGCCGGGAACGGCCCGTTCCTCGTCGAGGCGCACACCTACCGGATGGAAGCGCACACCAACGCCGACGACGCGACGCGGTACCGGCCGCCCGGGGAGGTCGAGCACTGGCAGCAGCGGGACCCGATCGGGCTCCTGGAGCGCCACCTGCGCGAGGGCGGCCACCTCGACGACGCGGCGGTGGAGCGGATCGCCGCGGAGGCCGAGGAGTTCGCCGCCGGGGTGCGCACCCGCATGCAGCAGGATCCCGAGGTCGATCCCGAGGACCTCTTCCGGCACGTCTACGCCGAACCGACCCCGCAGTTGACCGAGCAGCTCGCCCAGCTCCGGACCGAACAGGAGGCGCTGTAATGGCACCAACCAGCATGGCGCAGGCGCTCAACGCGGCGCTGCGCGACGCCATCGCCGAGGACGAGCGCGTGGTGGTCTTCGGCGAGGACGTCGGGCGGCTCGGCGGCGTCTTCCGGATCACCGACGGCCTGCAGGCCGAGTTCGGCGAGGACCGCTGCTTCGACACGCCGCTGGCCGAGTCGGGCATCGCCGGGTTCGCGGTGGGCATGGCGATGGCCGGCTTCCGCCCGGTGGTGGAGATGCAGTTCGACGCCTTCGCCTTCCCCGCGTTCGAGCAGGTCGTCTCGCACATCGCGAAGATGCGCAACCGGACGCGCGGCGCGGTCGGCATGCCGATCGTCATCCGGGTGCCGTTCGCGGGCGGCATCGGCGGCGTGGAACACCACTGCGACTCCAGCGAGGCCTACTACGCGCACACCCCGGGCCTCAAGGTCGTCGCGCCGGCGAACGCCGCGGACGCCTACTCGATGCTGCGCGAGGCCATCGACGATCCCGATCCGGTGGTGTTCCTGGAAGCGAAGAAGCTCTACTGGTCCAAACAGGACATCGAGCTGCCGGCGAAGGCGGAGCCGATCGGGCGCGCCGCGATCCGCCGGCCGGGCCGCGACGCGACGCTGATCGCCTACGGCCCCGGCGTGCCGCTGGCCATGGAAGCCGCCGCGGCGGCCGAGGAAGAGGGCTGGGACGTCCAGGTCGTGGACGCGCGCAGCCTGGTGCCCTTCGACGACGAGACGATCACCGAAGCCGTCCGCAGCACCGGGCGTTGCGTGGTGCTCCAGGAGGCTCCCGGATTCGCCGGTGTGGCAGCGGAAATAGCCGCGCGAGTGCAGGAGCGCTGCTTCCACTCGCTGGCCGCGCCGGTGCTGCGCGTAGCGGGCTTCGACGTGCCGTACCCGCCGCCGAAGCTGGAGCACGCGCACCTGCCTGGCGTCGACCGGGTGCTCGACGCGCTGGACCGGCTGCAGTGGGAGGACCAACCGGACGCGAAGTGGCTCGGCGGAGCCCGGAGCCAGGAGGACGCCGCATGACGCGCTCCGCGGAGTTCGCGCTGCCCGACCTCGGAGAGGGCCTGACCGAGGCGGAGATCGTCCGCTGGCACGTCGAGGTCGGCGACCGGGTCGAGGCGGACCAGGTCGTCGTCGAGGTGGAGACCGCCAAGGCGGTCGTCGACGTGCCCTGCCCGCACGCGGGCGTGGTCGTGACGTTGCACGGCGCCGCCGGCGACGTGCTGGCCGTGGGTGCGCCGCTGACGACCATCGCGTGCGACGACGCGCCGCACGAACAGCACCGCACCGAGGAGCGGGCCGGTTCGGGCAACGTGCTCGTCGGCTACGGAACCGGCGGAACGGCCACCCGCCGACGCCGCCGGGCGCACACCACGTCGCGCACGCTGCGAAGCGCGGAGCCTCAGATCGCGTCGGTCGCGCCGAGCCCGAACGGCGCTCCGCGCGTGCTCTCGCCGATCGTGCGCCGGCTCGCCAAGCAGCACGGCGTCGATCTGTCCAATGTGGTCGGCACCGGGCCGTGCGGTGTCATCCTGCGCCGCGACGTGGACTCCGCGGCGCGCCCCGAACCGCCCCAGCGGGACGGCGAGATCCGCACGCCGCTGCGCGGCCTCCGCGGCGCCGTCGCCGACAAGCTGGCCCGCAGCCGCCGGGAGATCCCGGACGCCAGCACGTGGGTGGACGTGGACGCGACCCGCCTGCTGGAGGCCCGTGCGCTGCTCAAGGAGCGCGCGGACATCAGCCTGCTGTCGCTGATCGCCCGCTTCTGCGTGGCGGGCCTGCGGCGGTTCCCGGAGCTCAACGCCTCGGTGGACACCGAACGCGGCGAGATCGTCCAGTTCCGGCACATCAACCTCGGCTTCGCCGCGCAAACACCGCGCGGCCTGATGGTCCCGGTGGTCCGCGATGCCCACGAGATGAGCACGGCGCAGCTCTCCGAAGCGATCGCGCACCGCACCGGCCTGGCCCGTGCGGGAGACCTCGAACCCAAGCACCTCACGGGCGGCACGTTCACGCTCAACAACTACGGCGTGTTCGGCGTGGACGGCTCCACCCCGATCATCAACCACCCGGAGGCGGCGATCCTGGGCATCGGCAGGATCATCGACAAACCCTGGGCCCATCAGGGCGAACTGGCCCTCCGGAAGGTGACCCAGCTGTCTCTGACGTTCGACCACCGGGTCTGCGACGGAGCAACGGCAGGAGGCTTCCTCCGCTACATCGCGGACTGCGCCGAAAACCCGATCACAGCCCTCGCCGACCTCTGACCACCATCGACTCGGGCGGGTCAGCGTCCGGTGGCGCCGTCGATGAGTTCGCGCAGGATGTCGGCGTGCCCGGCGTGGCGCCCGGTTTCCTCGATCAGGTGGGCGAGGGTCCAGCGCAGGGACGGTGCCGGGCCGGGCCGCCCGCCCGGGCGCGGTCCGGCCGCGGCGACGTCGGGGCACGCGGCGATCGCCTCGTTCGCGCGGGCTGTGGTTTCCCGGTAGGCGAGGAGGACGTCGTCGGCGCTTTCGTCCGGTTCCGGCCGGAAGGTCGCTGCCCAGTCGGTGACCGGATCGCCGAGCAACCAGTGGCGTTCGACGTGGGTGAGGTGCTTGACGAGGCCGAGCAGGTTCGTTCCCGACTTCACGCCGGGCGTGCGGACCTGCGGTTCCGGGACGCCGTGCGCCTTGGCGATCACCGAGTCGCGCAGGTAGTCGAGGAAGCCCAGCAGCACGTCCTTCTCCCCGGGCCCGGTCTTCGGGGGTCCGGCGTCGCGACGGTGCTCGGCGGGGCGGTGCATCTGCGGCATGGTCGTCCTCTCAGATCGGGGGCGGGCGGAGATCAGGCCGCCGTCCGGCGAATGACCAGCACGTTGTCGACGACGGTCGCGGTCTGGCCGCCCGGTCCCGTCGCGTGCCGCCGGGGCATGTCCGCGCGCTCGACGCGCCACCGGGCCGGGTCGAGGGCCAGCTCGGCGGACACCTCGTCCGGCCTGGGGTAGTGGAGCCCGGGGTCCTGGTTCCAGGTCCAGGGCGCCGTGGAGCCGTGGTCGACGACCACGAGCCGCCCGCCGAGGCGCAGCGCGTGCGCGGCGGTGCGCAGAACCCGGACCCGGGGCAACGCGAACGGCGTCTGGAAGTACTGGGCGGACACCAGGTCGAAGCCGCCCGCGGGGAAGTCCTCCGCCAGGTCCACGCATTCCACGGACATCATCGCGTCCAGGCCGCGTGCCTGGGCGTTCTCGGCGAGGCGACGCACGGCGTTGGCGGAAATGTCGACCGCGGTCACCCGCCACCCGCGACCGGCCAGCCAGAGCGCGTCACCGCCGGCCCCGCAGCCCAGGTCCAGGGCGGTGCCCGGGGTGAGGTCCCCGACGATCTCGGCCAGCACGGGATTCGCCCGGCCGGTCTGGGCAGGCCGGGGATCGCGGTAGAGCTCGTCCCAGAAGCGGGCGGCGTCGACGCCCGGCGCCGTGCCGGTGGAATCCTGGCCCATTGTCGGTTTCTCCCTCGTGCCGGTCATCGGGTACGGCAACCACCCTCGCGCGCAACCGGCACCGATTGCACGGAACCTTGCCGAACCGGCAAGACTGGGGGCATGAGCGAGGAACTAGAGGACGTGCTGGACGCGGTCGGGCCACGGCTGCGCACGCTGCGCAGGCAACGCGGCAGCACCCTGGCGGATCTCGCGGCGAGGACCGGGATCTCGGAGAGCACCCTGTCCCGCCTGGAAAGCGGGCATCGGCGGGCGAACCTGGAGCTGCTGCTACCGCTGGCCCGCGCCTACGACGTCCCGCTCGACGACCTCGTCGGCGCTCCCCGCACCGGTGACCCGCGGATCCACCTGCACCCGATCCACCGCCACGGCATGACCTTCATCCCGCTCACCCGCAGGCCCGGCGGGGTGCACGCGTACAAGATGCTCATCCCGAGCCGCGCCGAGCCGGCCGAACCCACCCCGCAGACCCACAGCGGCTACGAGTGGCTCTACGTCCTCAATGGACGGTTGCGGCTGGTGCTGGGCGAACGGGATCTGATCCTTCCGCCGGGCGAGGCCGCGGAGTTCGACACCACGCTGCCGCACTGGCTGGGGTCGGCAGACGGGCGCGCGGTCGAATTGCTCATCCTGTTCGGACTGCAAGGCGAACGCGTCCACGTCCAGCCGCGCACCCGGTGAACCCGGCAGCGCCGCGGTGCCGGTGACGCCGCCCGATCGCGACCCGCCGGAGCTCGGCAGGAACCTCCGATCTCGCCTGGAATCGGGAGGTTCCTGCCGCGCCGGGCGGATCAGGCCTCCGGGGATTCGGCCGTGGCGTGGTCGTAGTAGCCGAGGACTCCGCGGGCTCCGTGGAGGGCGAAGTCCGCTTCCGGGGTCGCCGGTTTTCCCGCCGTTTCGATGATTTCGCGCAGCGTCACGTTCACCAGGTCGTCGAGCGCTCGCCAGCGCGCCGCCGGGTCCGCGTTCTCCCGGGTGCCCTGGGCGAAGTCGTCCTCGCTGCGGCGCAATCCCTCGCGCAGTTGCCGGATCAGCTTCATGAACGTGCCGTGGCCGCGCCCGGGCACCAGGTCGTCGGCGCGGGACGCCAGCAGGCCCGCCGTGTAGGTGATGTCCTCGACGTGGTCGCCGAGCCACTTGCGGCGCCGGTAGATGCCGCCCAGCTCCGGCCACCGCTTGCGGGCCGCCTGCCGGGACCGGCCGGTGACCGTGCTCAGGTCCGCGAGGCTCGCGCCGAGCCACACCGTTTCCGCCGCCGCGGCGGAAACGGTGCGCCCCGCCGCTTCGGCCATCAGCTCCTCCGCCTCCAGCGCCGCGCGGAGCCTGCCCAGCGCGGCCACCCGGCGCTCCTGCTCGTCGCCGAAGTCGCTGCCCTTCGGGCCCGGATCGATCGCCTCGACCGGCACCGAGTCCGCCATCTGCCGCACCAACCGCTCGGCCTCTTCCGCCGACATGTCCGACCTCCTTGTAAACCTTGGGTTCACAGTATCAGTGTAAACCCAAGGTTCACAACCGGGCCCGCGCGGGAATCAGTCGTCGTCCACGGCGAGCTCCTCCATGAGTCGCAAACCCGCGCAGAACCGTGAACCTCGGGTTCACAGCTGAATTTCTTCGGGAAATTCCGGAAATGGCCGCCGACCAGCGAAATCGGCCGCACGCAGCGCCCCGACCGAGCGCGCCGGCCGCGAAGTTTTCGCAGGTCAGAGCAAACATGAAAGTGCTGTTCACGTTTGACCGCCGGGTCCGCCGCGCGCCAGGATCGGTCATCTCGCCCGAAACCCCCGAACCGGGGTTTCTTCGTCATGCCCATTTCCAGGGCAACCGCGCAGAAGGAGCCATTGATGATCCACACCCGCGGCCTGACCCGCCGGTTCACCGTCAAACGCCGACCGGTCGACGCCGTGCGCGGCCTGGACCTCGACGTCGAGCGCGGCCAGCTGGTCGCCTTCCTCGGTCCGAACGGGGCCGGCAAGTCGACCAGCCTGCGGATGCTCACCACGCTGCTGCCGCCCACGTCCGGAACGGCCACCGTCGCGGGGCACGACATCATCGCCTCCCCCGCCGCGGTGCGCGCCCGCATCGGGTACGTCGGCCAGCGGAGCAGCGCCGGCGAGAACTTCCGCGCCCGCGACGAGCTGATCACCCAGGGCCGCAGCTACGGCCTGACCCGCCACGACGCCCGGCGCCGCGCCGACGAGGTCCTCGACCTGCTCGACCTGACCCCGCTGGCGGCCCGCAAGCCGGGCACGCTCTCCGGCGGGCAACGCCGCCGCCTCGACATCGCGATGGGCCTGGTCAACCGCCCGGCTCTGCTGTTCCTGGACGAGCCGTCCACCGGCCTCGACCCGCACAGCCGGGCCAACATCTGGGAGCACGTGCTGCGGCTGCGCGAAGAACACCGCACGACGCTGCTGTTCACCACGCACTACCTCGACGAGGCCGACAGCATGGCCGAGCGGGTGGTGATCGTCGACCACGGCCGGGTCATCGCCGACGGCACGGCCGAACAGCTCAAGGCCGACCTCGCCGGCGACCGCATCGTCATCACCGTCGCCCACGCGGACGCGGCACCGGCGGCCGAGACCGCGGCCCGGCTCGCCTCCCCCGACGCCGTCACCGTCGACGGCCAGTCGGTCCAGGTCCGGGTACCCCGTGCCGACACCGCGCTGCCGGAATACCTGCGCGCCTTCGAGGAGACCGGGATCAAGGCGATCGCCGCCGAAACCTTGCGCCCCACCTTGGACGACGTCTTCCTCGCGCTCACCGGCCGAAGCCTCCGCGAAGGCGAAGGCGAAGCCGAGTCGTGAGTGCCGGCTCCGGTTATCACCGGCTTGCGCACTCACGACACCTGAACCGAAGAAAGGACCGATCGATGCACTTCTTCCGCGACACCGCAACGGTTTTCGCCCGGGAGTTCACCCCGGCGCTGCGCGAGCCGATGGTGATCCTGTTCAGCATGGCGCAGCCGGTGCTGTTCCTGTTCCTCTTCGGGCCGCTGCTGGCCGGCACCTCCGGGTTCGACGCCGCGCCGTGGCAGTGGTTCGTGCCGGGCATCCTCGTGATGATGTGCCTGTTCGGCCCGATGATGGCCGGTTACAACCTGCTGGTCGAGCTCGGCGGCGGCTCGCTGGAGCGGATGCTGGTGACGCCGCTGAACCGCTCGGCGATGCTCGTGGGGCGAACGCTGAAGGAGTTCGCCCTGCTGCTGGTGCAGGCGGTGCTGCTCATCGCGCTGTCCGTGCCGCTGGGCTTCCAGCTGCACCCCACCGGGGTGCTCGCCGGGCTGGCCCTGCTGCTGGTGTTCGGCGTCGGGCTCGGCGCGCTGTCGTTCGTGCTGGCGATCGCCTCGCACCCCGGCGGCGAGCTGTTCTACGCGATCACTCAGCTCGTGCTGTTCCCGTTGCTGCTGCTGTCCGGGGTGCTGCTGCCGATGGACTTCGGCCCGGCGTGGCTGCAGATCATCGCGCGGTTCAACCCGGTCTCGCACATCGCCGACGCCGAGCGGGCGCTGTTCTCCGGGCAGCTCCCGGACCCGTCGGTGCCGTACGGGATCATCGCGGCGGGCGTCATCGCCGCCGCGGGCCTGTGGCTGGGAACGCGCGCCATGAAGCGCGGCATCTGAACCCGCCTCGCCTAGGCTGGGGGCAGCGCGATCCAGGAGGAGGAGCCGTGTCGGTCACCGGTGAGCAAACCGCGGAAACCCGCGTCCCCCTGCGCGATCAGGTGCGCAGGGAACTGCAGGACCGCATCGCCGATGGCCGGCTGCGCCCCGGTGACCGGATCTTCGAGCAGGAACTCGCCGCCGAGCTCGGGATCTCCCGGGTTCCGGTGCGCGAGGCGATCCGGATGCTGCAGAGCGAAGGGTTCGTCGACGTGCTGCCGCGCCGCCGGGGCGTGTTCGTCCGCGGCCTGGACCGCCAGCAGGTCAAGGAGCTGTTCGAGGTCCGCGAGGCGCTGGAGGTCTACGCCGCCCGGCTGGCCTCCGAGCGCGCCGAGGCCGAGGAAGTGGCGCAGCTGGCCGACCTGGCCCGCAGGGCGCGCGAGGCGCACGAGGCCGGTGACGTCAACGCGATGTCCGACGCCAACGCCACCTTCCACGACACGCTCGTCGGGCTCGCGGGCAACGACCTGCTGGCGTCGATGCTGGAGCCGCTGCACAGCCGGCTGGCCTGGCTGTTCCGGATGAACCTCGAACCCGAGCGGGTCTGCACCGAGCACGAGGCGCTCCAGGCCGCGATCGCCGCCGGCGACGCGGACCGCGCCGCGGAGGTGGCGAAGCAGCACGTCCTGTCCAGCCGCCAGATGGTCCTGGAACGCATGCTCTTCTGACCGGCTCAGCGCCGCATTCACACCGCTCGGCAACACCGGAGTTCATCGACAGGCTCGCCGGAACGCTCCTCGGCGGCCTCCGCCCCGCGAACCGCTGACCCCGCGCGGCACTCGTCGGAGATTTCCGCACACCGGATCCCCTTGTGCCACAACGGCACGGGGGATCCGGTGCGTTTGCCGGGAAAACCGCGCCCGGCGAAGATTTCGGTATCCGAACGACCCCGACCAACTCTTGACCAGTGGTTCACCTGGGCCTACCTTACGTATACATATTCTTATACTTCCACATCGTGGAATAAATAGGAAATTCAAGGTAGCCGAATGTTTCAATGTGGAAACCCGGGAGCAGCCTTATGACCGCGACGGACGACCGAACTGCCACGGATCCGCCCGGCTCCGCCAGCACCACTCTGTACAGCTACGACCTCGCCCCGACGAAGAAGGAGGGGCGCCGCTGGGGCGCCTACAACGTCTTCACGCTCTGGGCCAATGACGTGCACAGCCTCGGCAACTACGCCTTCGCCATCGGCCTGTTCGCGCTCGGGCTGAGCGTATGGGGCATTCTACTGGCATTCGTGCTGGCCTCGGTGCTGTTGTTCCTGCTCCTGACGCTGTCCGGCTACATGGGCCACAAGACCGGCGTGCCCTTCCCCGTCATGAGCCGCATCGCGTTCGGCACCAAGGGCGCGCGGATCCCGGCCGCCGTCCGCGGCATCGTCGCGATCGCCTGGTTCGGCATCCAGACCTACCTCGCGTCCGCCGTGCTCAACGCCCTCCTGGTGGCCATGTTCCCCAGGCTGCAGGTGCTGGAGACGACGTCCGCGCTGGGGCTTTCGACGCTCGGCTGGATCACCTTCCTCGCGCTGTGGGCCGTCCAGGTCCTCATCGTCAGCTACGGCATGCACGTGATCCGCAAGTACATGGCGATCGCCGCGCCGACGACCCTCATCACGATGTGCGCGCTGGCGATCTGGATGTTCGTCCGCGCAGGCGGTTCCATCTCGATCTCCACCACGCAGCCGCTCACCGGCGGCGCGATGTGGCTGCAGATCCTGCAGGGCGCCGCGCTCTGGGTCGTGATCTACGGGACCTTCGTGCTGAACTTCTGCGACTTCACGCGCTCGGCCAAGAGCCGGAAGTCGATCATCGGCGGCAACCTGATCGGGATTCCGGTGAACATGCTCTTCTTCGCCGGCATCGTCGTCGTCCTCAGCGGCGCGCAGTTCAAGCTTGACGGCCGGGTGATCACCAGCCCGACCGACATCGTGCAGACGATCCCCAACCTGATCCTGCTCGCGAGCGCCTCGGTCGCGCTGATCATCCTGACGATCGCGGTGAACCTGATGGCGAACTTCGTGGCGCCGATCTACGTGCTCGTGAACCTCTTCCCGCAGAAGCTGAACTTCCGGCGGGCCGGGTTGGTCAGCGCCGTCATCGGCCTCGTCATCCTGCCGTGGAACCTCTACGACAACCCCGTCGTGGTGAACTACTTCCTCGGCGGCCTCGGCGCGCTGCTCGGCCCGATCTTCGGCGTGATCATGGCGGACTACTGGCTGCTGCGGAAGGCCCGCGTCAACGTCCCGGACCTCTACACCGAGAACCCGGACGGCGAGTACCACTACCGCAACGGCTACAACCCCAAGGCGGTCTGGGCGTTCGTGCCCGCCGCCGCGATCTCGGTCATCGTGGCGCTGGTGCCCGTCTTCGAGGTCGTCGCCGGGTTCTCCTGGTTCGTCGGGGCGATCCTCGGCGCGGCCATCTACGCCGTCATCGGCGATCGCAAGCCGGAATTCCACGACGTCGACGGCGAAGCCATCGCCGTGGCCGCCGAGTGACCAGCTAGTCCGTGAGGGGAAACATGAGGATCGTCGTCGCCAACGTCAACACGACCGAGGCGGTCACCGAGGCAATCCGGCAGCAGGCCGTGAAAGCAACCTCCGACACCACCGAGATCATCGCGGTGACACCGGATTTCGGGGCCGGCTCGGTGGAGGGCAACTTCGAGAGCTACCTGGCGGCGGTGGCGGTGATGGACCGCGTCAGCCGGCTCGAAGAACCCTTCGACGCGGTGGTGCTGGCGGGCTTCGGCGAGCACGGCAAGGAAGGGCTCGCGGAGCTGTTCGACGTGCCGGTCGTCGACATCACCGAGGCCGCCGCGCACACGGCGTGCCTGATCGGCCGCCGCTACGCGGTGGTCACCTCGCTGCGCCGCACGCTCGGCCAGATCCACGACCGCCTCCAGCTGATCGGCCTGACGGGCCGGTGCGCGGCGCTGCGCGCCGCCGAGATCCCGGTGCTGGAGCTGGAGGCCGACGAGGACCGGGCCGCCACGCGCATCGTCGAGGAGGCGCGGCTGGCGGTGGAGGACGACGGCGCCGACGTGATCCTGCTCGGCTGTGCCGGAATGGCGGGGCTCGCGGAGCGGGTCGAGGCGGAGGTCGGCGTCCCGGTCGTCGACGGGGTCGCCGCGGCGGTGAGCCTGGCGGAGGCCCTGGTGAACCAGAACCTCACCACCTCCAAGCGCGCCTACCCCACGCCGCAGCCCAAGCCCCTCAAGGGCTGGCCGCTGGGGTGAGCGTCCGGCCGTCCACCGCGCCCCGGGATCACGGCGCGCGGTGGACGGCCAGCTCGACTCCGTCGGCCAGCCGGTAGGGCCTGGTCTCCACGAGGGTTCCGTGCAGGCGGCGCAGCCGCGACACCTCCGCGCGGACGGTGACGAGGTGCTCGGAGTCGCCGAACAGGGCCCGGCTGAGCGCCTGCGCGGTGAGGCCGGCGGGGCCGGCGGAGTGCAGGAGCGCGAAGATCTCGGCGTGCCGCCTGGTCAGCGGGCGGTGCCATTCGGCGTCGCCGGAGCGCAGGCGCAGCATCGGCGAGCCGGACAGGTCGAGGTCGAGCAGCACCGCCCGCCCGCGGTCCGACGGCCGGATCAGCCAGCCGTCCACCAGCCGCTCGGGCAGGCAGGCACCGACGCCGGGAACCGCGATGACCTGCCCGTCGGCCGGCGCGGCGATCCGGTCCCCCACCGCGATGCCCGAGCTGTGCGCGACCCAGCCGTCGTCGTCGACCAGCAGCGCCGGCCCGGCGGCCGCGGCCAGCAGCGGCTCGGCCGACCGCCGCAGCCGTTCCAGGCCCTGCCGATGGCCGCGCCAGAGCTGGGACTCGGCGAGCCGTCGCGCCGTCTCCACCAGGGCGCCGATCGCCGGGTGCAGCGTCAGGGCGGGCCCGCTGACGTCGACGACGCCCAGCAGCGCGCCGGTGCGCGGGTCGTGGATCGGCGCGGCGGTGCAGTACCACGGATGCTGGCCCTGCTCGAAATGCTCGCCCGCCAGCAGCTCGACCGGCGCGGCCTCGGCCAGCGCGGTGCCGATCGCGTTGGTGCCCACGTTCGCCTCGGTCCACTCGGCTCCCGGGCGGAAACCGAGGTCCTCGGCCCGGCGGCGGACCGGCGACGCGCCCTCCTGCCAGAGGATGACGCCCTCGGCGTCGGTGACCACCAGCAGCAGCGGCGAGGCGTCGGACACCGCCCCGATCACCTGCCTGAGTTCGCCGATGACGTTCCGCAGCGGCGAATCGTGCCGCCGCCGCGCGAGTTCCTCCTCGGCGAGGGCGGCGCGGACGTTGCGCCCGTCTGCGGTGAGGCCGAGCCCGAGCACGCGCGACCAGGAACGGGAGACGAGGGCGCGTGGGCGCAGTTGCGGCCGGCTTCCGGAGATGACGGCGTCGTGCATCCGCACCAGGTCGCGGGCGTAGTCGGGTAGGTGCCGACCCGGCGGGACAGCGTGCGGAACGCTCACCTGTCCACCTCCCGCGCCATCGCTCTCGCGGCGATGATATGTGGCACCGGTCACCGCACGCGATAGCCGGAGCGGATTGCAATTCGCTGCAACCCTTGCCGACCACTCCGAACGAGGAGTGTGCTCTGCGTTACTCGACAACTGGGATGACAGGGAGTTGCGATGACGCAGACGATCGACCCGGTGGCACGGCCCGGCTCCCCGCAGGAGCGCGTCGATGCCTGGCTGAATCGTTTCGAGTCCGCGCTCGCGGCCGGCGACGCCCGGCAGGCCGCCGAGATGTTCGCCGCCGACAGCTACTGGCGGGACCTGGTGTCGTTCACCTGGAACATCAAGACCGTCGAGGGGCGCGAGGGCATCGCGCACATGCTGGAGTCCTGCCTGGCCCACACCGCCCCCGCCGGCTTCCGCACCACGGAGGCCCCGGTCGAGTCGGCGGGCGTCATCGAGGCGTGGATCGAGTTCGAGACGGCCGGCGGCCGCGGGAAGGGACATCTCCGGCTGACCGAGGAGGGCGGCTGGACGCTGCTCACCAGCCTGCGCGAGCTCAAGGGATTCGAGGAACCGCAACGCGAACGACGCCCGAAGGGCGCCCACCACGGGACACTCAGGGGACGTCGTTCCTGGGCCCAAGAACGCGACCGCGAGCAGGCCGAGCTCGGACGCGAGCAGCAGCCCTACGTCGTCGTCATCGGCGGCGGGCAGGGCGGTATCGCGCTGGGCGCGCGGCTCCGCCAGCTCGGCGTGCCCGCCCTCGTCCTCGAACGCAACGCCCGCGCCGGGGATTCGTGGCGCAAGCGCTACAAGAGCCTGTGCCTGCACGACCCGGTCTGGTACGACCACCTGCCGTACCTGCCCTTCCCCGACAACTGGCCGGTCTTCGCGCCCAAGGACAAGATCGCCGACTGGCTGGAGATGTACACGCAGGTGATGGAGGTCCCGTACTGGACGGGGTCCGAGGTCACCTCCGCCAGCTGGGACGAAGCCACCGAGCAGTGGACCGTCGTGGTCGACCGCGACGGCGAGGCGATCACCCTCACGCCCCGGCAGCTCGTCTTCGCCACCGGCATGTCCGGCAAGCCGAACATCCCGTCGTTCCCGGGGATGGACCTCTTCCAGGGCGATCAGCACCATTCCTCGCAGCACCCCGGCCCCGACTCCTACGCGGGCAAGCGGGCGGTCGTGATCGGCTCCAACAACTCCGCCCACGACATCTGCGCCGCGCTGTGGGAGCACGGCGCCGCGGTCACCATGGTGCAGCGCTCCTCCACGCACATCGTCAGGTCCGAATCGCTGATGGACATCGCCATGGGCGACCTCTACTCCGAGCGCGCGGTGAGCTCGGGGATGACCACCGACAAGGCCGACATGGTCTTCGCGTCGCTGCCGTACCGGATCATGCACGAGTTCCAGATCCCGGTGTACAAGCAGATCCGGGAGCGCGACGCGGACTTCTACGACCGGCTGGAGAAGGCCGGGTTCCTGCTCGACTGGGGCGACGACGAATCCGGGCTGTTCATGAAGTACCTGCGCCGCGGCTCCGGCTACTACATCGACGTCGGCGCCTCCGAACTGGTCGCCGACGGCGAGATCGCCCTCGCCCACGGCAAGGTCGACCACCTCACCGCCGACGGCGTCGTGCTCGCCGACGGCACCGAGCTGCCTGCCGACGTGGTCGTCTACGCGACCGGGTACGGCTCGATGAACGGGTGGGTGGCGGACCTGGCCGGCCAGGAGATGGCGGACAAGGTCGGCAAGTGCTGGGGCCTGGGTTCGGGCACGACGAAGGACCCCGGGCCGTGGGAGGGCGAGCAGCGCAACATGTGGAAACCCACGCAGCAGCAGGGCCTGTGGTTCCACGGCGGGAACCTGCACCAGTCCCGGCACTACTCCCTCTACCTCGCCCTGCAGCTCAAGGCCAGGTACGAGGGCATCCCGACGCCGGTCTACGGCCTGCAGGAGGTGCACCACCTGTCCTGACCTGCGCGGGGCGCCTCCGCCCGCCGGAGGCGCCCCGCGGACGGCTAGGCGCGTTCGGCTTCGTACTTCTTGGCCATGTGGGCCACCGCGTCGTGCTGGGCCTGGGCGTGGCCTTCCCGCCTCGCGCTCGCCCGCGCCTTTGCGTCCAATGTGGGCTGATGCTGCCCCTGGAAGACGGGCACCACGTGCTGGGCGATCAGTTCGTAGGAGCGCTTCGTCGCCGCCGGGTTCGCCCACTCGTGCGCCATCAGCAGCATCGCGCCGAATCCGCCGGACTGGTCCACCAGCCGCTGCACCTGCTCCGCCGCGTCCTCCGGGGTGCCGATCACGCCGACGCCCGAATCGCGGATGAACGCGATCATCTCCCCCACGTCGCCGCCCGACACGTGCATCTGCGGGAAGGCCGCGATCTTCTGGAAGTACTCGAACCAGTCCTCGATCCCGTGCTCGACGTCCCGGTACGCCTGCTCCCGCGTCTCGGCGACGTGCATCAGGCCGACCAGCCGCCACGCCTCGCGATCCACCTCGGTGCCGAAGGCCTCGGCGCGCTCGGTCACGATGCCCCAGTGGTACCCCAGGGCGTCGAAGCTCTCGACGGTGAGCGTCGCGCCGATCGACAGCAGCCCGATGCCGTGCCGCCCGGCCAGCCGGGGACCGGTCGGAGACGCCACCGCGGCCACCGTCACGTCGAACAGCGGATCCGAGTAGGGCCGCAGCTGCAGGCACGCGTCGACGAGGTTGTGCGTCCGGGTCTGCGCGGTGACCGCTTCGCCGCGCAGCAGGCGCAGCACGATGTCGAGGTTCTCGTCGAGCAGCTCGCGGGTCTCGGTCGGGTTGAGGCCGATCATCGCCGAATCCGTGGGCAGCGAGCCGGGCCCGACGCCGAGCATGACCCGGCCGCGCGTCAGGTGGTCCAGCAGCACCATCCGGTCCGCCACCCACAGCGGGTTGTGGTACGCCAGCGAGATCACGCCGGTGCCGAGCCTGATGTGCCGCGTCCGCTCGGCCGCCGTGGCGATAAAGATCTCCGGCGAGGCGATCAGCTCGCTGCCCGCCGAGTGGTGTTCGCCGATCCACGCCTCGTCGTAGCCGAGCGCGTCGAGGTGCTGGATGAGTTCGAGGTCGCGGTGCAGTGCCAAGGTGGGGTTCTGGCCCGCGGTGTGGAAGGGGGCCAGGAAAACACCGAAACGCAGCTTGCTCACGCCTACCTCCTGGGTAGCCCGGGATGCCTTCCCCAGTGCACTAAAGTCGCCCGCGGTCTGCAATCGCCCGACCGGACCGGCCGGAATAGCCTGCGCCTATCGGTTCGTTAGGCGTGCCGTACTTGTCGTACCCACCGGTCGGTGATTCATTCGGTGCACAAAGCCGGTTTTCCGCTGTCCGCCGGTCCGAAGTGGACGACAAGGAGATCGAGAGTGCCCGCAGCCGACCGGCCCGCCGCCGGTACCCCGTTCCCCGTCCGGCTGGCCGAACTCGCCGCCGCCGAACCCGACCGCGCCGCGCTGACCTGCGAGGACACCACGCTCACCCGGGCCGAGCTGGAATCCGAGTCGAACCGGCTGGCCCGCGACCTGCTGGCGCGCGGAGTGCGGCACGGCGACTTCGTCAGCATCGTGCTGCCCAACGGGGTGCCGTTCGTGCTCGCTGAGATCGCGGCCTGGAAGGTCGGCGCGGTGCCCCAGCCGCTGAGCCCCAAGCTCCCGGCCGGCGAACTGGCGGAGATCATCGCGCTGACCGAGCCGGCGCTGGTGATCGGCGACGTCGAACCCGAGCTGACCGGCGGGCGCCCGGTGCTGCCCGCGCGGTTCCGCTCCGCCCAGCAGGACGACGGGCCGCTGCCGGCGGCGGTCTCCCCCGCGTGGAAGGCACCGACGTCCGGCGGCAGCACCGGGCGGCCCAAGGTGATCGTCGCGGGGCGGCCCGCGCTGGTGGAGGACGTGGAACCGTCCGCGGACAGCTTCGGCATCGAGCCCGGCGGCGTCGCGCTGGTGCCGTCCCCGGTGTCGCACAACGCGCCGAACATGTCCGTGGCCATGGGGCTGCTGCGCGGCAACCACGTGATCCTGATGCGCCGCTTCGACGCCGCCGAGACGCTGCGGCTGATCGGCGAGCACAAGGTGACCTGGCTGTACGTGGTGTCGACGATCCTGGCCCGGATCTCGAAGCTGCCCGCGGAGGTGCGCGACGCCGCCGACATGTCGAGCCTGCGCGCCGTCTTCCACACGGCGGCGCCGGTGCCGGTGTGGCTGAAGCGGCAGTGGATCGATTGGGTCGGGCCGATCGTGCGCGAGCTGTACGCGGGCACCGAGGCGCAGGCCGCCACGTTCATCACCAGCGAGGAGTGGCTGGCGCACCCGGGCTCGGTCGGCCGGGTGCTGCGCGGCGAGATGGAGGTGCGCGACGCCGAAGGCCGGGTCCTGCCGCCGGGCCGGGAGGGCAAGGTGTGGATGCGCACGGCGGCGGACGTCGATCCGACGTACCGGCTGCTGGGCGGGCGGGCGCAGGTCGACGGGGAAGGCTGGGAATCCCTCGGCGACATCGGCTGGTTCGACGAGGACGGGTACCTCTACCTCGGCGACCGGGAGACGGACATGATCCTGGTGGGCGGCGCGAACGTGTACCCGGCGGAACTGGAAGCGGCGCTGGCGCTGCACGACGCGGTGGTGGACAGCTGCGTGATCGGCCTGCCCGACGACGATCTCGGCAACGTCCCGCACGCGATCGTCCACCCGCGCCGCCCGGTGACCGAGGAGTCGCTGCTGGAACACCTCCGCACCCTGGTCGCGCCCTACCGCCTGCCCCGGAGCTTCGAGTTCGTCGCGGACCCGCTGCGGGACGAAGCGGGCAAGATCCGCCGCTCCCGCCTCCGAGCCGAACGCCTGCCGTAATCGCCCACCCCTCCGGACAACACCGCCCAAAGCACAGACAGGTGCGAACACCTCCCACAGTTTCAATGGAAACCGCAGACCACCGGCATGTCACCCCACGGCATGCCGACACCTGGGGACAACTCCCCCACAGTTTCAATGGAAACTGCGGACCACCGGCGTGTCGGCACACGACACACCGGCACCGGGGTTGAGTAGCAGCGGTACAGCCGTTAGCGCTAAGCCAAGATCCGCAGGTCAACGGGCATCGTCTACGGTTCGGCCTCGTGCCCGTGGAGTTTCTGACCGATGAGCAGGCCGAGTCCTACGGGACGTTTGCCCAAGAGCCGACCCGCCCGAAGCTGGAGCGGTTCTTCTTCCTCGACGACGAGGACCGCAGGCTGATCGGTAAACGCCGTGGTGATCATTCGCGCCTGGGCTTCTCCCTCCAGATCTGCACCGTCCGCTACGTCGGCTTGTTCCTCCAGGACCCGCTCGCGGTGCCGTGGCCGGTGGTGGAGTACCTCGCCGAGCAGTTGGGGATCCGCGACGCGTCGTGCGTGAAGAAGTACACCGAGCGGCAGATGACGGCCTACGAGCACGCCTGGGAGATCCAGGAGGTGTTCGGCTACCACGCCTACGACGACCGCGAGTGGGGTCGCAAGTTCCGCACGTTCCTCTACGGCCGGGCCTGGACCCACGCCGAGGGGCCAGTGGCGTTGTTCAACCACGCGGTGGCCTGGCTGCGCCGGCACCGGATGCTGCTGCCGGGGGTGAGCGTGCTGGCCCGGCAGATCTCTGCCGCGCGCACCGCCGCCGAGGACCGGTTGCACTCCTCGGTCGCCCGTGCCGCCTACCGGGCGGACCCGGCGTTGCCGCTGGCGCTGGTCGGGCTGTTGCCGGTGCCGGAGGGTTCACGACGCTCGGAGCTGGAGCGGCTGCGTCGGCCGCCGACCCGGTCGACGGGCACCGCGATGGCCAAGGCGCTGGACCGGGTCAACGAGATCTCCGGGTTCGGGTTGGGCCGAGTGAACCTGTCGCGGGTGCCGATCAACCGGCTGGCCACCCTGGCCCGCTACGGCATGGCCAGCAAGGCCGCCGCTCTGGAACGGGCTCCCGAGCCACGGCGCACGGCGTTGGTGACCGCAGTGGTGCGCAACCTGGAGGCTCAGGCGATCGACGACCGCTGGACCTGTTCGCGCTGCTGATGGCCACCCGGCTGCTGTCGCCGGCCAAGCGGGCGACCGACAAGGAGCGGCTGGCGAACCTGCCGCAACTGGAACGAGCGTCCCGAACGCTCAACCACGTTTCCGGGACGTTGGTGCGGCTGCTGGAGCAGGCCGATGCCGACGGGGTCGCGTTGGACCCGCCACTGGTGTGGTCGGTGTTGGAGGAGATCGCGCCCCGCGACAAGATCACGGCGGCGATGGCGATGGTCGAGAAGCTGGTGCCCGTCGATGACGGGTCGGCCGAGATCGCGCTGCGCAAGGCCCTGACAGCCCGCTACAACACGGTCCGGCCGTTCCTAGCGTTACTGGGCGAGTCCGAGGCGTTGGCCGCCGCGCAGGGTGGGCGGCAGATCCTGGCGGCGGTGCGTACGTTGCCGAGGCTGGCCCGACGCAAGGGCGCCTCGAAATCACCGCCGGTCAAGGACATCGACGTCGATCTGGTGCCGCGCTCGTGGAAACCGGTGGTGTTGGCCAACCCCGCGCTGCCTGCCGGCGCGGTGGACCGGGACGCCTACGTGGTGTGCGTGCTGGAGCAGCTGCACCGGGCGTTGCTGCGCCGCGACGTCTACGCCACCCCGTCCAACCGGTGGGCTGATCCTCGTGCCCGGCTGCTGGACGGACCACACTGGGAGGCGGGCCGCCCCAATGTGCTGGCCGGGCTGAGCCTGGACATGCCCGTGACCGAGCATCTGGCCGAGTTGACGCGGGGGCTGGACGCGGCGTGGCGGCAGATGGCCGACCGGATGGCCGAGGCTGGGGAAGACGCCAAGGTCGAGGTCGTCGTCCCGCCCGAGGGCGGCCGGGCGCGGTTGAGCGTGGACAAGCTCGGCGCGGTCGACGAGCCGGCGTCGCTGACCTGGCTGCGCAAGACGACCGCAGCGATGCTGCCGCAGATCGACTTACCGGACCTGCTGTTCGAGGTGCACTCCTGGACCGGGTTCCTGGACGCCTTCACCCACGTCTCCGAAGGCGACTCGCGCCTGGCAGGCCGCAGTCGCCGTCCTCGACACCGTCGCGGCCTTCCGGCCAGGCGCGGTTTCCGACTACTTGATCGGCGTTTACGAGCGTTCCACCCTCGCCGCCGGCTACCGGCCGCTGGACAAGCCCGACATCGACGTGGCCACTGCGAGCCCGCTACCTGCCCGCAGATGCGGAAACCGTCATATTGCTGGGTCGGCTTGGTGGTTGATCGAGGGGTAAGCAGCCAGGAGGCGCGGTACAAGACGTTCTTGCCCGAAACCGAGGGAGTCACGCTCGGGAAGCGCGTCGGGCGAGAACCAGCGGAAATCGATGGCCTTCCCACGAGGACATGGGTCACCCGACATGACGCAGGTGTAAGTGAGGGCGACGGCATGCTTGCGGGGGTCGAAGAACTCGCCGGTGTCAGGATCGGGAAAGTACTCCACCACTTCCTTCAGATTCAGGGTGTCGAGGTCGAGTGAAACCCGGTCACCCAGCGCCCAATCGAAGACCCTCTCGACGGCGTCCGGCAGTGGTTCGCCGTGTTGGACTCCGCCGCCCACGAGGCACCATCGACGGCGGCCCCAGAAGGTGTCGCGGAGTATTAATCCCACCAAGCGCTCCGGCCCCGGGTGGATCGGCAACACGTCGATGCACAGGATCGGGATCTTCTTGGTGATTTCGTCGTATTCGGCCTCGGGAATCCACTTTCCCTTGGCGGAAGAATTGCTGCTCATAACATCATTCCTCGATGAGTGTTCTTGCCGGAAGCCATGCAGCGGGAACGCCAATGTCCACAGAAGACACCGGAACGAGGGTGGCCGGACCCTGTTCGTTGAGCAGTGGCCCGATGGGGATTTCCTGCTCTGCCGGGCCCGCCTCGGTTCGCGTGCTCCGGATCCGGCGCTCGATGGCGGCTTTGATCTCGTCAGTCCTCAGCTTCAACGGGCCGACCCAGCAGGGCAGGCGCTGCTCGGTCTTGGCTTCGTCGCAAGGGAGTTTTTCGACCCAGCAGCCGCTCGGGGTTAGGTACGTGTACCGCTCGGCTTCGGTAGGATGCATCGGTACGACACCGACTGCCGGAACGGCGGCCTGCGCGATCTTCTCCGCGTCCCGGACGGACACCACATTGTCGCCGAGGAGGACCTGGACCTCAGGCGAGGTGACAAGTCGAAGACCCGTGAGGAGCGCGTCTCCTGGTCCATTCGGCTGACGCTGGAGGACGATTTCTGCCGGGAGGTCGCCCAGCACTTGGCAGAGGGGCAGCGCGTTTTCCGGGGCGGCGACGATCACGATCCGCCCACTTGAGACGCGCAACGCTGTCCGGACGAGCCGGCGGATGAGAGGTTCGCCATCAACGATGATCAACGGCTTGAAATAAGGCGGTGTGATGTCCTTGAGTCTGCTACCGCGTCCGGCGGCAAGGATTACGACATCCATACCGTGCTGATCTCCTTGATCAACTCTGTCTCGGCCTGGTCGCGGAAATGCACTAGTTTCCACGTGCTTCCTTCGGTGACCTTGACGCCCAGGTCGTAGTTGTCGTCGACGTATACGCCACCCGCAGGGGAAATCCCGTCAAGCGCTCTCCGTTTGCCCATGCTGTCCAGATCGGTTCCGGCCAGGAACCCGCTCAATGACGGATCGGCGGAGTCAAGCGTTCTCTGCACGACTTCGCGTGTGCCGGAGGTGATGAACTTGACGGTCCATCCGCAGGAGTGCAACGCGCGGGCGGCTTCAGCGCCCGCGAGTGTGGTGACCCTGCTCCTGCTGAGTAAGTCGAGGTGAGACTGGGTTTTTTGATCGTGGACAGCTTGGGCGCGCAGGAGATCTCCCCCGCAGCGCTCGGGAAGCCAAGTGCGCCATGTACTGCCCCAGAGTTGGTCGGGCAACTCAATGCCGACCTCGGCATAGGCTCGCCGTACGATCTCTCGGGTGTCGACCAGTACCCCGTCGATGTCGAACACCACTACAGCCGACATGTCGCCGCTCCAATCAAGCTGTCCACGCATTCCTCCAGGAGGTGCTTCGCCTTCCGAGCCGAGACGTAAACCATCGAACGAAGGAGGTGTACGATTCCGAAGTACAGAGCGGCTATCAGGTCGTCGTGCGCTAGTCCCGTCATCGAAATGATCATATCGAGCGGGACGTCGTCGGGCGCTGGTAGTTCGTAAGTCACCCGCTCGTATCCCACGCAGGACTGGAAAATTCGGCCGATATCCAGGGCGATCACGTCGGGAAGGCCTGGGGTCGACGGGATCGGATCGATCAAGATCATCGAACCGTCGCGAGCGAAAAGAACGTTGTCGAATATCGGATCCCCATGGGTGAGGCCCCGGGAAAGTCGATCCCATTCTATTCGGTCGCGAAGTTGATCGAATACGTCTCTCCTGCGCCCGGTCAACGGTGCCGTGATGGGGGACAGTCGATCGGCATGTGCCGATTCGTCGAATTCAGCCTCTGGCGTCTGGCGCCAAAAACTGGCTTGCAGCAGCCGGACGATGGATGTCGCAAGCTTCCGGCCGTCGAGCAGTTCAAGAGGGATCGTGTCGAGCCGGTCCATGGTGTATCCCCACCGCGAGTTGTTCCGGAAAACACCGCGGACCGTCGGTAGGGCTTGATTGCTGTGTCGTAGAATCCATTCACCTTGAGCGACAACGCGGCTGCCAAGCGCGGTGTTCGGCGGGCCGTACTTAACTATCTGATCTTGGGATTTCGGTGCGATGTCCGCGCCCGATCGGCCCCGCTGGTCCGGCACACGGCAACGCAGCTCCGGTCCTGGTGAGCTTGATGACCCGTAAGTCTCCATAATTCTACGTACTGATGCTGGCTCGTGTGCTGCGGTGTTCAATTACGGCTCCATGCTTGCGGAAGCAGATGTCCGAGATTCGCTGAGGATTTTCTGTTCGGTCGCGGGTAAGTAGGTCGGCTTGCGTATCCCGAGTCACTGGAGTTTTAGTCCTGGTTCCAGCCTGCTGCCCGGTGTCTGTCTTTCGACTATTTCAAAGTTCCGGGCGGTCGCCAGCAAAGTCTTGTCTTGCTACCCCTCTGTGCTCGTTCCGTTGCCCCTTCTTACTCGGATCGTCGATGGGGCAGCGGCCGCAGCATCACCATCCGGCTCATCGGCTACCAACCCAGCCTGGAACGACTCTTCAGCACCTGGAACACCATCGAACGCACCCGCTTCGGCTAACCCACCACCGGTTACCAGACTTCACACCCGACCACCGCGCACCCGCGGTGGCGACCACGCCTGCCCGAACCCCGAAATCGGCGCCCAGCACCCACCCGAGCGCCACGATACCGGCCCATACGAGCCCCACAACGCCCCCCACCACTCATCGGCGTATCTCACGCGCACGCCAACGTGATCATTTCGGCTACCACCGCCCCCACAGAGACCGACTCGCTTATTTGAGGCCTAGCCCCACCATGAACCCTGATAATTCAAGATCAGTAGCACAGCCCGGTGAGCAGATGCACCAGCTTCCCGGCGGTGTCCTTGGCTCCCTTGACCGTTTTCCCGTCGAAGGCGATGATCCGCCGCCCGCTGATCGTGCTGGTACGCAGCCACATCCACGCACTGATCTTCTCGTCGAACACATAACCGGGAAGTCGTTGCAGTACACGACGGATCGTCGATTCCGACGGCGGCCGGCGACCAACAGCCGGGCCAGTGCACCCGCTGGTGCATCGGTGGCCCACTCGGCGATCGGCGTGAACGAGCGTGCCCCGGCCAGCGTGGCCGCCAGCGCAATGGCCAGCACCACCGCCCGGCGGTGCCGCACACCCCGGCGCTTGCGTGGATCGACCACGTCCGTCAACACCTCCAGCAATCCCTGGAGGACCGGCGATCCGGCGTCCGTGACGGATGCGGGCTGGGCAGGGCCTGACTCGATTCCGCCTCCTTCGGCAAGGACAGCCCAGCCTCGCTCGCCGACGCGGCCTGCTGCACCCCCGACGCCGAAACCGGCGACAGGAACCCGGCCACTCAGCCCGCCGGCTGCTGCGCCTGACCTGCGGATCTTGGCCTAGCGCTAACGGCTGTACCGCTGCTACTCAACCCCGGGCACCTGGGGACAACTTCCGCAATTTCAATGGAAATCAGAGGTTTGATTTCCATTGAGGTGATCTCAGTAAGAATCGTTTGTGGGTGCCGATCGGAAACGTGGCAGGTGATCGGCTGAGACATGCCCGGAGGAAGTGGG